>PLXR01000031.1 GCA_003151495.1 Opitutaceae bacterium
TCAACGACCTCTTCGAGTCCGGCAAGCAGATCGTCCTGTCCAGCGACCGCAGGGCGAGCGAGATCCAGAAGCTCGAGGCGAGGCTGGTCTCGCGCTTCGAGTGGGGCCTGCCGGCGGACATCCAGGCGCCCGACCTCGAGACGCGCATCGCCATCCTTCGCACCAAGGCGGCGGCGCTCAAATGCGGCCTTCCCGACCCCATCATCACCTTCATCGCCCAGAACATCACGAAGAACATCCGGCGCCTGGAGGGGGCGATGATCAAGGTCGCCAGCTACAGCGCGCTCAGCAACAAGCCCCTCGACCTGGCGACCACGGAGCGCCTGCTCCACGACATGCTTGTCGAGCAGGCCCAGAGCATCCTGACGATCGAGACGATCCAGAAGCGCGTCGCCGACCACTTCCAGATCCGCCACAGCGACATGACCAGCAAGCGTCGGCCGAACAACATCGCGATCCCCCGCCAGGCGGCCATGTACCTCGCCCGCACGCTCACGAAGCACTCGCTCCAGGAGATCGGGGACGCCTTCGGCGGCCGCGACCACGGGACGGTGATCCACGCCTGCAAGGCCGTGGACAACATGATGGAGCAGGACGCGTCGATGCGCACCAGCATCGAGTTCCTGAAGACGCAGCTCTCCCGCTAGGGGTCTGATCGTCGGCCCCGGCTTGAGTTGCCGGGGAAATTGGGCTTATCTTGGAATCCTCCCAATGACCCTCACTCCCGAGCAGACGAAGGCGGTGTCCGAATGGGTCGCCGCCGGCGACAACCTCTACACCGTCCAGAAGAAGATGGCCGACCAGCTGAAGGTCTCGATGACCTACATGGACGTCCGCTTCCTGGTCGACGACCTGAACCTCCTGCTCAAGGACCCGGCCCCCAAGGTGGACGCGAGCGACGTCAGCAAGACGGCCCCGGCCCAGCCTGCGCCCGAGAAGAAGGGCCTGATCGACAAGGCCAAGGAGAAGCTCGGCCTCTCGCCCGCGGACGACGCTCCCGGCGAAGACGAGCCCCACCCGCCCACCGGGGTCTTCGTCACGGTCGACAAGGTGAACCTGAACCCGTCCGCGATGGCCACCGGGACCGTGACCTTCCCCGACGGCGTGACCGGCAAGTGGATCGTGGACCTGCAGGGCCGCCCGGGGCTCATCGAGGTGAGCAAGCCGGGCTATCGCCCGTCGACCGCCCACGCCCAGGCGTTCATGCAGGAGCTCTCCATGGCCCTGCAGTAGGACCAAACTCGCCCGGGCCGCATCAGCCCTTCAGGAGCGAGAGCAGGTCCTCCTCGCCGATCACCGGGACTCCGAGGGCGAGCGCCTTATCAAGCTTTGATCCCGCGTCCGAGCCCGCGAGGACGTAGCTCGTCTTCTTGCTCACGCTGGAGGAGACCTTGCCCCCAGCGGCCTCGATCCTCGCGGCCGCCGCCTCGCGGGTCATCGACGGGAGCGTGCCCGTGAGCACGAATGTCTTCCCGAGGAACGGGCCCGTCCCGTGCGCGACCGCCGCGGGCGGGGCCGGGGCCACCCCGGCCCTCGCCAGGTCGCGCACCAGCGTCCGGTTGATCGGCTGGTTGAAATGGGAGAGGATCGCGTCAGCCATGGTCTTCCCGATGCCCGGGATCAGGCTCTCCTTCGCCTTGCCGATGTAATTCTCTATCTTGGACTCGGAGAGCGCCTCCAGGCTAGGGAACCGGGCCGCCAGGTCCTTGGCGGCCGCGGCGCCCACGTGCGGGATCCCCAGCCCGTGGATGAAGCGCCAAAGTTCCTTGCCCTTGCTGGCCTCGATCGCCGCGAGGAGGTTGTCCGATGACTTCTCGACGCTCTTGCCCAGGCCGAGGAGATCCTCCCGCTTCAGGCGGTAGAGGTCGGCGACGCCGCGGACCCACCCCTTCTCCACCACGACGTCCACCATGGCCTCCCCCATCCCGTCGATGTCCACGCAGGCCTTCGAGGCGAAATGCTGCACCCTGCGCCGGACCTGGACCGGGCATTCGTAGTTGGGGCAGCGCAGGGCAACCTCGCCCTCGACCTGGACGACGGCGGACCCGCAGGACGGGCAGCGGGTCGGAAACCTGAAAGCCACGCACTCCGGCGCGCGGCGGGCGGTGTTCACCGCGACGACGGCGGGGATGACCTCACCTGCCTTCTCGACGTAGACGAAGTCCCCCACCCTTATGTCCTTGCGCGCGATTTCGTCTCGGTTGTGGAGGGTGGCGCGGGACACGGTGGAGCCCGCGAGGAGGACGGGCTCAAGCTCGGCGACCGGCGTGAGGACGCCCGTCCGCCCCACCTGGACCGAGATCGCGAGAAGCCGGGTCTCGGCCCGCTCGGCCGCGAACTTGTAGGCCATCGCCCACCGGGGGGCCCTGCTCGTGCTCCCGGCCTCCCGCTGGAGGGCGAGCGAGTCGAGCTTCACCACGGCGCCGTCCGTGGCGTAGGCAAACCCGGCCCGCATCCGGTCAAGCTCGCCGATGGCTGCCCACGCCTCGTCGATCCCGCGGGCCGTCCAAGTCCTCTCGACCGTCGGCAGCCCCCACGCGCGCAGCCGCGCGTGGTAGCCCGACTGCGTGTCACCGCCCGCGTGGACGGGCTCGCAGGCGCCGACCCCGTAGAGGACGAGCTCGAGCCGGCGGCCGGCGACCTCGCGCGGGTCGAGGAGCTTCACCGTGCCCGCGGCGAGGTTCCGCGGGTTGGCGTAGCGCTCCTCGCCCTCCTCGTCGCGCGCCGCGTTGATCCGGTCGAACTCGGCGAGCGTCATGAAGATCTCGCCACGGATCTCGATCATGTCCGGGACGGGCGCAAGCGCGGATGCCTTGAGCTTCCGGGGGAGCGACTTGAGCGTGAGGAGGTTTGCCGTGATGTCGTCGCCCTCCACGCCGTTTCCGCGGGTGACCGCGCGGACCAGGGCACCCTTCTCGAAGGTCAGGCTCACCGCCAGCCCGTCGATCTTCGGCTCGACGACATAGGAAAGCTCCTCGCGGCCGAGCAGGCGGACGAGCCGGGCATGGAATTCCCGCAGCTCGGCCTCGGAGTAGGTGTTGTCGAGGCTCTGCATCGCCTGGCGGTGCCTGTAGCTCTGGAAGCCCTCGGACCGGTCGTCCCCCACCCTGAGCGTGGGAGTCTCCGCCCCCGCGGCGGCGGCCGCGCCCGGATACCTCTTCTCGAGGTCCCCGAGCTCCCGTTTCAGCCGGTCGTACTCCTGGTCGCCCACCTCGGGGCGCGCCTTGCGGTAGTAGCGCTCGTCGTGGGATGCGACCTCGGCGCGGAGGGCGGCGATCCGTTGCAGGGCTTCGGGCGATGTCATGGACGGCAGGGTGGCACGCGTGTGCCGGAGAAAATTCCCCGAAGTCGCGCCCGAGGCAATGCCCTTCGTGGGCGGCCCCGCTCAGCCCGTGGGAGGCGGGGAGGCCGGGCCGGCGGCGTCGCCGGCGTGCTCCTGCGGCTGCCCGCCGGGACCGCGCCTGCGGCGGACCGCCTCGCGCAGGATGAACTCGATCTGGCCGTTCACGCTCCTGAGCTCGTCCGCCGCCCATTTCTCGATCTCCCGCCAGAGGGAGGGGTCGGTCCTCAGCAGGAATGCCTTTCTTTCGTCGGCCATCCCTAGGATTCGGAAATGCCCGGGTTCATTTGAGGCCGGCCGCCGACTTCGCGGTGTAGATGAAGAACGCGGTGTCCGAGGGGGACACGGCCACGACCTTGCCCGGCCAGCGGAGGACCACCGCATGGTCGGTGCCGGTCAGGAACGCATAGAACTTCCCCATCCTTTTGCTCCAGAAGAATCCCCGGATCGACCCGAGACCTCCGTTGCCATAGACACGAAGGGCGTGGCGCAGGACATCCGGGTCCCGCTCGACGGAGACCAGTCCCTCCATGGGAAAGCGCTTCCTCCCGAGGACAAGCACGTTCGCCTCGATGCGGAATTGCGAGGTCCTTGAGCGCTCGAAGATGAAGACGGGCACCATGATGACCAGGGCCATCAGCGGCGCGAGCGACCCGAGGGCCTTCGTCATGAAGGGCGTGTGGAACGAAAGCGCCCTGATGACGAACCCCAGGTTGAAGATCATCGCCCCGAAGACGACCGCGACCGAGATCATCATCGGTGCAATGACCCGCCGGCCCATCGGGGCCGATTGGAAGACTTGGTTCACGGGGGCCATGGCGGGCCGGGGGCCGGCAGAGGTCAGTTGTACAGGGTGCCCGTGTTGACCACCGGCTGCGTCTGGGTCTCCCCGCAAAGGACGACAAGCAGGTTCGAGACCATCGCGGCCTTGCGCTCCTCGTCGAGCTTGACGACACCCTTCTCGGACAGCTCCCGCAGGGCCATTTCCACCATCCCCACGGCGCCGTAGACGATCTTCTGGCGGGCCGCGATCACGGCCTCGGCCTGCTG
>PLXR01000147.1 GCA_003151495.1 Opitutaceae bacterium
TCTCAAGGTCGCGCATTTCACCGACCAGGATGATGTCCGGGTCCTGGCGCAGGGCGCGGCGGATGGCCTCGGAGAAGCTCGGCACGTCGACATGCACCTCGCGCTGCGTGACGACGCAGCGCTTGTGGTTGTGGTAGTACTCGATCGGGTCCTCGATCGTGATGATGTGGCCGTCCCGGTTCTCGTTAACGTAGTTGATCATCGACGCCAGGGTCGTCGACTTGCCCGAGCCCGTGGGGCCGGTCACGAGGATCAGCCCGCGCGGCCGGTAGAGGAGCTCCCTGATCCTGTCGGGCATGCCGATGTCTCGCAGGCCGAACATCCGGTTCGGGATCTGGCGGAGCACCATGCCGTAGTTGCCCTTCGACTTCATGACCGACACGCGGAACCTCGCCTTGTCCATGTACGCGAACCCGAAGTCGGCGCCACCGTTGAGCTTCGTGCTCTGGATGTGCACGTCGGGGGTGATGGAGAGCATCAGCTTCTCGGTGTCGATCGGCTGGAGCGCCGGCCCGTCGATCGGCGTCATGCTGCCCGAGAGCCGCAGCGTCGGGGGCTGTCCCACCTGAAGATGGAGGTCGGAGGCGTTTTGCTCGAAAACGAGTTCGAGCAGTTCGTTCATCTCGTAGCTCATGGTGGACCGTGGAGGGTTGGCTACTGTCGGCTTAGGCTCAGGAGGAATTCAGCGTTGGATTTGGTCTTCTTCAAGCGCTGAATCAACATTTCCATGGACTCGATGGGGCCCAGGCCCTGCATCGCGCGCCTCAGGCCGTAGATCCGCTGGAGCTCCTCGGGGTGGTAGATGAGCTCCTCCTTGCGGGTCCCCGACCGGTCGATGTTGATCGCGGGGAATATCCGGCGCTCGACGAGGCCGCGGTCCAGGTGGAGCTCCATGTTGCCGGTGCCCTTGAACTCCTCGAAGATGATCTCGTCGGCCCTGCTTCCCGTGTCGACGAGCGCCGTCCCGATGATCGTGAGGCTCCCGGCGCCCTCGATGTTGCGGGCCGCGCCGAAGAACCGCTTGGGCTTCTGGAGCGCGTTCGACTCGAGGCCCCCGGACATGATCTTGCCCGAGCTGGAGGCGAGCGCGTTGTAGGCGCGGGCCAGGCGCGTGATCGAGTCCAGGAGGATGACGACGTGCTCCCCCTGCTCCACGAGGCGCCGGGCCTTCTCGCCCACCATCTCGGCCGCGTGGACATGGCTCTCCGGGGCCTCGTCAAAGGTGGACGACACGACCTCCCCCTTGGTGTGGCGCCTGAAGTCGGTGACCTCCTCCGGGCGCTCGTCGACGAGGAGGAGGATCAGCTTCGCGAACGGGCTGTTCTCGGAGATCGAGTTGGCGATGTTCTGCAGGAGGATCGTCTTGCCGGTGCGCGGCGGCGCCACGATAAGACCGCGCTGGCCGAAGCCGATCGGCGTCAGGATGTCGACCGCGCGCATCGAGACATCCTTCTGGATGTCGACGTCCTCGAGCAGGATCCTCTTCAGGGGATAGTACGGCACGAGCTCCTCGAAGGGCGTGACCTTGGAGATCTCCTCGGGCTCCTTGCCCATCACGCTGTCGATCCGGATCACCGAGGGGCAGCGCTCGCCGTCGCGCGGCGGCTGGATCAGCACGTCCACCTGGTGGCCGCGCCTCAGGCCGTAGCGCCGGACAAGGCTCTCGGGGAGGTAGGCGTCCTCGGGATAGAGCCTGTAGTTCACCTTCTCGTGAACGATGAAGAAGCCCTGGTCGGTCTGGTCGACGTAGCCCCTGTCCGCGAGCCCGCGGCGCTCCTCTGTCGCCTTCGCGAAGATCTGGGGGAGGAGCTGGAGCCTGTTGGGGGCGCCCTCGAACGGGACCTTCAGCTCGCGGGCGAAGGCCACGAGCTCGGCCAGCGTCAGACCGTAGAGGTGGTCGAGATAGAGCGGCTCTGCCTTGCCCGAGGAGATCTCCTTGGCGAGCGCGTCGAGCGCCGCCACGTCCGCGAAGCGGGCGGGATCGGGCAGGTCCCCGTAGACCGGCGGCGGGGCCGGCGGCGGAGGCTGCTGGGGGTAGCGGGGCGCATTGCCCCCCCCTCCGCCCTGGCCTCCGGGCTGCCACTGGCCGCCGCCGTGCCGGCCGCGCTTGCGCTTGTTGCGTTTCCAGGAATTGCGGTCCTGCCACTCGCGGCCCCCGCCGCCCTGGCCTCCCTGCCCGCCCTGGCGGCCGTCGTTCTGGCCCCCTTCGCCCTGGCGCTCACTGCCGCCCCCCTGGCCCGAGGGTCCGCCCTGCTCGTCGCCGCCCACGTCGCGGGGGCCGTTGCTCCCGGACGGCTCCGAGGGGGGCGCCGATGCGGGCTCAGCCTGGGCCTCGGGCCTTCTATCCGGGACAAAAACCTCCTTCTTCGACTCCCCTGCCTCCTCCCTCGCCACGGCAGTTTCGGCGTCGGCCTTGCGCGCGCGCGGCCGTCCGCGCTTGGCGGGCTTCGCCGCACCCTCATCGGGTGCGGACGTGTCGTCGTCGGTCTTGGGAGGAATGGACATCAGGGTTTTCTTTGAAGGGGGCGCCTGCCTTGGCTTGGACGAGGGAGTCCACGATGCGGTCGACCTGGGACTTGAGGAACCCGGTTGAACCGTCGTTCCATAGGACTAGATCGGACAGCTCGATCTTCCGAGCCAGTGGCAATTGCTTAGATATGCGTTGCTCGGCGAGCGCTCGGTCCAAACCGCGCTGCTCCAAACGGGCGAGTTGCGAACGCGAATCACACGCTACGCAGAGGGTGAAATCAAACCAATTCTCCATGCCCTTCTCAAAGAGGAGGGGCACTTCCACGAGCCAGGAAGCGCCCGCTCCCTCGCGAAGCGTCGAGCGCAGGAGGTCAAAATAGATCGGATGCGTAAGTTCCTCAAGCCAAATGCGTTCTGAGTCATCCGAAAACACGATCACCCCCAGAGCGGGCCGGTCGACCTGCCCGTCCGGAAGGAAGACGCCGCCGCCGAAATGCTCCCGGATTGCGGCGGTCACCTTCGGCTGGGGCAGGACGTGCTCGCGGACGACCAGGTCCGAGTCGACATGGCGGAAGCCCCGCTCGGCAAAAAGCTTCGCCGCCGTCGACTTGCCGCAGCCCAGGGAGCCCGTGAGTCCTAAGATCATGGCAGGGGCATCCAACACGGAAACGCCTCGGGTTCAACCACCGCCTGATGAATTCCGGTGACAGGAGCGGATCGCGGACCGGGGACCCGGAATCAGGTTGGGGCGACGCTTTCCCCCCTGTGCCTCCAGATGAGCGAAGCCAGCCGCTCGACACCCTTCACCTTTGCCGAAAATCCGACGGGATCGCCCTTGAATCGGAAGAGCCAGCCTAGGGCCAGGCGATCCGCCCAGACGGGAATCGCGGTCTGGCGCCCGGAAAGGAACGCAATCGCTCCCCCGATGCAGAGGATGGTGGGCCTATATCCCAGGTGCCTGCGGAGGTCCCACCCCAGCCTCTCCTGGACCCCTCCGCTGAGGCAAATCGCCACGCACCCGGGCCGCCTGGCGCGAATGGCCTCGATCAGGCGCGGGTCCGAGATGGGCCCCTCTCGCGGGTACATGGGCGCCACGTAGGCGTCCTCCCCGCCCACGGCGTAGCCCTGGCTCCTGATCCACGCGAGGTTGACCTCCGAGTCCTCCATTGAGGGCATCACCCAGAAGGTCTCCCCCTTGCCCCGGAACCGCCCGCTTTCAAAGAGCCCCCGCAGGAGCCTCAGGCCGGAAATTCTCTGGATCCGCTCGCCCGTGGCGATGAGCCACAAAAGGACCATGAATCCGCTGTCGGTGATGGCCAAGTCCGCACCCTCGACCGCCTCCCGGTGCGCGGGGTCCTCCTCGAGGCGCACCATGACCGGGGCCGACGGGGCGACGATAAGCCCCCCTGCGTCCACCAGATCGAGAAGGCCCTCGAGGTCCGCGACATAGAAGTTCACCCCGAGAATCTTCCGGAAGTTGTCCCGCACGCGGCGATACCATAGGAAGACCAAACCCCGATAAAGCAAAATGGGAGCACTCGCTGCTTGACGATGGGCCCCAAATTTGAAGCTTTCTACGCTCCGCGGTACGCCCTCATCGTCTAGCGGCTAGGACAGCGGGTTCTCAACTCGTTAACCGGGGTTCGATTCCCCGTGAGGGCGCCATCGCCTCCTAAGGCTAGGCAGCAACCGGAGCCGCGGCCTTCGGCAGGAACACCCGGAAGGTGCTGCCCTTCCCCGGGGAGCTCTCGACCTCGATCCAGCCCCCGTGCTGCTTCACGATCCCATGCACGGTCGCAAGCCCGAGTCCCAGGCCCCCGCCCACACCCTTGGTGGTGAAGAAGGGCTCGAACAGGTGGGCCTTTACCGAGCTGTCCATCCCGCACCCGTTGTCCTGGAAGCTCAGCCGGACGAGGGGCCCCTTCGCATCCGCGGCATCGGCCGGGGGCGCGACCTCGGTGACCTCGATGATAAGGCATCCTCCCGCGGTCATCGCGTCCCGCGCGTTCGAGCAGAGGCTCAGGATCACCTGGTCGATCAGGCCCGCGTCCGCCTCCACCCATTGCTCCTGGGAACCGCGCGTCACGTAGAGCTGGATGCCCTCGCCGAGAAGCCTCGCGATCTCCGGCTGCAGGCGCCCCAGGGATTCCCTTAGGTTAACGGAGCCCTTGCTGAGGTACTGCTGCTGGGCGAACATCACGAGCTTCTTGGTCAGCTCGGCCGTCCGCTTCGCCTCCTTCTCCAGGGACTGGAGCTCGGCGAGCACATCCGAGGGCAGGTCGCGGTTCTCCTGGAGGAACGTGAGCCGCATCATGCTTGCCATCAGGATGTTGTTGAAATTGTGGGCGATCCCCCCGACCAGGTGGCCGATGGCCTCGAGCTTCTGGTTCTGCCGCATCTTCTCCTCGAGCGAGACCCGGTCGGTGATGTCCCGGGAATTGATCACGAGGCCCCCAACCGAGGACTCTCCGAGCAGGTTGCTGCCCACGGTCTCGAAGTGCCTGTAGGTCCCGTCCGCGTGGCGGAGCCTCCACTGGGTCGACTCCGCGGGCTTCGACGAGGCGAGCACCCGGTCCAGGAACTCGGTCCCGGCCGCGAGGTCGTCGGGATGCACGAGGGAGAGCAGGCGCAGCCCGGTGATCGCGCCCGGGGCCCTTCCCAGCGCCCCCGAGGAGGCCGGGCTCGCGAAGCGGATGACAAAGCCCGTGTCGACCACCATGATGACATCGGAGGAGTTGTGGACAAGGGCCTCGAAGCGGGCGCGGCTCTTGCGCTCGATCTCGTGCGTCATCCACCGGGCGCTGTCGCGGATGAAGTACGTCTCCCGCACCGAGAGGATCACGAAGAGGAGGCCCAGGCTCCAGAAGATCGGGGTGACCGCGGCCTGCGCGAGATGGCCCCTGACCGCGAACAGGACGAGCCAGCCGCTAACGACCACGACCGTGATGATCGGCAGCGGGCTCGACGCGGCGGGCTGCGCCGCCTCGGGGCGCGCCAGAGCGTCGGTCCCCATGCGGCCCGCCGAGAGGAAGAACGCGGCTATCGAGAGCGTGTTGAAGACATTGGTCCAGTTCACCGGCCCCCGGGCGAGGAAACCCTGGACGCTGTCGAGCAGGTACAGGAGGTCGGCCAGCCAGCTTATGCTGATCGCGACCACGAGGAGCCCGAACGCGCGCCTAGAGGGCAGCGGATTGCGCGTGAGGAGCGCGAAGTTGAGCGCCGTGATCCCCCCGAAGGTCACCACCGGATAGACGACGTCCATCACGCCCTCGACGCCTGCCGCCGTGGGCAGTGCGGGGGCGACCGCGAAGAACCAGAGCGGAAGCCCCACGCCGGCGGCAAAGACGGCCCCGTCTACGGCGAGGCGGCCGGGGCCGATTGAGGTTCTCTCCACCCTGGGCATGCACAGGAGGCCCGCAAGGATCGCGGGATACGTGGCGATGAACAGGGCATCGGACAGGTTGAAGGGCGCGTTGCTGTCGGGATAGAGGAACGCGTGCGCCAGGACGAAGAGGCCGCCAAGCCCGTCCAGGACCATGGCCCAGGTGATCCATTTCAGGCCCGCACGGAACCTGTCCGGGAGGTCCCTGCGCCTGGCCGACCTTCGGAACGCGTCTGCGGCGCCGAAGTAGAGGACCGTGATGCAGAGGACCCCAAACCGGCGGTTGGAGACGGAGTGCGCGGGCGCGCTCAGGAGCCACGCGATCAGGGCGCCGCACAGGAGGACCCAGCCGCGGTTTCCCGCCAGGAATGCCCGGCGCAGCGCACCGCCGCCCGGGGAGAGATCATGGGCTTGGGTGTCTATGGGAGAATCCGTCGGGATCGGGACCGCCCTCGGCCCCGAACGCAGGGACGCCCGAGGTTGGGGCTGCGGGCCCCGGTTGTCCATCCCCGGCGAAGGGCGCCAAAGCCTAGGCCTCCTTCACGGGCAGGTCGTCCGTCCTGGTGGCGATTGCGTCAAAGGCCTCCGAAAGCTGCCGGAGCACCTCGGACTTCGGGCCGTACTTGAGCACGTAGGCGCGGGCCCCGAGCTCCACCGCGCGGTTCACGGTCCTTACGGTGCTCTGGGCAGAGACCACGATGACCGGCATCTTCGGGTGCTCCGCCTGCAGCTTCTCAAGGACGTGCAGCCCGTCGACCTGAGGGATGTTGAGGTCGAGCAGCACGACATCGGGTCCGCGCGCCTTGGCCTGCTGGATCGCTGTCTCCCCGTCGGGCGCGTCCCACACCGTGGACACGCCCAGCTGCCTCACGAGGGCGCTCAGCAGCACGACGACGTGCGGCTCGTCGTCCACGATGAGAGCGCTGGTGGGACGTGGCATGGCTTGGAGGATCGCCGGACTCTCGCGCGCTTCCTAGGGCGCGGCCAGTTCGCCGACCTTGGTTGCGGTGCCCGCTGGATGCTTGCCCTCATGGGACGGCCTCGCCCGCTCGATCGCCGCCTGGAGCTTGTCCAGCTCGGCCTCGGTGGCGTAATGCCCCCCCTTCAGGAGAGCCGTCCCTATGAGCGCCGCGTTGAACCCGTACTTTGCGAGGATCCCGTCGATGTTCGAGGCCGTGACCCCGCTTTCGGCGACCTTGAGGCACTCGGCCGGCAGCCTCGCCGCCAGCCTCCCGTAGAGGTCGAACGTGGAGAGGTCCACGGTGACGTCCTTCCTGACCTTCCTAGCTATCTGCGACCAGAAGAACCTCTTGTCGCTCCCGAATTTCCGGGAGTTGATCCCGCAAATCCGCACCGACTCCGGCAGGATCTCCAGTTCCGCCTCGGTGTGGACCTCGCACAGGACGTCCATCCCGAGGCCGACCGCGAGGTCGTGCAGGTCGGCGAACTCCCTCGGGTCCGTCACCACATTCGTCATGAGGAGGATCGCGTCCGCTCCCACGTGGCGCGAGTAGTAGACCTCGTACTCGCTGAATATGAAGTCCTTCCTGAGGACCGGCTTCCGGGTCTCGCGGTGGATCAGCCTCAGGAGCTGGGGCGTCCCCCCGAAATAGGCCTGCTGCGTGAGCACGGAGATTGCGCTCACGGCGGGATGCCTGTCGTAGATCTTGTGCGCCCGGAGCGCGTCGGCCTCGGCGAACGCGGCCATGCGCCCCATGCTGGGCGACCTCTGCTTCACCTCGGCGATGATGCTGAAGTCCCGGGAACGCAGGGCCCGCGCGAACCCGCGGGTCGGCCCGGCGTCGCGCATCCTCGTCTTCAGGGACTTGAGCGAGTCCTTCAGCCGCCTCGCCTCGGACTCGGTCCGGGTCGCGTCAACGATTTCCTTGAAGCTCAGTGCCATGGCGGTCGCGTGTGAAGTTCTATGGTTTTCCGGGTGCGGTTGCTATCGGGACAATCATGACCCGGGGCGCCCGCGAAATCAATGCCGCGGGCTCACTCACCCCTTGAGGGACTTCAAGGCCTCCTCCAGGGAGTCGAAGGTCGCGATCGGGACCTTCCCGCGGTAGTGGACGATCGACAGGATGTTGACGCCGATGTCCTTGGCGGGGTCCGGGATCACCCGCACCACGGTGCCCACCTTGCTCGCCCTGCAGAGGTCCATGATCCGCCCCAGGATGGGGGCGCAGTCCAGCTCCATGAGGTCGAGTTCGCTCATGTCCGCGAGGATCGTGAATCCCGGCTTGAGCTGGCTGAGGAGGCCCTCGAAGTGGCCGAATGCCTCCCTGAACCGGGGCTCGGTCATGTGGCCCCGGTAATGGGTCCTAAGCAGGTTGCGCGGGGCGTCGATTTCGGCCTCGAAGATGGGCTTCGCTTCCATGGGCATGCAGTATCTTCACGCGCCTCCCGGGGTCCACAATCCCTTTCGTGCCCGCAGCGCCGCGTAGGAAGGGCGCCCCTCGGCGAGGGACTCGACCTCGGCAAGCCCCGGCGGGTCGAGCGCCATCGGGAACCGCATGCAGACGGCCGCCGCGGTCGCCGAGGCGAAGGCCACGATCCCCGCGTCGTCCCTTCCCGAGAGGATCCCATGGATGACCCCCGCGCGGAAGGTGTCCCCGGCGCCGAGGGTGCTTTTGACCTCGACCTTGTGGGGGGCGAGGCTGCGGATGGCGCCGCTTCCGCGGGCGTACAGTATTTCCGCGGCTCCAAAGGTGAAGATCACCAGGCCCGGTCCCGCCTTGGCGTAGCGCCCCATGGCCTCGCGGGGGTCCTCGCCAGGGAATTGGCTCCTCAGGTATTCCCCGGAGACGACCGTGGCCGCGGCGCCCCGGTGCAGCGGGCTTCCCGGGGGGCAGTCGATCGTGACCCACCGCTTGCCCTTCTCCGCGCAGATCTCGGCAACCCGGTCGGACTCGGCGCCGAAGAAGGGATCGACCCCCACGATCTCGGCCGAGGCGATGGCGACCGGGTCAGGGGCGGACCAGCGTTTGGGCCCGCTGAAATATGCCCCGAATGTCCCGAACACCGTCCGAGTCTTCCCGCCGACCAGGACGAGGTCGCAGACCCCGTCGAACCCCGGGTCGTAGTGCAGGCCGGAGCAGTCGATACCGCGGGGACCGAGGAACGAGAGCACGCCTTCGCGCGTCTTCCGGCCGAGGAAAGGCCCTCCCACGCCCACGGCGTGGCCCCAGTGGGCCAGGACAAGCGCCGAGTTGCCAGTCTCCCCACCGGGGACCTGGTGGGTCTCCGCGATCTCGCGGTAGCTGTCCGCCTCCGGGTATTCGCCGGCCAGCCGGTGGATCGTCGAATGGACGATCATGCCGTAGAGGTAGATGGGGGCCGCTCGGGCGGCCTTGTCGGATGTCACGGGAATCGGGGTTGGGAGCCCCCGACGCCTAGCCGCGTTCGGGCCCGGCTACAAGCGCGCCGGCAGCTCCCCTACTCGTCGGCATACCAGAGCCGGGCCTTCGGCCATGCGACGGGATTTGGCGCCGGCACGGCGACCGCGGACGCCTGGGCGCGCCGCCGCGCGGCGCCCGCCTTCCCAAGGATCGAATAGGCCATATGAAGAGGGATCCCGCGCTGCGCTGATATCGACCTGGCCCGGTCATGGATTGAGGGCCAGATCATCGGAACGAAATTCTCGGTGGCGTGTGCATTTTGGGCTGCTGCGCTCCAGGCCCCATTCAGGGTCCCCGGCCGTCTCCTACTTGGACACCCATCGGACCAAACTGTGCCCGGTGAAGGGGATTTTGGCGCCGCGGTGCTGGCGCCCGTTGGCCAAGGAGCTACGTAATCACCGAGGCGCTAATGGCGTGGCCTGTTGCACCCCGGTTCGGTTGGAGTTAAGTCGCTCAAAATAGGACCGATAGACAAGTACGCCCCCTGTGCCATGACGGCGCCGGGGGAGACCCAGCCATCCACCCAATCCAAGCCGCCCTTTCCGATTCCCTCCGCCTGCGCGACCAGAACCCGCAGGAGGCGCTTCGCATTGTCGAGGAGGTCCGCGCGCAGCTCCGTGCCCCCCAGGTCGGGAACGACGCCGACTCGGTCAGCCTTTGGCTCGCCGAATGCGCCCTCAACGCTGCCTGGGCGCATGTGCGCCTCGGCCAGTTCGGGGACACCTATCCCGAGGCGGAGGAGGGCCTGCGCCTTTTCCGCCAGCTCGGCAGGGCGCAGGGCGTCGCAAGCTGCCTCATGGTCAAGGGAATCGCGCTCGGAGAGGAGGGAAGGAACGACGAGTCGGTCGGCCTTTGCCTCGAGTCGGAGGCCCTCTTCCGAGAGATCGGGGACCAAGTCGGCCGGGCCCGCGCCATCAACGCCAGCGGCATCGCCTACCGGCGCATGGGCGACTCGGCCCGCGCCATCGGGGCCTACAGCGCGAGCCTTGAGATCGCCCGCGAGAGCGGGGACAGCCCGGGCGAATCCCGCGCGCTCACCAACCTGGGCTACATCTACCTCTTCGAAAAGAAATACGACAAGGCGATCGAGCACACCCGCCGGACGCTCGAGATGGAGCGCGAGCACGGCAACCTCGCGGGCGAGCTCTCGAACTGCTGCAACCTGGTCGAGGCCCTGATAGGCGCGGGCCGGCTGGACGAGGCCATTGCGTTCATCTCCGGCTATGACCTGGTGGCGCTCTCCGGGAGCGGGCTTTACTCCTACCTCCAGCTGAGCGAGAGCGTCGCGAAGGCCTACCTCATGGCGGGGCGCCACGGCGACGCCGACGCGCTCATGTGCACGGCGATCACACGGGCCCGCCGTGACGGCAACCTAAGGGAGCTCGGGTCCCTGCTGTGCACCTTCGCACAGATCAAGAGGACCACGCCCGCCGCGGGCGCCGCGCTCGACGAGGCCATGGGACACGCGGGGACGAGGGACCGCGACTTCGTCCATGCGATCCACGAGGAATACTGCAGCCTCTGCCGCGACGAGGGACGCTGGGACGAGGCCTTCAGGCACATGGAGGAGGCCCACCGGATCGCCCTCAGCCTGAACGCGGCGTCCGCCGAGGAGCGCCTCGCCCGCCAGAGGAGCGAGCAGGAGGCTGCGGTGCACCGGGCCCAGGCCGAGGCGGACGCCCGGCAGCTCCAGATCGAGCGCAAGGTGCTCCAGTCGCAGAAGATCGAGAGCCTCGGCGTCCTGGCCGGCGGCGTCGCTCACCACTTCAACAACCTCCTGACCTCGATCCTGGGCCACGCCGAGCTTGCGGAGATCAACGCCGACCTGGTCCCGGAGGCCCTCGTCGCGATCAAGCAGTCCGGGCACAGGGCCGCCGAACTGTGCCGGCAGATCATGATGTACACCGGCCGCTCGGAGCCCCGGTTCTCCGCCGTCGACCTGCCGAGCCTGGTCGCCGAGTCGATCGGGCTCCTCGGGGTCTCGTTAGAGAAGAACTGCGAGCTCCTCTGCGAGTTCCCCCCCGGGGACCTCCTCGTGTGGGGGGATCCCGCCCAGCTCCAGCAGATCATCCTCAACCTCGTGAACAACTCCGCCGAGGCCAAGGCGACCCGCGTCCTCTTCAAGGCCCGGATCATCCACGGCCCGTCGGGGTCGCGCCAGCCCTTCGAGACCCTCGCGAGCAGGGAATACCTGGAAATGTCGGTCGCCGACGACGGGGAGGGCATGACGCCCGAGGTCCGCGCCCGGATCTTCGAGCCCTTTTACAGCACCAAGTTTGCGGGCAGGGGCCTCGGGCTGCCCGCCGTCATGGGCCTCCTGCGCGCCCACCAGGGCACGATCGCGGTCGAGAGCACGCCGGGGAGCGGCACGACGATCCGGGTCTACATCCCGATCGCGCCGGGGGGCGCCGCGGCCCCGGAGGAGCCCGTTCCGGCGGCGGCGCACCTCGAGCCCGGGGTCGTCTTGGTTGCCGACGACGAGGAAATGGTCCGCCGGGTGCTCGTCCAGTACCTCAAGCGGCGCGGCTGGGAGACCCTCGTGGCGTCCGACGGGCAGGAGGCCGTTAGGATCCACGCCGAGCACCAGGGCCAGATCGATCTCCTGATCCTTGATCACCTCATGCCCAACCTCTCCGGGCTCGAGGCCGCGGAGAAGATCCGCGCCCGCGACCCGAAAATCCCCGTCGTCCTCATGAGCGGGTTCACGAACCAGGAGACGGTCGAGAAGTTCAGGTCCCAGGGTTTCGCGCATTTCCTGAAAAAGCCCTTCCAGCTGCAGGAGCTCCTTCAGATCATCCGGCAGGCCGCGAACTGACGGTCGCCGCACGGGCGGCGGACCCGCCCTACTTCTCGCCGACCGTGCCGAGGTCCCTGGGCGCCCCCACGTCGACGCGCCCGTCCTGGAGGCGCCTCGCCACGAAACCGTGGCTGTCCTGCCCAAAGAACTGGGAAGCGTACCGCGTCATCTCGGGAAGCGCCATGTCGAACTGGTTGCGGTGCTCCCGGATGCTGTAGCGCGTCACCCAGAGGACCTTCTTCACCTTGTGCCTCCACAGGAGCTGGAAGTCGTAGGCCACGAGCCCGACAAAGTACCGGTTCGCCTCGATCTCCTCGACGAGCGAATCGCGGTCGAACCTGAACGCCATGGACCTGTTCGGGAAATCAAATCCGAGCATGCGCGCATTGCGGATGTCGTTGAGCTCCGTGATCCCGCCCCCGTAGTGGACGCCGCCCCTGGTCGTCGGGACGGAAAACCCCGGGGCCTCGGCCGACCCGGAAGTGGTTCCCCAGTACACGACGATGAGGAGGTTCGTCGTCTTGGGATCGGTCGCGGGCACGTAGTTCTGCCCTGCCAGCGACCCGGCGAGGGTCCGGCCAATCTGCCCGAATGAGAGATTGTCGATCGTCTCGTCCCTCATCGCGATGTCCCACTGGCCCCCGTTGCCGAAGGCATAGGTCTCAGGCTGGAAGGAACCGTCGGCCTGCATCGGACGGGTGTAGCCTTCGTAGGTGTGGGACGACACCATTGCGAATCCCCGGGTCGAGGCCGCGCGGGCGCCGCCGCAGAGAACCTGCAGGAAGCAGGCGGCGAGGAGGAGGCCGTCAAAGGCCCGAAATAGGCGGATAGGCGCGTGCCCCATGCGGCACAGGATACGGCCTTCGCCCCACAGGGCAAGGCGATTGCCGGGCCCTAGTTGCCGGGGTGCGCGCCCGTGTAGGCGATCCGCCAGATCGTGTCATTCGCGTCCTCGCTCACCAGGAGGGCGCCGTCGCGGGCGACCGTGACACCGACCGGCCGGCCCCAAACCCGGTGGTTGTCGACCACGAACCCCGTAAGGAAGTCCTGGTACTCCCCCGTGGGGAGGCCATCCCTGAAGAGGACCCTGATCACCTTGCTCCCGGTGCGGTTGCCCCGGTTCCACGAGCCGTGCTCGGCGGCGAAGATGTTTCCCCGGTATTCCGCGGGGAACGCCGCGATTCCCGAGGTCGCGGTGTAGAACGCGAGCTCAAGCGACGCCGAGTGCGCCTGGAGGGGAACGTCGGGATCGATGGTCTTGCCTTCCAGGTCGGGCCTCGCGCCTGCGTGCCTGGGATCCGCGTGGTTGCCCATGTAGTACCAGGGCCATCCGTAGAACCCGCCCTCGCGCACATGGGTGATGTAGTCGGGGACCAGGTCGTCCCCGAGGCCGTCGCGCTCGTTGGTCGAGCACCAAAGATTCCCGGTCGAGGGCTCCACGGCGATCCCCACCGGGTTCCTGATCCCCATCGCGTAGATCCTGAGCGGACGGCTCCCCTCGGGGTCGGTGACAAGGATGTTGGCCCGGTTGGCCTCGGGACCATAGGCAGCCCCGACACCGTGCACCGCCTCCCAGACCCTGATCTGCCCGGCCGTCTTCGAGTCCCCCTCGGCCACGTTCGAGCCTGAGCCGACCGAGATGAACAGCCGCTTCCCATCCGGCGAGACCGCCAGGTCTCTGGTGGTGTGCCCGCCGGTTCCACCGGTCGTCAGCACCGGGACGACCGTCTCGGACGCGCCGCGCGCCTCGAGGTCCCCGCTCTGGTAGGGGAAGCGCACCACGGAGTTCAGGTTCCCGACATAGATCCACTTTGGCGAGTCGCCGAGCGGATAGAAGGCGATCCCGAAGGGTCCCTGGAGTCCCGATGCGAAGACCTGGTTCACGGACGGGGCCGAGGCGCCGTCCCCGGACCTCATGACACGGATCCGCCCCGCCTGGGTCTCCGCGATGAAGACGTCCCCGTTCGGCGCGGTGCGCAGCAGGCGCGGTCCGGAGAGGCCCGAGGCGAAAAGCTTGACCGAGAATCCCTCCGGCACCGAAAGGGCCGCGCCGGGGGGCCGCTCCACGTTTGTCGGGCCGTTGCCCGCCGAGGGAGTGGAAAACGGGGCCGGCAGGAGCTCGATCCGGACCCGGTGGACCGTCCCTGGCGCGTCGTTCTGGTAGTCGCCCGCGCTCCTCTGGACGTTCGCGGCGAGCGCGAGGAGCGTCGAGGGGTCCACCTTGGGGAGCGTCGCAAGGTAGGCGATCAGGTCTGCGCGGTCCCTGTCCGCCGGGACCATGACCACCATGGCCGTCCCCGGGACAAACGCCCCCGGGTTCGTGAGGAATCTGTCCAGATTGGCGGCGTCCCAAGTCAGGTTCGAGGCCCTGAGCGCCTTGGAGTAGCCGAAGTACGGTATCGAGGCCGCGGGGCGCCCCACGATCCCGCCGATGACGGGCCCCTGCCCCGCCGTGGCCTGCCTGTCCTCGCCTGTCGCGTGGCACACGGCGCAGTTCGCCTGGAACACGGCCTTGCCCTTCGCGGGATCGCCCGCAGGGGGCGCGTCCGCGCGCGAGGGCGCCGGAGCGGCGAAGGCCAGGAGGACGATGAATGCGCCCGAGCAAGCGGGCAGGCGGGGGAGGCGTCGGGGGGGCATGCGGAAGGAAACAATCGATCCGTATTTCGGAAATCGTCGAATTATTTCTCAGGGGGACGGGGATGGCTCCCTCGATCCTTCGGCTTGGGACAGGCCTGCCTGCGGCTTAAGCCGCGCGATTTCGTGCCGACAGTGAAACTGGCATGAAATACGCAATGAAGCCCACGATGAACCCGTCCCCTGACCCGCGGAGGTCGGCCGTACTGGGCCTTCGCATGGCCGTCGCCTTGGTCGTGGCGTGCGGGTTGTCGGGCAGGGTCCTTGGGGGCGAAGCGGCCCCTGACCAGGGTGTGCTCCGCGCCCAGCCCTCCCTTGGGGAGCTTCGAAAGACCGAGCAGCTGATCGCGGCGGCAAAGGACGGGGACCCGCAGGTCCAGTACATCCTGGGAGTCTGCTACCAGGTGGGTCGCGGCGTGAGGAAGGACCCCGGCGAGGCGCTCAAATGGTTCGCAAAGGCGGCCGCACAGGGCTTCGCCGATGCGGAGTATGAGCTCGGTTGCTGCTTCAATGGCGAGGAGGGCTGCGCCAGGGATTCGGCGGAGGCCGTCAGGTGGTGGGGCAGGGCCGCCAATCAGGGCCATGCCGAGGCCCAATATTGCCTGGCACTGAGCTATTTTGCGGGGGAAGGCACCGCGAAGAGCCCGGCCGAAGCCGCGAAATGGTGGAGGAAGGCGGCGGAGCAGAACCACCCGGACGCGCAATATTATCTCGGCCTCTGCTACTCCCTCGGACTCGGGGTTCCCCCAGCCAAGACGCAGGCGATCTTCTGGCTGCGCAAGGCGCTCGCCAGCGGCAATGGGGATGCGTTGGCGCTGCTTGCGAAGCTCAAGTAGCGCGGCGGAGTAGATTACATCCCGCCTTCGGGCGGTTCGGTGCACCATGGCGCCGATGCAGGTGTGGGGCGGGTGCCCCGTTTTCCGGCAGTCGTTGCCATGGGACCAGGGGAACAGCGGGCGCCCCACGAGCCGTGCGCGGCTCCGCTTACATTTTGCATTCCGTGCGAGATTCCCCATGGTGGCCGCCGCTATGAAGTACGCGCTTCGCCAGCTGGCCGCGAACCCGGGGTTCACCCTCGTGGCCCTCGTGACGCTGGCGCTCGGGATCGGCGTGAACACGACCGCATTCACGGTCCTGAATCGCCTGTTGCTGCAGGCGCTCCCCTACGGCGATCCGGCATCGCTCGTTCAGCTCTGGTCCACCGCTCCCCGCTGGGGAAACGTCCCGAATTCCCCTGCGGATTACTTCGACGAGCGGGACCAGAACACGGTCTTCACGGACGTGGCGGCCTTTTCGTTGACGTCGGTGAGCTACGCCGAGATCGGAAAACCCCCAATCCAGGTGGGTGCCCTCTACATGACCGCCAATTTCTTCACGGTCCTCGGAGTGCAACCGCAACTCGGGCGGCTTCCGACAGACGACGAGACAAAGCACATGGCGTTCGTCACCCTCATCAGCGACTCTTTCTGGCACTCGCATTTCAACGGCGACCCCAACGTCCTCGGGAAACCCGTGCGCTTGAACAGCCGCGTGAGCTCGGTCATCGGTGTCATGCCGCCGTCGTTGAATGACCCGGCGCTCTTCAATAGCCGCCCCGCTTTCTTCTATCTCGACCCCGTGACGCACAGCCGTACCGTCCGGAAGGTCGGCTGGTATTCCGAGGTGGCCAGGCTGAAGCCCGGCGTCTCCATCAAGCAGGCACAGCTCCAGATGGACGTCATCGCGAAAAGGCTGGAACACGACTACCCGGAGACCAACAAGGACCGGCGCTTCGCGGTCATCCGCTACCCGACGAACCAGCTCGGCGACGACGGAGCGCAACTCACGTGGATGACCTTTGCCCTGTCGGGCCTCGTGCTCCTTATCGCATGCATCAACCTTGCCAACCTGCAGCTGGTCAGGACGACGCGGCGCAGCCAGGAGATTGCCATCCGGATGGCGCTTGGATGCTCGAGGTGGCGGCTGATCGGAATGCTGCTCCAGGAGAGCATCATCGTCTCCACTGCGGGGGGAGTGCTCGGGATCGCGATGGGAGTGTGGAGCAACAGCTTCGTCGTCCATTTCTTCGAAATGGACATGCCCCTCAATTTGCGGGTGATCGCCTTCACCCTTGGAATCGCCATGGTCTCGGGCGCGTTCTTCGGCACAGTCCCGGCATGGATGGCCACACGGGAGGACTTCGGGACCTCGCTGAAATCGGGCGGCCGTGGGTCCACCTCGGACCGCTCGCGGCACTGGCTCCGCCAGTGCCTGGTGGTGATCGAGCTTGCGATGGCCGTGACGCTCCTCGCCGGGGCGGGTTTCTTTGTCAGCGGCATCTACCGGCTGACCCATCGGGATCTGGGGTGGAAGCCGGGGCAGCAGCTCATCGGCGACATACAGCTGGACCAGGACAACTTCGGCGGGGACAAGAACCATCCCAAGGTCCTCGCGTTCGGGGAGCACGCGCTGGAGGCGCTCAGGGCCCTTCCGGGGGTCGAGGCGGCGGCGATCTCGAGCGGCTCGCCCACCTGGGGCAACCGAATGCAGCAGTTCAAGGTCGAGGGCCAGCCAGCCCCCGAGAAGGGCCACGAGCCCGAGGCGGGCTACTTCAACGTCAGTCCCGGCTGGTTCAAGGTGTACGGCATCCGCCTTCTCCAGGGACGGGAATTCCTGGAATCGGACCGATTTGACTCGGAGCAGGTCACGATCGTCAGCGAGTCCATGGCCCGGAAGAACTGGCCGGGTGAGTCGCCCATTGGGAAGCGTCTCATGGAACTCGATCCGAGCGGCGAAGGCAAATGGGCGACAGTGGTCGGCGTCATGCAGGATTTCAAAGGTGGCGCCGAGTTCTACAACCCGAGCATGTCGAACCTCCGGTTCGTCCGCCCCTGGGCCCAGGATACCTGGGGCGGCGTGGTGTTCACCGTGCGGACCGCGGGAGACCCGGGGATCCTGAAGGAACCTGTCCGGAGGGCGATGGCCCAGCTGCTTCCCGACCTGGCGATTGACTACATGGCAACGACCGCCGAGGACGCGGCACAGACCTATACCTACTTCAATTTCCTCCGACGCATCCTCGTGCAGATCGCGGTCCTCGGGCTTCTCCTCTCGGCCGTGGGGATCTACGGCGTCGTGGCCAATCTCGCCTCCGAGAGAACCAAGGAGATCGGAATTCGCATGGCGCTCGGGGCGCAGCCGCGCAACCTCATCTGGCTTTTCGTCAGGAACGGGATCGTTCTGGCCGGCATCGGCGCGGCGATCGGCCTCTGCCTCTCCTTCATCCTTGTCACGACGCTGTCGCGAATTCTTCCCGCGCTACCGGGCAAGGATCCCGGCGTCATCGTGTGCGCGGCGCTGCTGCTGGTTGCAGTGGCCCTCTTCGCCTGCTGGTTGCCGGCTCGCCGGACGACCAAGGTCAGCCCCTTGGTGGCCCTGCGATCGGAGTAGGCGGGGCAATCTCGCTGGATTCAAAACGCCGAGCCGTCGGCCTTTGTCCCGCAGAGGCACACCTCGAGCCCCAGCTCCTCTGCCAGGGCCGCCTTGGCATACATGGCCAGGTCGGCGTCGCTGGCGGAAAGGCCGTAGGCAACGTGCACGTGGTTCGCCTTGTGGCGCGCCATCATCTGGTCGCGCGAGACTCCGTAGGTCACGGCGTGCATGATCGGCCACTGCGGCGTCGTCTCCCGCCAGCGGCGGTCGGTCTCCTGCATCGGGAGGTCGACGACCCTGGCCCGCCCCAGGTCCATCTTCAGCTTCCCCCCTTGGACGAAGACGCGGCTCCACACGATCTCCCCGGGCTTGGCGATTCCCCGCACGGTGCCCCCCCCTAGCCGGAAATACACCGAGGGCTGGCGCACCGAGTCCGTGCCCTTGTAGCCGCCCGGGTGGTGGGCGGGGGGCGCGCTCCCCGAGATGAGGAAGACCCACACGAAGTCGGGGACGGTGCCGCTGCGGTCCAGGTCCCCCCAGCGCAGGTCGTGGAGCGTGTTCTCGGGGGGCTGGCCGAGCGCGCGGTGGACCCGCTGGGTGAGGAGGCCGTCCAGGCCCGCGCATTCGTCCACCTCGTTGAAGGTCGTCAGGGGCTCCCCCTCGCGGATGACGTCGCCCACGGCGTTCACGACAGGGGGGCGGTCGCTGTTGTTGAGGATGCCCTCGGCCAGGTCGCTCGCCGGAAGGAGGTCCTTGAGGCCCAGCTGGTACTGGATGCCGATCGCGTCGCAGCCGAACTCGTCGGCGATCCGAAGCGCGGCGACATAGGTCCGGCACTGCCAGAGGACCTGGCTCTCCGTCAGCTCGGTGGCCTCGTCGGTCCCCAGGTGGAACTTCATCCCGCGCCCGCGCAGCCAGTCGAAGACCTCTCGCGCCTCGGACTCGCCGACCTGCCGGGCCCCGTAGTAAAGGGCGGACTGCGAAAGCCGCTCCTTGTAGACCCCGGCCCTGAAAAGGAGCTCGTCGGGGATGATCGCGTTGTACATGCCCATGCACCCCTCGTCGAAGACGCCGAGGATGGCCTTGTTTTTGCGGAGGTCGGCCGCGAGCCTTCGCGCGACCGCCCTGGCCTTCACGGGCACCTTCGCCCGGCGGAGCGGCTTCACGTGGCTCGCCCGGTGCCTGAGCACCCCCGTCTTGAGCCATGTTCCGAGGCCCTTCAGGAAAAACTCGTCCGTGAAGTCCTCGCTCCAGAGCGTCGAGTACTTGACGCCCGCCTTGGCCAGCGAGGCGTTCAGGTTGAGCATCCCGACAAGGCCCGGCCATGTGCCGCTCCAGTTGGCCACCGTGAGGATCGGCCCCCTGTGGGAGATGAGCCCGGCGAGCACGTGGTGCGAGTACTGCCAGACGGCCTCGGCCACGATAAGCGGCTGCTTCGGGTCAATTCCCGCGAACACGTCCATGCCCTCCCGCTGGGACGCGATGAAACCGTGGCGCCTGGCCGCGCTGAAGGGATGCGCCCTTACAACCCGGTGCCCGAGGCGGGATACGGCCTCTGAGAGCTTCATCTCCATCTCGAGCTGGGCGGGCCAGCAGGTTTCGTTGGCCGACTGGCGCAGGTCGCCGCTGGCGACAAGGAGGACCGATTTCATGGGCTTTTGGGGCAATGACCCATGTGTGCCCTACCCCGTTACCGTTCCCCGACCGTCACAACGAGTCACCGCCGCGAGCGACATTATCGGGGGTAAAGACCCGGGACTCAAGCGCTACCTCCTTCGGCACGGACTCCCCGTTCAGTATCCGCAAGGCGCTGGCGACAGCCTCCTTTCCCCCTGTGGGGTACTCGAAGGAGGCCGCGAGGAGCCTCTGTCTCACGTAGGCCTGCCCCTCCTGGGGCAGGCCGTCGATCCCGACGAAGAGGATGTCCCCCTCGCGGCCCGCCGCCTTGGCGGCGAGGTAGGCGCCGTGGGCGCCCGGGTCGTTGTGCGCGTACACGAGGTCGATCTGCTCGTTGACGGCGAGCGCGGACTCCATCTCCTTGCGCGCCTCGGGCTCGAGCCACTTCATGTCGGCCTCGAAGACGATGTCGACCGGCGCGCCCTTGATGGCCTCCCGGAACCCGGCATCCCGGTCCTGGCCCGGCGTGGAGGTCATGAGGCCCTTGAGTTCCACCAGGCGCGCGCGCCCGCCTGCCTTCATCCTAGGGAGCGCGGCGAGGCGCCTTGCGATCCACTCGCCCGCAGCCCTCCCGATCCTCCGGTTGTCCGCCCCGATGAACTGCGTGTAGTCGCCCCCCAGGACGCGGCGGTCGAGCACGACCACGGGGATTCCCCGCCTGAACGCCTCGGCGACGGGCGGGGTGAGCGGCGCCGCCTCCTTCGGGGAGACGATCAGGAGGTCGACCTCGGCGTTCACGAACTCCCCGATCTGCGCGGCCTGCGCGAGGGTGTCGTTCTGGGCGTCCTTGAAGACGACCTCGAGCTCCGGGTGCGCCCGCGCGGCCTTGAGGATGTCCGCGTTCATCTGGACCCTCCAGGGTTCGCCCAGGTTGCACTGGCTCATCCCGATGATCCACTTGTCGCCGTGCCTTGGCTTGCCGGCAAGGGCGGTGGCGGCGAGGCAAAGCGTGAGGACGAGGGAGAGGGCGTGTTTTGACATGGGGTTTTTGTTTGGGGGTCAGGGTTTCCTTCTCTGGAGGAGCACGGCGGCCACGATGATGGCGCCGGTCAGCATGAGCCGGCTCGCCTCCGGGACGGCGTTGATGCTGAGGATCTTCTCCAGATAGCCGATCGTGATCGCGCCGATCAGGGTGAGCCCCACCCCGCCCCGCCCCCCAGCGAGGCTCGTGCCGCCGATGACGACGATCGCGATGGCCGTCAGCTCGTAGCCGGTTCCGGCCTCCGGGTCGCCCTGCTCCTCCTGCGCGGCCTGGCATATTCCCGCCACCGCGGCGAACACCCCGCAGAGCCCGTAGGCGAGGAGCTTCGCCCGCACGACGGGCACCCCCGAGAGGCGCGCGGCATCCTCGTTGCCCCCTGTCGCGTAGAGGTAGCGGCCGTACCTGAGCCTCGAGAGAACGACCCAAGAGACCAGGACGCATGCGAGGAAGACGAGCGAGACGGCCGCCACGTTTCCGCCGAGGACCCTTGCGTCGAGGCGCGCGAAGACGGTCGGGAGATCCACGTACGAGAAGCTGCCGTCCGGCTGCTGGATCACCCGGGATATCTTCTGCCCGCCGGAGAGGGCCTTGGCGAGGCCCCGGGCGAACACCATGAGGGCGAGCGTCGCGATGAAGGGCTGGACCCTGAGGCGGGAGACGAGCGTGCCCGAGGCGAGGCCGGCCGCCGCGCCCGCGCCCAGGGTCAACGCAACGGCGAGGAAAGCCGGCAGGCCGTGGTGCAGGGTTGCGGTCGAGAAGATCACGGCCGAGAGCCCGAGCACGCTGCCGACGGCTAGGTCGATCCCGCCCGAGACCACGACCAGCGTCATGCCGCAGGCCAGGATCCCGTAGACCGACACCTGGCGGAGCATGTCCCTGTGGGTGCTCCAGTGGAAGAAGGCCCCGTGGGCGTTGCAGAGGCACCCGATCGCGAAGACGAGGGCCAGTGCGAGGAGCGCCCGGACCCAGGGGATCTGGAAGGCGGCCTTCATTGCGATCCCATGGCCGCGGCGAGCACCTTCTCCTGGGTCGCCTCCGCCCGCGTGAATTCCGCGGAGACGCTCCCTCGGTGCAGGACAAGGATCCGATCCGACAGGCCGAGGAGCTCGGGAAGCTCGCTCGATATGAGGAGGATCGCCATCCCCTGCCCTGTCCAGGCCCTCATGAGCGAGTAGATCTCCCTCTTTGCCCCGACGTCGACCCCCCGGGTCGGGTCCTCGAGGAGGAGCACCCTCGGCCCCGTGCAGAGCCATTTTGCGAGCACCACCTTCTGCTGGTTGCCGCCGGAGAGCGTGCCCACCGGCTGCTCAATGGACGCAAGTCGTATGCCGAGGGCCCCGGCCCAGTGCCTGGCCCGGCTCCTCTCGATCCCGCGGCGCAGGAGCCCCATCGGGGACACCCCGGGGAGGGACGCGAGGCTCACGTTGGCCCCGACGCTCATCCCGAGGACGAGGCCCGTGGCCTTCCGGTCCGCGGTCAGGTGGGCGAGCCCCCGCCCGATGGAGTCCCGGGGATTTTTCGGGTGAAAGGGCACCCCGCCCAGCGTCACCTCGCCCGTGCAGCAGGCGCCCCGCGACCCGAACAGGCCCTGGAAAAGCTCGGCGGCGCCGGAACCCTGGAGCCCGGCGATGCCGAGGATCTCGCCCGGCGCCACTCTGAGGCTCACCCCTCCGACGGCGTTGCGCCGGGACGGGTCCGGGTCGCGGACGCCGAGCCCTCGGGTCTCGAGGGCCGGCGCAGCAGTGCCTCCCGCCCGCCCCTCGCCCGGAGGGGGGAACTGCTCGGACAGGTCCCTGCCGACCATCCACTGGATCAGCCTCCTCTCGGGGCATTCGCCGGCCGGCGCGGTGCCGACCCACTTCCCGTCCCTGAGGACCGTGATCCGGTCGGCGACCCTGGCGATCTCCTCCATCTTGTGCGTGATGTAGATCACGGCGCACCCCCGGGCCCTGAGGGCGGCGACCAGGGTAAAGAGCTTGTCCACCTCGGGCCGGTCGAGCGCGCTCGTCGGCTCGTCCATCACGATCACCCTCGCCTCGAAGGCCAGGGCCTTGGCGATCTCAATCCGGTTCTTGACCGACAGGGAGAAGGCCTCGACGGGGCGCGCCATGTCGGCCTCGGAGAGCTCGAGGTTGAGCTGGCGGCAGAGTTCGGCCGAGCGGGCGACCTGGGCGGGGCGGTCGAGCCACCATCCCCCGAGGCGACGGGATTCCCTGCCCAGGTGGATGTTGTCGGAGACGCTCATCGAGTCGACGAGCGAGAGCTCCTGGTGGATGACCGAGATGCCGCTACGCCTCGCGTCGTCGGGAGACGCGGGCCGCAGAGGCTTCCCTTGGAGGGTCATCTCGCCGTCGAACCCGGGGTGCACTCCCGCCAGTATCTTTATCAGCGTGCTCTTGCCGGCCCCGTTCTCGCCGGCCAGCACGTGGACCTCCCCCGCGAGGACGTCGAAGGAGACATCGTCAAGGGCCCTGACGCCCCCGAACGACTTCCCGACCCGGGCAAAGCGGAGGAGCGGTTCCGGCATCGGTGGGTCCTGCCGAACGACGTGCGCCCTAGGGCGCACGCTCGCCCGCCGGCGCGAGCGCCGGGAGGTCGTGCTGGGGGTGATCGAGGTAGAAGTAGCTTGTCGCCGAGTAGTCGTCGGACCGGTAGAAGTTCACCCAGCCCTTCGCAAACCGCTCCTCCTTCAGGTCCGGGGCGGGCACCTCGTCGAGGAGCCTCACGAAGCTGGTCTTTGTCCCGACTGAGATGGGCCGGAGCGGGGTTCCCTTCGCGATCAGCGCAACGACGATGTCGCGTTCCCCGCCCCCGATCTCCTGGATCACGGCCCGGAAGTCCTTGTTGAAGTAGACCGGGTCGGGAACATGGAGCCGGTAGAAGGCGAAGCTTCCCTCCTTGTCATCGGATATCGTGCATCCCTGGTAGGGACCCGAGAACACGCCCTCCCCGTAGCCGGTGCCGATGTAGTCCTCGGTGCCGGTCCCCACGATCGTCGGGTGCTCGCGGTCCCCGTCCAGGTACATCCTCACCTCCCCCTCGCCGTACCAGGTGCGCGGGTAGGCCTCGCTGGTCCTGACCCCCATGTTGACCCCCAGGAAGCGCCCCTTGCCCTCGACCCGGGGGAGGAACTCGAAGTCTTCGCCGATCGCGACGGACTTTTGCCGCTTCCAGATGGAGTGGAAGTAGAGCATGTCGCCCGGGACGGCGCCCTTCACGAAGTCGACGTCGAAGAACAGGGCCTCGAGGTCCGCGCGGCCCTCGTTGGTCACGGTCACCCGCGCCGCCCTCCTGAAGGGCATCGGCGCAAAGCAGTCGAAGGAGCGCCCCTCGGGGCTCGCGAAGAGGGCGGACTGGAACGCCGTCAGCCGGCCGAGCCCCGCGCAGAAGAAATCACCGAAGGGCACGTCGACCGCAGGCCTCGCGGAGTCCTCCCAGTACATCCTGAGGCGAAGCGACCGGAGCGAGCCCGGGGAGCGGTCGCTCACGGTGGCCCAGATCCTCCGGATCACGCCGGGGCCCTTCGTGTCGAGGAGCACTTTCGTCTCCCCCGCCTTCAGCGACTCGAACGCATTCCCCTTCGCGGACTGGTTCGTCCGGCCGCCGTCGCCCTTCGCTCCGTTCAGGTTCTCGAAGCTGCTGACGCGCGACTGGACGTCCGCGGGCATCCGGTAGAGGTCGTCGGCCTGGGCGCCGGCGCGCGACGTCAGGAGTCCCAGTAGGGCAAGGATCCTCAATCCGCTGCCGGGGCCGGCGGCATGGGGGATCCAACCCAGGGGTAGCCGCCTTGTTGTCATTTCTTCAATCACCCTAGATGTGCCAGAAGGCCCCAATTGGCGGGCCGAGGCAAGACTTAGGCTGGGTCGCGTAGCCGGGCGGTTTTTCGGCTAAACCGATTCCCCAATGGTCCGATGGACTAGAGACGTCCCGGCTGCCAAAGGCACACGGGCCAGGGGGGCGTATTCGTGGTTCACAGGCAAAATCCAGAGCACTCGATGCGTCCCAGGAATCCAGCGCGCCCGAGGGCGCCCTGGGCAGTCCTTGCATTGCTGCCGTTCCTGCAGGGTTGCACGGCCGTCGCCCCGGCGCCCGCGCCGCCGCCGCCGGCCCACCTGGTCGTCACCAACCTGACGGACTACCGTTGGCACATCGTCATCAGCCGCCCGTCCGGCCAGCCCGTGCGGGATTTCGAGGTGAAGGCCCGCGCTTCAAGCGCCGTGGACCTGGACGGGGCCGACTACGTGATCGACCAGGACGCGGTGGCCGGGAGCGCGGACCCCGAGCTCGCGCGCAGGCTCTCGGTCCACCTGGATCCGGGAGAAGCCTACGGCTGGAGGCTCGCGACGCTACTCTCCGCCTCCCCGACCGACGCCGGCGCGCAGGAGCCATCGAGATGAGCAGCGCCTCAACAACCCGCCGCGCCGTGGCTGAGATCGACCTCAGCGGAAGCCATTCCGGGGGATTCCGGATAGGCAACCGCTCGATCCACGGTTTCTGGCACCTGTTCTCTTCCCATTTCCGCCATGTCCTCGTCGCACCGCAGCGCAGGCCGGAGAGCGGCGGAGTCGCCTGGGCCTGGAGGGAGGAGGGCGACCCCCGGCCCGTGACTGCAGCGGAGCTCGCCGAGGTGCGCCGCCGCCTGTCGGAGTCCAGCCGGTCGCTGGGGGGAAGCCTGGGAGTGATCGGAGGGGAGGACGCACCCGCGGGAGGCTCCGCCGCGACGCTCGAGTGCCAGGTGCTCGCCGTCATAAACCAGATGGTCGGCCAGCTCGTCTCGCAGAGGGACGCCGCGCTCGCGCGCTTTGTCTGCCGGACCGAGACCGGGATCATGGTGCACAGCTGGGGCTGCGTGGAGGCGGCCAAGCCCGTGTATCCCGACGGTCGGAACGGAGAAATCAGCGGGACCGTCTTTTCCGCAAACGGACGGCCGCTCGCGGCCGAGGTGATCCTGGAAAACCCGACGGGCGTGCGGGTCTCCAGGACCGAATCCCACAAGGAAAGGGGATTCAGGTTCACGGATATCCCCGCGGGATCCTATCGCCTGCGGGTGGCGGACCGGAGCGACTTTGCCGGTGAGGGCCTCGCCATCACACTGGACCAGGGTGCTTTGAAGCGGTTGGAGCTTCGCGCAGACGGGGCTCCCACGAACCCGGGACAGGCAAAGACCCAAGGGGGCCGCGGCGTCCCCCTCGCGGTGGCCCTGTTTCTCATCCTGGGTGCCGGTGCCGCGGCGTGGCTCCTCATTGGCCCGGCTGACGGGCATGCACCGGGCGGCAGCCCGTCGGGCGGCTGGCGTTCGGCGTCCGGATCGCTGGTGGACAGCGGGGGACACGACAAGGACACCGCGCACCGAAGCCTGCATTCGAGATTCAAATGGCCGTCGCTTGCCAGAATCTCAAGGGCCTTCAGATCCGCGTTCACGCAGGGAACCCGCTCCCCGGCGGGCACGGCAGGGATTGCCGGGGACAACGAACGCCGCGCCGATGGAGCCGAAGCCTCGGCCGACGGACGGGCACTCCCAGCGCCCGGGGAACGTGTCGCAGGTGAGCCGGCAGACCAGCAGAAGGCGCCGCCGGACAGGGCTCCAGGCGCCAAAAAGGGGGCCAGCGAAAAACCGGATTCCATCGGTCCGGATACCGGCCCGTCGGAATCGTCCCTAGACCCATCCGCGCCGCCTCCTTCAAAGGAGATCATTCGTGCCGTGCCCATTGAAACGGCGCGGGCGGATGGAATGCAGCCGGACGCAGCGGCGGCCGCTTCGCCGTCTCTCGGCGCAGCGCCCGAAGCCCTCTCCCAGGCCGCCGATGCCGGCGGAGACGGCGCAGAGGCAACAGGCAGCGTGGCTGCGGGCGGTTCATCCGACGGCCTGCCCTCTCCGGGCAACGGGACATCCGCTGGGCCGCTGTCCGGAACTGAAGGCGCGGGCGGCGCCAAGCCCGCCGCCCTCCCATCGCAATCCGTGATTGTTGCAAATCCCGCGGAAGGCGCGGTTGAAAAGGCGCAGTCCGAGATCGAGCCGCTGTCGGCTCTTCCTGACAAACTCGATGCAAAACAAGATTCCATGCAAGCGACCGCTGCGGCGCAGCCCGGCCCGGAGACTGCAAAAGATGCTCCCCATCAGGAACACAACGAACCTAGGAGGCTGGCAATTCCCACACCCCATTCGGCCGAAAAGACCGCGCCAAGGGCGGCTCCAGTGGCCACGGCATCACTGCACCCATTGCCACCGACGACCGTTGCCGATCCCGTCGCCTCCGCGGGAGCGTCGACCCCAGGCCGCGACTTGGACGCGGTCGCAGGGGAGCAAAGAGGTGCGAAGCAGGGGGCGGCCGCCTTGGCCGCTGTCGCCCCGAGTGCGGAACCTGTCCTATCCGGCCCAAACCGCCCACTCGTGAGGATCGGCCGCCTTCACGCGACGCCCTGGAAAGCCCAGGTCGTACGGGACATCATCGTTCCGACCCGTCCTGTCCCCGTTACCGCGGGAGAATCCGTCGCTTCACTGCAGGACGGCCTTCGCAGGGAGCGCCTTGCGCTCATGCCAAGGTCCTTCGCGCAGCCCAGGGTCAGGTGCGGCCTTGCGTTTGAGTTTTCCCCGGACTCGTCCGGTCCCCCGAAATGGCGAGTCTCCGGAGGATCCGTGCCAGGCTCAACGGTCGATGGAAACAGGGCCGAGCTTGACCTTCCCCGGCCCGGATCCCTCCGCGACGAGACCTACGTCCTGTGCGGCGGGGACGGGCGCGATATCGCCCGGGTGTCCTTTGACAGAGCGGGCGAACCCGAGCTCCGCGTCACCCACGGCGCCCGCGCGTGGTACTGGCTCGGCGTCGAGCGTGAACCCTCGGACGGACCCTATGAGTGGCAGCTCCTTTCCGGCGGATCCCTTCCCGGCGCCTGGCGCCAGGAAGGTGCGTTGCAGGGCGGCCGCATGCAGCGGTTAGAGGTCCCCCTGGCCTCCTCGGACGGGATGGGTGAACCGACCCGTGTGGCGCTTGTCGACCCGGCCACGGGGCTCGGGGTCGCATTCGAATTCGCCCTGCGGTGAGCGCGCCTGCGCGCCGTCAAGTCCTGGACGAAAGCACTCGGCTAAACTCGACCGCGTCAATGTTTCCGCCCGTTAGGACGACGCCCGCGGGCTCGACGGGGCTCGCCCCGTGATCCTTGATCACCGCGGCGAGCCCGGCGCCCGCAGCCCCCTCGGCAACATTGTGGGTGTCGCTGAAGTACGCCCTCTGCGCCGCCTCGATCTCGTCGTCCGAAACCTTCACAATGCGCTCCACGCCCTTGAGGATGTGGGAAAGGGCCTCGGTGCTGGGCGTCGAGCACGCCATGCCGTCCGCAATCCGGGTCGAGGAGGGATGGGTCACGAGCTTGCGCGCGGCGAAAGAGAGGGCGATGGCCGGGGCCCGGTCCGCGGCGACGCCTATAATCTTCGTCGGCAGACCCAGGGCGTCTCTCGCAGCCATCATGGCGCATATCCCCGTTCCCATTCCGATTGGAACATAGACGCGTGCAAGGCGCGGCGCCTGCTGCAGGAAGGCGAGGGCCGAGACAGCGTTCCCCAGCACAAGGTCGTGGTGGTAGGAGGGCACCCAGTGTAGGTGCCTGCGCGCGGCGAGCTCCTCGGAGTGGACGAGGGCCGCCTGGAAGTCGTCGCCGTGCTCGATCAGCTCGGCGCCAAGGGCCCTCATCGCGAGGTTCTTCTCGACGCTGTTGCCATGCGGGACCACGACGGTGGCACTTAGGCCGTTCAGGCGCGCCGCGAAGGCCACCGCTTGGCCGAAGTTCCCGCGGGTCGCCGCAATGAGCCCGCGGACCCCGGGCTCGCGTGAGAGGACCCGTGCCGCGTAAACGAGCGCACCTCGAATCTTGAACGCGCCTATCGCGGTGTGGTTCTCGTGCTTCACCCAGAGGGGCCCGCCGACCCGGGCGCTGAGGAGCGGCCACTCAAACGCAGGCGTCGGCGGGACGACGGAGTCTACTGCCGGGGCGGCGGACTCTATCTCCTTGAGCGAGGGGAGCAGTTTCATGGGCGGGGGTGCCTGAGGGATACATGGTGGCCCGTTTTCGCCTCTCCTGTCAAAGCACACCAGCAGCGTATTCCTTCGGGACGAGTCTGCGACGGCACAAAGGGTAAGCGGCCGACGGAGAATCCCATTCGCAAATCATCCCAGCAGCTCGCGAAGATGGGTCGCGAGGAACTCGTAGACCACATCCCGAGGGGCAGCGTAGAAGATCTCTATTTTGTCCTTCCTCTGCCTGAAGACGATTCGGTGTTCTCCTATTCTCAGGCGACCAAACCATTCGTATCCCCTAGAACGCTAGCCGGCCTCCAACCCGAAACGGTACCCTCTGGACTCCCCGCAATGCGCCTCCATTGTGGATCCGGCGACGCCCCCCTATGGTAGCAATCTAAAATGGATTCCCCCGGCTCCCAAGCGATCGACTGCGATGTCCACGCGGTGCTTCCCTCGATCGAGGCCCTCCTTCCCTTCCTTCCGGCCTACTGGCGGGAGCAGATAGGGCAGACGGGATTCAAGGGGCCCACGGGCAGGTGGTATCCTCCTGGGCTCCCGACCTCGGAACGCCCGGGTTTGAGGCCGGCTGACGGATCCCCCGCCGCCTCTCGGGTCGAGCACATCCAGCGTGACGTCCTTGGACAGGCCCCCCACCCCTCCCACGCCATCCTCAATTGCGACTGCGCGGTGGAGTCGCTCCACAACCCCGACGCCGCGTCCGCGGTTTCAGGCGCCCTCAACGAGTGGATCGCTGCGGCGTGGCTCGCCGCCGACGCGCGCCTCCGGGCATCGATTGTCGTCCCCTCGCAGTTTCCCGAGCTCGCGGTCCAGGAAATCAACCGTAGGGCCGGAAACCCGGGATTCGTGCAGGTGCTCCTTCCCGTGCGCTCGGAGGCCCCCTATGGATCTCGGAACTTCAGGCCCGTGTTCGCCGCGGCGGCAAGGCACGGCCTGCCGGTCGCCCTCCACTACGGCGGGCTGCCGGGCAATCCGCCGACGCCTGTCGGCTGGCCCTCATTCTACCTGGAGGAATACGCAGGGATGACCGGCGTGTTTCAGACGCAGCTGATCAGCATCATCGCCGGCGGTGTGTTCGACGAGCATCCCGGTCTCCGCCTCGTCCTTGCCGAGGGGGGCTTCGCCTGGCTTCCCGCGATGCTCTGGCGCTTCGACAAGAACTGGAAGGGCCTGCGCCGGGAGATACCCTGGGTGAGGCGTCCACCCTCAGATTATGTGCGCGAGCACGTGCGCCTGACGACCGCGCCCGCGGACGCCCCGGAGGACCCCGCGCAGTTCCGCGATGTGGTGGCCCAGCTCGGCAGCGACGCCATGCTCCTCTACGCCTCGGACTACCCGCACGCGCACGGCGACTCTGCAAGTGACGCAGTCTGGTCGGGGCTTTCCGCGGAACTGAGGGGAAAGATAATGTCAGCCAACGCCCGGGCACTCTACAAACTCTAGGTCATGAGCGCAGCCCCAGTGCCCCCAACGCCGGTCCAGGCCCCCATGGTCGACTGCGACATCCACAACCACCTGACCGAGGATGCGGTCTCCAAGTACCTCCCGAAGAAATGGCGCGACTACGACCGCCAGTTCGGCCGCCGCATGACCCCGGGGGACTTCTATCCCAAGGCGACGCCGATGGCGTCGCGCACCGACGCCTGGCCCCCCGGGGGCGGCCCCCCGGGATCCGACCTCGCGTTCCTGCGCAAGCAGCTTCTCGACGCGTGGCCGATCGAGGTCGGGATCCTCAACACGCTGATCTCGGTCCGGAACCAGTTCAGGGACTACGACGCCGCCCTGGCCACCGCGGCGAACGCCTGCCAGGTCGCGGAGTGGCTCGCTCCCGAGCCGCGCCTGCGCGCCTCGCTCCTGGTGCCCTATGAGGACGCGGCGCTCGCCGTCGCGGAGATCCGGCGCCACGCGGGCGACCGCCGGTTCGTCCAGGTGCTGATTCCCTCCCGGACGAGCGAGCCGCTCGGCCAGCGCAAGTACTGGCCGATCTTTGCCGCCGCCGCCGAGAGCGGGCTGCCGATCGGGATCCATTTCGGGGGCTGGAGCGGAGGGCACCCGATCTCGGGGGCGGGCTGGCCGACCTACTACCTCGAGTACCACACGGGGATGATCCAGACCTTCCAGGCCCACCTGATCAGCCTCGTCTGCGAGGGGGTGTTCGAGGAGTTCCCGGGGCTCAAGATCGTGTTCATCGAGGGCGGGCTCGCCTGGATCGCGCCCCTCCTCTGGCGGCTGGACCGGAGCTGGCGCCAGCTGAAGGCAGAAAACCCGAACCTCCGCCGGGCGCCAAGCGAGTACGTCCGCGGGCACTTCTGGCTCACGACCCAGCCGATCGAGGAGCCGCCCGAGCCCAGCCAGTTCGCCGGCATGATCTCGGGCCTGGGGATGGACGACCGGCTCCTGTTCTCCACCGACTACCCGCACTGGGATTTTGACAATCCAGACAGCGCGCTGTCCTCGTTCCCCGGGCCGTCCCTGAGGCAGAAGGTGCGCCGGGACAACGCGAGGGCCCTCTACCGCCTCGACTGAGGAACCGAATGGCGAAGCACATCGTCAGCACGGTGGCGGAAATCCCGCCCGGCACCCGCAAGCTGGTGGAGGTCGCCGGGCGCAGCATCGGGGTGTTCAACATCGGCGGGGAGTTCTTCGCCCTGAGAAACCGCTGCCCCCACCAGGGCGCCGCCCTGTGCACGGGCCAGCTCGGGAGCGCCGTCACGTCCCCGGGCCCTGGCCGCTACGAGGTCGACCGCGCGGGCGAGATCCTGCGCTGTCCCTGGCACGGCTGGGAATACGACGTGAGGACAGGCCAGTCGTGGTTCGACCCGAAGGGCGTCCGGGTGAAGGCCTACGAGACCGCGGTCGCCCCGGGTTCCGCACTGGTCCCGCCGGCCACGGGGCTGCTACCCGGACCCTACGTGGCGGAGACCTTTGCTGTTTCGATCGAGGAGGATTACGTCCTGGTTGAGGTGTGAGGGGGCGCGGCCGGCAGGGTCCCCCCGGGAGCCGCGCATCAACCCTGGCGCAGGAACTCGTCCCGGAGCTTCTCCAGTTCGGCGATTCGCGGATCGAGCTGCCTCTTTACGGCAAGCCGGTTGAGCGCCCAGACACCCACGTTTACGCCGACCATGAAGAGCAGCATGCCGGCCATGAACCACGGGGCCCTCTGGAGGCTCCCCAGTGGGCTGTGCGCGGTGATGGTCGCCATGACGATCAGGCATGCGACAAAGATGGGGGCGATGTACCAGCTCACGATATTCGAGAGCAGCCGGCGCTGGTGGCGCAGCTCCTCAAGATCCGACTCCAGTTTGGCCACTACGGTGGCCGCGGGGTCGATGAGGCGCCCCCTGGCCCTGAAGCGCTCCCTTATGAAGAACCCGGTCACTCCAAGGCAGAGGCCGACCACGATGACGAACGGCCAGCCCTGCCGCCCCATGTTCCAGCCCACGAACCCAAACACGGCGGAAACGAACAGGCCCGCGGCGCACTCCGTCACGTCCCGCACGAGGAAGGCCCTCGCCATCCGGCGGTGGCTGGCCTCGAAGGTCTGCTTGAGCTTCTCGATGTCGGCGCCGCCGCCGATGGGAAGCGGCTGGCGCTTCCAGATGAATTCCCAGTCATTCAAGTTCATGGCGTAGTCCTTTCAGCCTTTCGGCCAGTTTTCCCCGGGCGCGGGTGAGCATGACGCCCACGTGGTTCTCGGTGAGCCCGGTCACCTCTGAAATCTCCCGGTAGGCGAGCCCGTCAAGCATCAGCAGGACCAGGGCCCGGTCGGATTCCGGCATCGACCGGATCGCCCCGTAAAGCTGCTCGAGCATGTCCCCCTGGCTCGCGGCCTCGGCGGGGCTCGCGCCGCCCGCCGGGGCCTTTGCCACGTCGGCCTCCGCGTCGATCCTGCGTTCGCGGCGCCCCGTGCCCCTGTGCCAGCTGAGCGCGGTGTTAAGGCAGACCCTGTAGATCCACGTGGACGCCTTTGCCCGCTCCTGGAATGTCGGCGCCGACATCCAGAGGCGGAGCATCATCTCCTGCCTGAGGTCCTCCATGTCCGCCGGATTACGCGCGAATGACCGGGCCACCTTCACGATTATGCCCCCGTGGGCGCCGATCCACGACTCAAACAGACGGTCGCGGTTGGGATCGGGATGCATCAGGGGATTAGATGCCGGAGCCGGCGAATCCTTACACGCTTTTTGCATCCTCGCGGCCCGGAAGCGGAGACGGCACTGGGGTCCGGTCCCCCGCATACCCCGGGACCGTGGCACAACCGGATCTTATATTCACATTATTTTAAGATCAAAACGCTGGAAACTCGCCCCTTGCTGAATACGGTTCCAGTCACAGTGGCAACGTGCCCCCCACGATTTGCGCTCGCATTCGCCGCGGTCCTCGCGGCGGGCACCGTGGCTGCGGGTTCAGACGGGGCACCCGAGGCCTCGGGGGAAATCTCCGCGATGATACGGGCTGGCCTGCCCGTGTTCGAGCCCGGTCCGGACGCCGTGAAGGTCGGTCCGGGGGCGGTGCAGGAGCGGGCCAGGGTATCCCCGTACGCCGCGCCGGCGCCCGGTGTGGTGCGGATGAGCCCCTATGTGACGCGCGAGAAGAAGGCGCTGACAGACGAGTCCGTCCTGAGCGAGACGGGCCTTAGCCTCGAGGTGATGGACCGGTACCTGGGCAGCGCGGACAGCTTTGACCGGGGATACCTCAACGTGGTCACGCTCCCGGAACTCTGGAAGAAGATCCCGATCCTCGGGTCGATCACGGACTTTGCGGGTGTCACGAACGAGGAGCGCGCGATGCGCCAGTACCGGGTCGACAGGAGGGCGGATATCCTGAGGGAGTTCGCCGATTTCGTGTCGCTCAGTTCCCTGGAGGGCGCGGGTCCTGGCAAGTAGCGGGCCGCCACCCTCCCTTGAATTGAGGGCTTGGCGCGGTGCCGGCGGGCGGTAGGATGCCCCCGCCTGAAAACCCCGGCCATCGCCCTCATTGGATTCGCTGCGGCCGCGCTGGCGGCGCCCGGTCGAGCGCTTGCCGCCTCGGACAAAGCCCCGCTCGACATGGTCAATTCCGCCTGGCCCTCCGAATGGATCACGTGCCCCGGCGCGGGCGCGCGGAGCCCCGGGGTCTACCATTTCAGGAAGAGGCTCGAGCTCCGGGAGGCTCCCGTGCATTTCACCCTGCATGTCTCCGCCGACAACCGGTTCGTGCTGTTCGTCAACGGAGCGCGCGTCGGCGACGGGCCCTCCCGCGGGGACCTGGACCACTGGCGCTACGAGACCTACGACATCGGCAGCCTCCTCAGGGCGGGCGCCAACACGATAGCCGCGACGGTGTGGAACGCGGGCGCGCTCGCCCCCACCGCGCAGGTGAGCGACCAGACCGGGTTCCTGGTTCAGGGCGAGGGCGAGCTCGAGGCCGTCGCGGACACCGGGCCGTCGTGGGAGGCCAAGGAGGAGAGGGGCCAGGGATTCCTTCCGATAGACGCGGCGGACGTCCCCAACTACTATGCGGCGAGCCCGGGCGAGTTTACGGACGGGACCCGGTACGACTGGGACTGGCAGGAGTCCGAGGCGGGCTGGTCCAAGGCCATCACCGTCGGCACGGGCGAGCCCGGCCGGTACCCGAAGGCGACCCCTGTCGGCACGGGCTCAGGGGTCAACCGCTGGCTCCTCGTCAAGGACACCCTTCCGCAGATGGAGTACACCGACATCCCGATCGGGACGGTCGTGCGCGTCGAGGGAATGGCGGGGGTCGCGGGGCTGCCCGCAACGGTCCCGGCCCACACCTCGGCAAGGATCCTGATCGACCGCGGCGCCATGGCGACGGCGTACCCGGAGCTCACGGTGAGCGGCGGCAGGGGCTCGGCGGTCCGGGTCAGCTATGCCGAGGCGCTCGTGGACTCCAAGGGCCAGAAGGGAAACAGGAACGAGGTGGCCGGCCGGCGGATGGTCGGCCTTACCGACACGCTCTCGCCCGACGGCGCAAGCGGCCGGAAATGGACGACGCTCTACTGGCGCACGTGGAGGTACCTCCAGGTCGACGTCCGGACCCAGGACGAGGCGCTCGGACTCGATTCGCTCAAGGCCCATTTCACGGCCTATCCGTTCACGGAGAGGGCCGCCTTCGAGGCAAGCGACCCGTCCCTAAGGAGGCTCTGGGACATCGGGACGCGCACCGCTCGCCTGAACGCCCACGAGACCTACATGGACTGCCCCTACTGGGAGCAGCTGCAGTACCTCGGCGACACCCGCATCCAGGCGCTCATCTCCTACGTCGAGTTCGGGGACGACCGGCTCGCCCGCCAGGCGCTCGACGCCTACGACGATTCCCGGATCTCCGAGGGCCTCTCCCAGAGCCGCTACCCAAGCTCGATGACCCAGGTCATCCCGACCTTCTCGCTCTACTGGATCGGCATGATCCACGACTACTGGCTTTACAGGCCGGACACGGGCTCCCTGCGCGGCTGGGTCGCGCACACCCGGTCCGTCATCGACTGGTACGCGGGCCGCCAGCGCAAGGACGGACTCCTCGGCATCATGCCCTGGTGGAACTTCGGGGACTGGACGCGGGACTTCGACTTCGGCGTCCCCCCGCAGGACGCGGACGGGGGCTCCGCGCTCCTCTCCCTGGACTTCGTCGCCGCCCTGCGCGACGCCGCGGACCTGGAGGCGTACGCGGGAAGCCCCGCCATCGCCGCGGCCGACCGTGCCCGGGCCGCCGCCCTGGGGGACGCCGTGTGGCGCCTCTGCTGGGACAAGGGGCGCGGGATCCTCGCCGACACCCCGGCGCACGCCCATTTTAGCGAGCAGACGAACGCCATGGGGGTGCTGACCGACGTCGTCCCGAAGGAGCTCCAGGCCGGGGTCATGCGCTCGGTCCTGGGGCACACCCCGGGGTCCGGCGCGGTTCCCGCGCCCGGGGAGTTCTCGCCGGCGAGCATCTATTTCAGGTTCTATGTGGCCCGCGCGCTCGACCACGCGGGGCTGTCGGACCAGTACCTGGACACCCTGGGGCCGTGGCGGAGCATGCTGGAGCTAGGGCTCACCACCTGGGCCGAGACGGCCGAGCCCACGCGCTCCGACGACCACGCGTGGAGCGCCCATCCGAACTTCGACCTTCTTACCCTGGTGGCGGGGATCAGGCCGTCCTCGCCGGGATTCCGCACCGTGCTGGTCGCCCCTCACCTGGGTTCATTGACGAAGCTCAGCGCCACCCTGCCCCACCCCTACGGGGACATCGTGGTGGATTACCGCCAGGTCCCGGGCGCCTGGGATTTCGACGTCACGCTCCCCCCGGGGCTATCGGGCACCTTCCAATGGTCAGGCCAGGACTCCCCCCTCTCGGAGGGGCCCAATCACCTCCAGCTCAAACGCTGAAGATCTCCTCGGGCAGGAAGAAGCGGGCGAGCTCGATCTTGGCGTTCGCGACGCTGTCGGATGCGTGGACGACGTTCCGCATCATCTCGGTGCCGAAGTCGCCTCGGATCGTTCCCTTTGCGGCCTTGCGGGAGTCGGTGGGACCCAGGAGGTCGCGCACGCGGCTCACGACCGACTGGCCCTGGAGCGCCATGACGACGACCGGGCGCGAGCTCATGAACTTCTCGATCTCGGGATAGAACGGCATTTCCGCGACGTGGGCGTAGTGCTCCCGGAGGATAGCCGGGGTCAGGCGGGTCATCTTGCACGCAACGATCGAAAACCCCGCCTTTTCGAAGCGATCGAGCACGTTTCCGACGTGGTGCTTCTCCATGCAGTCAGGCTTAAAGATGATCAGGGTCTTCTCCATAGGAACGGAAGACCATAGGGAAGCCCCCTGCGATGGAAAGCATGATTTTGCCCGTCAGGCCTCGGCCCTCTCCATGGCAAGAGCCTGATAAAGAGCATCCTCCAGACTCGGGTAGCGGAAGGGGTATCCCGACCTGAGGAGCTTCAAGGGAACCACGTGGGCGCTCGCAAGGAGCCCCTCGTCGGCGATGCGCCCGAAAAGCAACCTGAGGGCAATCCTTGGGATCGGCATCGGCAACTGGTGGCCGTACATCCTGCCGAGCGCCCGCGTGAAGCCGGCGTTCATGACCGCCGTCGGCGACACGACATTGACCGCCCCGGTGAGGTCCGCCTTGCCCAGGGCGAAGCGTATGGCGCCGACGGCGTCCTCCAGCTCGACCCAGCTCATCCACTGGCGGCCCGTGCCGAGCGCGCAGCCGAGTCCCGCCTTGTAGAACGGGACGATCCTATGCAGGAGGCCGCCCTGGCCAGAGAGCACGATGCCGAACCTCAGGCACGCGACCCGGGCCCCGGACTCCGCCGCGGTCAGCGCGGCGCCCTCCCAGTCCCGGCAGAGGTCCGCCAGGAAACCGTTGCCGGGGCCGCTCGACTCGGTGAGCTCCAGGTTGCCCCGGTCGCCGTAGATGCCGGTCGCCGATGCGCTGATGAATACGCCGGGCCGCCGGGCCGCCGGGTCGCCCGACAAGTCAAATATCTTTGCGAGCGTCTGGGTCGTGTCGATGCGACTGCTGCGGATCTCATTGCAGCGCTTGGTCGTCCAGCGCGCGGAGGCCAGGTCGGCCCCGCAGAGGTTGATGATCGCGTCCGCGGAGCGGCAGCTCTCGAGGGGCACCTCCCCGGCCGCGGGATGCCAGGCCAGCTCGTCCGGCGCCGCCGCGACCCGCCGCACCAGCCGCACGACCTCGTGCCCGTCGGCGCGGAGCGCCGACACGGCCGCGCCGCCGATCATCCCTGAAGCCCCTGCGATCAGGATCTTCATGCTGCGCGTCGTGCCCACATATGGCCCATGGATTGATCCCAATTGAGGGACGGAAAAGGGCAAGCGTCATGGATGGGTGTTTCCACGTAGGCTCCTGAAGGCGCCGAGCGCGGCCGCCCGAGCGGCCCCGTGGTCCACGATCGGCCGGGGATAGCCGGTCCCGAGGCCCACCCCTGCCGAGGCGAGCACGGATTCCGGGGCCTCCCAGGGGGCGTGGAGAAAGCGCGTCGGCAGGGGGCCGAGTTCGGGGACCCACCTGCGCACGTAGTCGCCCTCGGGATCCCACCGCATACCCTGCTTAACAGGGGCGAAGATCCGGAAATAGGGCGCCGCATCGGCGCCGCAGCCCGCGCTCCACTGCCAGCCGAGGGTATTGTTCGCCAAGTCGGCATCCACGAGAGTGTTCCAGAACCACCGCGCCCCGTGGATCCACGATATCCTGAGGTGCTTCACGAGGAACGAGGCTGCGACCATGCGCACCCGGTTGTGCATCCACCCGCTCTCTTGAAGTTGGCGCATTCCGGCGTCGACGATCGGGTAGCCGGTTCGCCCCTCCTGCCAGGCCCTGAGCATTGCGTGCCCCTTGTCCTCGGCCCACGGGAATCGGCTGAAGCCCGGCCTGAGCGGAATTGAGGGGGTCGTTGGGAAGTGGAAGAGGAGGTGGTGCGCGAACTCCCGCCATCCGATCTCGCGCAGGAACGTTGCGGCCTCGGGGTCCCGCGGAAACACACCCGTGTCGGCAGACAGCGCCTTGACGGCGGCCCAGGCCTGGCGCGGGCCGATTTCCCCGAAATGGAGGTGCGGGGAAAGCAGGGAGGTGCCGTCCCTCCCAGGGCGGTCGCGATCCCGGCCGTAACGCTTCAGACCTCCCGCGACGAACCGCCGCAACCTCCGGGATGCCCCCTTTTCACCGGGACTCCATCCGCCGGAAGGGATCGGATCCCGGCCGGCCTTGGGAAGGAGGTCGAGATCGGAGCATTCCAGCGACCGCGGCCACTTCCGGACCCTCGGCCCGAACGCGCCGGCGGGAAGCGCGACCGGGGGAGGAACAGGCAGCTGGAGGCAATGCCTCCAAAACGGGGTGAAGACCTGGAAGGGCCCTCCCTGCCTGTTCAACACCGCGGGCGGCTCGAAAAGGAGCGCGCTGCAGAAACCCCGCGCATCGACGCCCCGCCTCTCGAGCGCCGCGTTGACGATCCCTTCCAGCACGGCGGCTCCCGGCTCGTACCGGCGGTTCCAGTAGACCGCCCCCGCCCCCAGCTCCCGAGCCAGGCCCTCCAGCACGTGCGCGGACGCTCCCCTGGCGACGACCAGGCGCGAGCCCCTCTCGCGGAGCGACGCTTCCAGGGCCACGAGCGAATGGTGGAGCCATGCGCGCGACGACGCGCCGGGGGCCCAGGCTCCCTCCCCTTGCGGGTCCCAGATGAAGACCGGCACGACCGGCCCCCCCCGCAGGGCGGCCGCCGAGAGGGCCGCGTTGTCACGCAGCCGGAGGTCCCGCCTCAGCCAGACAATCGCCGGGGTCACAGCGCGTCCCGGTAGAGCGCGTCATAGGCCGCAGCCGCGGTCTTCCAGCTGAAATCGCGCGCCATGCACCGCTGCTGGACCGCGGCGAGGCGCGGCTTGTCGCCGAAGAGCGCCAGGGCGCGCTCAAGCGCGTCGCGCAGCGAGACGGCGTCCGGCTCGCACATGATTCCGGTTCCTGCCTCCGGATCCTCGTCTGAGTCGCGCACGGTGTCGACCAGGCCGCCCACCCTGCTCACGACCGGCACGGTCCCGTACACCTGCGAATACATCTGGTTGAGCCCGCAGGGCTCGAAGAGGGACGGCATCAGGAAGAAGTCGCTCCCGGCCTCGATCAGGTGGCTCATGGACTCGTCGTGCCTCGCGCAGACCGATATCCTCGCCGGCGCCGCGGCCGCGGCCTTTCCCAGCTCCGCCTCCATGCGCCTGTCCCCGGACCCGAGGATGACAAACCGGGTGTCCCGCTTCGTGAAGAAATCCGTGTTGGCGAGGACGAGGTCGACGCCCTTCTGCTCGGTGAGGCGGCAGATCATCCCGTACACCGGTCCCGCGAAGGTCGGATCGAGCCCGCACTGCCTGAGAAGCTCCCTGCGGCAGGTGTTCTTTCCCGCGAGGTCCCTCGCCGAGTAGCGGGCGGGGATGAGCTTGTCGGTGGAGGGGTTCCACACGTCGGTGTCCACCCCGTTGATGAGTCCCGAGAGGTCGTCGATCCGGGTCTGCACGACCCCCTCGAGCCCGCACCCGAATTCAGGGGTCTGGATCTCCATGGCGTAGCGTGGACTGACGGTCGTCACGCGGTCCGCGAAGAGGATCCCCGCCTTCAGGAAGTTCACCTGGCCGTAGTATTCCAGGCCGTCCATGCTGAAGAGCTCGTCGGGCAGGTTGGTCCTCGCGAAGCAGACCGCCGAGAACAGTCCCTGGAAGGCGATGTTGTGGATCGTGAACACGGTCTTCATCGCGAGCGTGACCCCGAACCTGCGCTCGGCCTCGCGCAGGAGCAGCGGCAGCAGGGCCGTCTGCCAGTCGTGCGTGTGGACGATGTCCGCACCGAGGTCGGCGAGCCGCATGGTCTCCACGACCGCCTTGCAGAAGAAGATGAACCGGTCGGAGTTGTCCTCGTAGTCCCTCTCGCCGTTGCCGTAGGGGTAGCGCCTGTCGTAGTATTCGTCCCGGCAGACCAGGAACACCGTGAGGTTCTTCCTCGGGGAGAACGTGAGGACGTCGCCCGAGAGGAACTGGTCACCCATCTCTATCTTCAGCCGGAACCTCCGCTCGGCGCCGGCGGCGAGCGGATGGGCCAGCGCGTCCCGGTAACCCGGAAGGAAGACCGAGACCTCGTGGCCCATGTTCACAAACGTCGCCGTCAGGGCCCCCACCGCGTCCGCAAGGCCCCCCGTCTTCATATAGGGGTAAAGCTCACTCGCCGCGTGGACGATCTTCATGGTGCTTGTTCTGCGGGTTTTGGCTTCCTGGCGGAGATCCCGGCGGCGATGTTGCCGCGGCCGGGGGGACTGAACGTGTCCGTTGGACCAGACTTGGCGGATATTGGAACGTCAGCCTACCGCGCCGCCGGGCGGGTTGTCGAGACGGAGCGGGAGAAAAAGGAGGGCCCGCCGGCCATGCGACCCGACGAAGCGCCTAGTGCGCTGCGGGGGTGCCGCCCCCACGCGGGGACCGCACGGCGAAAAGGGAGGCTACGAGGAGCAAGAGGCCGGCCGCGGCGACAGCCAGCGAGACCCGGAAAAACCGGGGCTCATAGCTGATCCTAACGCGGTAATCCCCCGCCTTCTCGATCACGAGCCCCTGGAAGGCATGGTTCACCCGGATGACCTTCGCCTCCCTCCCGTTGATCTCGGCGCGGGCGTAGCGCGGCCAAAACACCTCGCAGAGCACGGCAATCCCGGGACCTGGGGCATGGATCGTGAACGCCGTCGTCCTCTCGGTCAGCGCGTACCCGCTCGCAGGCTCCACGGTGCGTCCCTCCGGGTCCGCCGGCAAGTCCCCCAGCGCATCCTCCGCGGCGTCCCCTGCCTGGATCGCGGCGAACGGCCGGCCATCCCCCTTCATCACGAGCCTCACCAGGCCGGCGGGGTCGCGGTACCGGACGACCCGGTCCACGAAGAACGCCCGCGGCCAGGCCGTCGGGCTCTCATACGTGTCCAGGTCATAGTGCCCGTCAAGGACGAGACCGGAACCGAGCGCGCCGGTCACTGGGTTGTTGAAATAGTACCGCACGTTCATGAAATCCAGGAACGGCCTGGCCCTGGCGACCGCGTCCCTTTCCAGGTCCAGCCTCCAGTCCCAGAGCCTCGAGATCGGCGCATCCCCGGTGAGCTCGCGGTAGTAGGGGTTCATGAGCGCGTCGGGCCCCCCGATGCCCTCGAGCCCGTACGCCGCCGACCAGCCCGGGAAGAAGGATCCGTCGATGCCGACTCCCCGGCCCGGCCCGGCCGCCTGGCCCGCGCGCATGCGCTCCATCGCGGCGGAGGCCGCGTGAAAGTCGGGGCGGGGCCCCGGGTGGAGGGTGTAGTCCTCGAAGCCGGCCGACGGCGGCTGGAGCCCCTGCCTCCAAAGCAGGAGCCATCCGCAGAGGATGAGCCCGAGGGCCGAGCCGGGCGACAGCCTCCGCGCCGCCAGGCAACGCCTCGCGATCCACCCCAGCGCCGCCAGCGCGGCGACCAGCGAGACCGCGTAGGCCTTGACAAAACCGCTCGCCCCGAGCGCCTGCCCGGGCTGCAGCGGGGAAAACACCGGTTCCGAGGCGAAGACCGTGCGCTGGACCGCCTGGCCGAAGGCGACGTAGTGGAACAGGAGCGCGAAGAGGAGCGCGCCCGCGATCGCCAGGTCCCCCCTGCCCTCCCGCGTGCCCAGCCGGTCGGCCGCGGCGCAGAATCCGGCGCCGGCCGCGACCGACCAGAGGACGATCAGCGCGCAGGAGAAGCAGTTGTCGATGTGGGCCACGTTTCGCAGGAAGGGGACCTGAACGATCCATGACGGCGGCACCAGGCCGAACGCCAGCGCCAGCGGCACGAGCGAGCTCGCCGCGAGGACGATCGCCGTCCTGTTGGCGGACTGCGCGCGCAGTGTCGCCAGGAAGTAGAGCACGCCCGCGAGGACGAGGAAGTTCGCGGACGGGTTGAACACGAACCCCCCCGGGGTCAGCGGACGGTAGAAGGCCTCGTCGAAGGCCCCGATCAGGAGGGACGGCTGGATCTGGAATGCGCTGGCGGCGTTGTAGCTCGTGTAGGACAGGCCGAGGGTGGCGAGGAACGTCGTCCAGGCGGGGGCGCTGATCATCGCGAGGAGAACCGCGGACCACGACGCCGCGGCCAGCTTCCGCAGCCGGACGCCCCAGGGCTCCTGCGCGGCGAGCACGACACACAGGCCAGAGAGGTTCATGGAGAGCAGGAGCATGTAGGCCTCCTTCACGGTCCCGCTGCACATGAGCGCGAGGTTGGCGGCAACGAGGGCGGCAGCCCAGCGGGCCGCGCCCCTCACGTCCCGGGCCTGCGAGGCCCTGACCCAGCAGTACAGGGGCCAGGGCGCCAGGCAGAGGCTGAAGTAGGCCGGGTGGTTGAACCTGTAGATGAAGAAGCCGAAGAAGGGCGCCGCGAGGCTGACCAGCGCGGCCGCCGCGGTGCGGCGCGTGACCGCGAGCACGAGCAGGCCGAGCCCGAGCGCCAGGAGCCATTTCTCGGCCAGGTACTTGAAATCCCAGGCCCATGCGGCGCCGTTCGCGGCGACTACCAGGAAGTGGACGGGGTCGCCGAACATCGACTGCCCCTGGCCGAGGAGCGGGATGCCCCCGGAGTTGTACCGGTTCCAGAGGGGCCACTCGCCGTCCCGGAACACCGCGCGGTGCTCGACCATGGAGTACGGGACGTGCTGCCACATGACCGCACCGACATCGGAGCCCTTCACGTCGGTGAGGAACGGCGACGAGTAGCCGGGAAGGCTTGGCGTCCCGTCGTAGAGGAAGCGCAGGTCCTCTATATTCGCAGCGACGTGGCTCTTGCCGCCCAGTGCGACCGGATAGGCGCTCAGGACGACGGCGAGGGCCGAAACCGACGCGATCGCCCAGGAGGGCCGGCTCCAGAGCCGCCGAAGCCCCTCCGCCAGCCTCCCCCTGAGGGCCCCGGCGCTCCCGATCCCCAGAATGGCGGCGGCGAGCAGCAGGAAGACCCCCGCGGCGCGCGGGACCCACTGCCAGGCCAGGGAAGTGAGGCTCGTGAAGAGCCTGAGGGGCGGACTGAAGCGCAGGATCAGCTGGGGATCGTTTCCGCCGGGGGCGATGTTCACCGCAAGGCCGTCCCCGTCGCGGACCAAGGACTGGATCTGGTTCTGGGCCCCGAAGTCGTCCAGCCCGACAGGCCGGATCAGGCGCCCTCCCGCCTCGACCATCCTCACGGAGGTGATCACCACCGTCCCGTCCCCGTCTATCGGGTCGAGGCGAAGGGACGGGTACACGCCTGCGGGCACCGGAAGGCGGTAGGTGGCGGCGCCCCCTCCGGCCGGAACCGCGGCCGAGGACGAGTTCCTCTCGCTTAAGCCCCCGCCCGAATCCCAGAACACCTGGACCCGGCCCGCCCTCGTCGACTTGAGGCGGACCTCGAGCGCCAGGTCCTTCGCGTCCCTGTGCAGGGCGGGCAGGAACGGGAGGGCCACAGCCGCGCTCAGCAGGGCTAAGGCGGCGAGCGCCTGGGCGTTAAGGATTTTCAACCCGCCGTAAAATGCACCCTTGTGCCAGCGCTGTCATTAAAAATGGGATCCCTTCGGGGCGACATGGGCGATTGGTGCGCCGGAATGCGCGATGTTCGCGACCGGGCCCAGGCGGAGCCGTTCCTCATCCGATGCCTGGGGATCCGCGGCTCCTGCCTCAACCTCGGTGCGATAAGCGCCGCGGCCGTGTTCGATCGAATGGCGGCCGAGATGGAGCGATATGTCGGCCAGGGCTCGGGCGCCCCGGAACCCTTCACTCCGGCGCTCATCTCGACGCAACTCGATGAGCTGGATCGGGAGCATCGGGGCGAGGTCCATGGCCGCGGCATAGGTCCGCGAGGCTGCCTGGTTTCCCCTGGCCCCGCAGGGGCCCCGCTCCCAATCTGCTTAATGCTCTCGCCAATTCGCGCGCAATGGGGGATGTTGGAGCCGGTTGACTCGCTGTTCGCGGGTCCCGTCAAGAAATGTCAAACAACAAGTCGGGCCGCAGAGGCCCCCAGGCCGATGACACCGTCAGAGGCGTAATTCAATTTCGAGCAGGCGGTTCCGCCTTCATCATCGTCGGGGGGAACCGCGACGAGCCGTCGGTCCAGATTGCCCCGGACGACACCGGTGTCGCCCTCCCGGGCGACTCCGTCGTCGCGCGGATCTACCATGGCGTGGCCGGCAAGAGGCCCGGCGAGCGCGTCGGGCGCGTGACCGAGATCCTCGAGCGCAACCGCACCACGATCGTGGGCGACCTAAGGCGCGAGGGGCGCAACTACATCGTCGCCCCGGACGACCCCCGCTTCGTCTACGAGATCGCCGTCCCGGACCCCACCCGCTCCTCCGTCCGGCCCGTGCCCCACCCGGGCGACAAGGTCGTCGTGAAGCTCGGCGAATGGCGCCGCCGCGAGCAGCCCCTTGTCGGCGAGATCACCGACAGGCTTGGCCGGACCCATGAGCCCCGGGCGGAGCTCCTCGGCATCTTCATCAAGCACGGGCTCGAGCCCAACTTCCCGCCGGACGTCGAGCGCGAGGCGGCCGCCCTCCCCGACCGCGTCCACCCCAGGGATGCGGAGGGGCGCAGGGACTACAGGGATATCCCTGTCTTCACGATCGACCCCGACGACGCAAAGGACTTTGACGACGCTCTCTCTATAGAGGACCTGGGCCACGGGGACACCCGGGTCGGCATCCACATAGCGGACGTGTCGCACTACGTGAGGCACGGCACCGCGATCGACCGCGAGGCGCGGACGCGGGGCAACTCGACCTACCTGGTCGGCACGGTCATCCCCATGCTCCCCGAGAAGCTCTCGAACGGCCTGTGCTCGCTCGTCGAGGCGCAGGACCGGCTGTGCAAGGCGGTCTTCCTCACCTTCGGCCCCGACTTCAGGATCAAGGAGACCGACTACGCGAACACGGTCATCCGCAGCAGGAAGCGCCTGACCTACAAGCAGGCGTACGCCCTGCTGTTCGAGGACAACCTGGAGAAGATCCGCGCCATGCCGGTCCCGCCGAAGCACCAGACAGGCTCGACCGGAAGGGCGCTCCGGGAACTCGAGGACTATGAGCTCGAGGACCTGCAGGCCTGGATCAGGCACCTCTGGAGGATCGGCGGCGCGCTTCGCCGCGAGCGGATGGCCCACGGGAGCCTCGACCTCGACATGCCCGAGACGAAGATCTTCGTCGACCCCCAGGGCTACGCCGACCGGCTGGAGAGGATCGAGCAGGACGAGAGCCACCAGTTGATCGAGGAGTTCATGCTGGCCGCCAACGAGGCGGTCGCCCGCCTGACACGCACCCAGAAGCTCCCCTCGCTCTACCGGGTCCACGACAATCCCGACGCCGAGAAGCTCAACGACTACCGGCAGTTCGTGGCCACGTTCGGGATCAAGGTCGGCGACCTCTCGCGCAGGGAGGAGGTCGTCAAGCTCCTCTCAATTCTAAAGACGCACCCCCAGGGCTACACGCTGCGCACCCAGTTCCTGCGAAGCCTGAAGAAGGCCTGCTACAGGGCGACCCCAGACGGGCACTTCGGGCTCCACAAGAAGGATTACACGCACTTCACCTCCCCCATTCGCCGGTACTCGGACCTGGTCGTCCACCAGGTCCTCCAGTCCTACCTCACGCGCAAGGAGGGAGGCGCCGCCCGCCACGACGTCCGCGGGATCACCCAGCTGGCCGAGCACCTGAGCAACACCGAGATCAACTCGACCGAGGCCGAGCGCGAGAGCGTGAAGATCAAGCTCCTCGAGTTCTTCGAGCGCGAGCTCGCGAAGAAGAAGCGCACGGCGTTCGCGGCGATCATCACCGACGTCCGCCGTCACGGGTTCTTCATAGAGCTCGTCGAGTCCATGACCTTCGGGTTCGTCTCGGCCGACGCGCTGGGCGACGACTACTACCAGCTCAACCAGGAGGGCAACGCCCTCGTGGGAAGGCGCAAGCACCACCGGTTCGAGCTGAACGGGCGGCTTGACGTCGTCGTGGACAAGGTGGACCGGTTCAAGCGCGTCATTGATTTCCGGCCCGCCAGTTGATTTTTATCCGCCCATGAAACACTACGACTTCCCCACCCATTTCCGGGAGCTCTACGACCGCGCGGTGGCGCTGTACGCCAAGGGCCAGCGCGGCGCCGAGTCATTCTTCGACAAGGAGCAGACCGCTTGGCTCGCCTCGAACGGCATCACGCCCCAGCACGTCTACGACTACGCCGAGGACGATGTCGGCGGGGGCGAGCCGGGGTTCGCGCACGCGGTCCTCATCGAGTCGGCGAGGCACAACTTCTTCATGAACGTCCAGCACGGCAAGGCGTCGACCCGGGTGCTCCAGGAGTCGTCCATGCCCGCGAAGACGGACGCGGTGAAGGGGATCGAGTGGCTGCCGCGCATCATCCCGAAGGCGAAGGCGAAGCTCCGCGGCGAGCTCCCGGCGAGCCTCATGTACTGCTGCGGCGGCGACCGGCGATTCTTCAAGGCGCACGACATCCTGCCGTCCGAGTTCCTGGGCGTCGTCTGGAGAAACGGGGACAATGACGCGGCCACGATCGACTGGGTCGTGGCCAGGAGCGCCGCGGCCAAGTAGGCCGCGGAACTAGAGGAGCTCGCCCTGGAGGCTGTCGCCGCCCTTGGGAGGCGGGCTTATTCCGAGGAACCTGCCGTAGCGCTCGATCCAGTCGTCGAGCTTCCCGATGTAATGGTCGGGATCATAGGGCGCGGACACGGGATCGTGGAGCGCCACGGGCCTCGCACGCTGCCAGTCGTTCGTACGGCCCTTCTGCTTCGGGGTGATGTAGTAGGTCACACGGTCCCCCATCCTCGGCCGCGGCGTCATCTGGAGCGCCGCCTCGGAGGAGGCCCGGCGCGGCTTCCCGCCGCCCTCGATGAAGCGGAGGTAGGCGTCGGGGTTCATGGAGAGGACCTCTCCCTTGGCGATCTCCGAGACCGGGAGCGACCGGTCCCCTATCCTTCGCCTGTAGTCCTCCAGGAGCCCGGCCGGCGAGGTCGCCGTGGCGCCGAGGAGGTAGTGGATCAGGGAGTCCGTCAGCTTCTTCAGGAAGGGCTCGACGCCCCTCGACCGGAGGGCGCTCCCGCGCAGGATCACCCGTCCCGACTCGTAGAGCGCGTAATTCTTCGCCTTGTAGCAGAACATCGCGTCGTAGCGCCCATCGAACTCGAGGTCTATCCCGGGGGGCAGGATCGGGACCACAAGGGCAAGGAGGTCCTCCGGCCTGTCGAAGTGGCGGTCCGAGGAGAGGTAGATCCCGTCGGTGTCGGCCTCGAGGATCTGGCAGCCGTGGCGGCCGAACTCGTCGATCAGCTTCTGGAGGAGCTCCCGGCCGCGGCGGGTCACCTCGGCGGCGAGGTCGCCGTCCCCGAAGCGGGCCCCGGAGAACCCGAGGTATCCGTAGAAGGAGTTGATGAGGATCTTGGTGGTCGCCTGGCGCGCCTTGGCCTCCGCCCGCTCGTCCTCAGTGGGCGCCGTCCTTGCGAGCTGCTTGTACCTGAGGCGGTACTCCAGGAGGTGCCGGAGGAGCGGGATGAACACCCCGAGGGAGTCGTCCGAGGGGTTCCTGCCGATGTTCAGGAGCAGGCTCGGGTAGAGCGACGCCACGTCGAAGTGGAGCACGTGGCGGAACACCCCCTCGTTGAAGCTTCGCGTGTAGCCCCCGTCGAAGGGCCGGATCTCGGGCGGCTGCGGGCAGGACTCCCTCGCGTGGTAGTACTCCTCGAGGAAGAGGAGGTCTATCTTCACGGTCGTCCCCCGCAGTGTCGCCTCCTGGAGCGGGATCGGGAAGGCGCGCGCCTGCTCGAAGTACGTCGGCAGGAGGAGGTCGCCGAGGCCCTCCGTCTCCCTGAGGTCGTCCTCGAGGTAGGCGCAGAAGCGTGAGCGGTCGCTGACGAAGGCCTCCGCGATCCTGCTCCCCTCGATGTAGGTGCGCTCCCCGCGGTCCTCGTCGGTGATCCCGAAGTGGAGCGCGACCTCCTTGAGCCCGTAGGAATTGAGCTCGCGGGCCGAGATGTCGTTGAGCAGCGCGAGCAGGTAGGTGTCGATGACGGCCCGGCCCGGCAGGTCGCAGCGCGGGAAGTCGATCCAGCGCTCCGCGACCTTGAGGCGGCTGCTCCGAAAGGTCGCCCTCTGCCCGAAGCGCCCCCACGCGCAGGGAACCCTGCGCAACCGGCACCGCAGCCTCAGGTAGTCCAGGTCGAACTTGAAGATGTTGTGGCCCTCGATGACGTCGGGGTCCCGGGAGGCGAGCTCCTCGTTGAAGGCCTGGAGGAGCCTCTTCTCGGCCGCGTCCGTGTCGTCCTCGAGGAGGAGCAGGCGGTTCACGCCCCCGGTGCGCATCCCGATAGCAAGCACCCTGTCCGCAGGCCGCTCCGCATTGCTGAAGGCCCCGTCGCCCGAGCCGGTCTCGATGTCGACCTGGCAGCGCCTGAGCCTGGCGAAGGCCAGGTCGCCAAAGAGCCTCGCGCGGTGCTGGAGGAGGAACTGGCTCTCGAGAGGCCGTATCGCGTCGATCGCCGTCGAGCTCGAGTCGCGGGCTGCCCTGAGCAACCCCTCAAATGCCTCAAGGCTCGACGCCCTGGCCAGCGTTCCCAGGACCGCGCCGCCCTTGAGCTTTTCGAGCTCGATCCCGGGAAGGGGCGCCGCGGAGGGGTTCGCCGAGAGCCAGGCGAACGGCTCGAAGGGCATCTCCCTCTCGACCCTACTCCCGCCCTGGTCCGCAAGGGATACCCGCGCCTTCCCCTCGCCGTCTATCCAGACGCCACAGAGCGTGCCGTCCATAGCCAGCCGCCCGGTCAGAACGGCCGGACGACGGCCATCGCCACCGCGGTGATCGCGAGGACGAAGGCGACCAGCATGAGCAGGTCGGCCTGCGCGCGGCGCCGGTAGGCAAGGCCCGCCATCGCCGAGAGCCCGAGCCAGCAGACGAACTTCACGATCACCCAGCCCGGGAACCCGAGGTGGAGGCGGTGCAGCATGCCGAAGCCCGACACCAGGATCAGGAGTGCGGCGACCCCGGTGATCATGAGGACCCGCTTGCGGGTCTCGGCCGGCGCCGCGAAGGCGTAGAACGTGTAGCCCATGAGCACGAGGACCGAGCTCACGTGCAATACGAGGTAGGTGTTGAGGGATATCAAGTTAGGCTGGTAGGAAAAGGATAGACACCCCGCCTGTGCCGTATGCCCAAAGGCTCAGGACCTTTTCATGTCAAGGTGGGCGCCTCCGTCACGTTGTTTGCTTTCCGGTTTACGGCCTAGCAGCTCACGCGGCGGGTTTGGCTCCCGTAATGTTTCCAAGGCAAAGAGCGGTTATTGAAAGCACCTCGAACACTGCAGGGTGTCTGTCCTTGAGTCTGGGTGAAGCCGGCCCACCGTCAAGTATGCCCTTGCGCATTCTACTGGCGGCCATCGGCAGCTCCGGCGACGTGCACCCCGTGATCGACCTTGGCAGGGCGCTGAAAGCCCGGGGGCACCGCGTCACCCTCGCGACGAACGAGCACTTTGCCGCCCAGGTGGGGGCAAACGGGCTCGACTTCGTCCCGCTCGGCACGGCCGTGGAGGCTGAGACCCTCATGCGGGACCCGAGGCTCTGGCACCCCACCCGGGGATTCCCGGCGATCATCGAGCGGGCGATAGTGCCGAACATCAGCCGACTCTACCGGATCGTCGAGGCGCACCGGGGCCCCGACTGCGTCGTGGCGGCCACGACGCTATGCCTGGGTGCCCGCGTGGCCCAGGAGCGGCTCGGGGTTCCGACGGCGACCCTCCACCTCCAGCCGAGCGTCATCCGCAGCCACATCGACAACGGCCGCCTCGGCGGGGTCACCATGGGCCCGGGAATGCCGAGGATCGTGAAGCGGGCGCTCTTCTGGGCCATGGACACGTTCTTCGTGGAGCGCCTGATCGGCCCGGGGCTCAACTCATTCCGTGCGACGCTGGGGCTTGCCCCGGTCCGGGGGATCTTCGGCCCCTACCTCCACTCGCCCCAGCTTGTCCTTTGCCTCTTCCCCGACTGGTTTGCCGCGCCGCAGGCCGACTGGCCCCCGAACACCCACACGACGGGATTCCTCCTCCATGACGACGGGGGCCTCCCGGAGGCGCACGCCGAGGCGGACCGGTTCCTGGACGAAGGCCCTGCCCCGCTCCTCGTCACCCCGGGTTCGGCGGCGACGGACCGAGCGAGGTTCTTCCGGAACACCGTGGCGGCATGCGAGGCGAGCGGGCTTCGCGCCATGCTGGTCACGAACCACCCGGACCAGCTCCCGCCCGACCTGCCGCCGGGAATCAGGGCCTTCCCCTACCTTCCCTTTAGCCGGGTCCTTCCCCGCTGCGCCGGGATCGTGTACCACGGGGGCGTCGGGACCCTGGCCCAGGCGTTGAGGGCGGGCGTGCCCCAGCTTGTCGTCGCGAACACCTTCGACCAACCCGACAATGGGCGCCGGGTCGAACTCATGGGACTGGGGTTCGCCACCACTGCGGGGGCCTACGGCAGGGGACGGGCGATCCGGGAGGTCGCAAGGCTCGTGGGCTCGGAGGCGATCCGGCGCCGGTGCCGGGAATTTGCCCCGAGGGTGGACGCGGCCGCCGCGGCGGGCCGGGCCTGCTCACTCATCGAGGGACTGGCACCCGCCGGGCCGGGGTCCAGGGCCGCCTAAACGGTTTGCCCGTCGGCCGCGCCTCCCCCAGCTTTACGGGCCAGGCTCAGGCCCCATCAGCCCCCCCCTCGATGAACAAAACCTCCCCGGCCCCATGAGCCTGCCCACCCGAGCGGAGGCAAACGCACTCCTGGAGGAGCACGTCCGCGACGAGTACCAGCGCCACCACGCCCTCATGGTGGCCACGGCAATGGAGGGATATGCGGGGACCCTCGGAGGAGACCCCCACCTGTGGCACGTGACCGGGCTGCTGCACGACCTGGACTTCGAGGAGTTCCCGGACCTCCACCCCGCGGAGAGCATCAAGTGGTTCAGGCAGTGGAGCTATCCGGAGGAGCTGATCCATGCGGTTGAGGCCCATGCCTATGGCTACCACGGATACACCACCCTGCCGGGCACCCAGCTCGCCGCCGGGCTCCTCGCCTGCGATGAGATCAGCGGAATATTCTACGCCTACCGAAAGCTCAACCCGGTCCGCTACGGCGAGATGAAGGCCAGCTCAATAAAGAAGAAGCTGAGGGAACCCTCCTTCGCGGCCAAGGTCGACCGCAGTGCGATCCTCCTCGGCTGCGAGCACTTGGGAGTCCCGATCGACGATCACGTGACGAATTTGATAGGGTTCTTCGCCCCGCTGCCCTGAGCCAGCGGCCGCGATGGAGATTTGCCGAAACGTAAGGGCGATTTCGCGGTCCAAGATACCATGAAGTACCTGATCATCCTGGTCCTGGGCGTGGCCCTTGGAATCTATGTCGACCGCTACCAGCTGCGCTGGCCGGAGCTCACGCGGCCCGTTTCGAGCGAGCACGGGGCTGCCGTGAGGGACGGGCTCGACGACAAGCTCCATCAGTGGCGCCTCACCCCTGACGACATCCGCCAGGACCTGGCCCGCACCGGCCAGGTCGTCAGAAACCAGGCGAGCAACGTCGGCGAGAAGATGTCCGATGCGAGGATCGTCGCGGTGGTGAAGTCCAAGTACATCCTCGACCGCGACCTGTCCGCGGTTGAGATCCACGTCTCCGCCCACGACGGCCGGGTGGCGCTCGAGGGAACCGTGGACACCCCGGACCTCGTCGGGCGCGCGGTGGCCCTCGCTCTCGACACGGGCGGCGTCTCGGGCGTCGACTCGAAGCTCGTGATCCCAAAGACCTGAGGGCCCGGACCCGGGCCCAAGTTAGTGCGCATGCCGGCCCCCGTGTGCCGGATGATCCGCCGTCCCGAGGTATTCTTGGAGAAATTCGAGTATCACCGGGCGCAGGTCCCGGGGAAGGGGCTTGTCGTCCCAGGAGGTGAAGGTCATCGAGTGACCCACATGTTCCAGCAGGACCAACTCGTGCGGCACTCCCATGGACGCTAGGTCCTCGTCCATGTATATGGCCTGATGGTACTCGATCAGCGGATCGTCCTTGCCCTGGACAATCAGGACCGGCGGGGCCGTCCGCTTCAGGTGATTCATGGGCTGGAACAGGGCGATCTGGGCCAGGGCAGGCCGGACTCCCGCCATCCCGAGCGGCAGGGCTTGCAGCTGCTTCCGGACGAGGGGGTACCTCATGGCGTCGTAGCCGCCGTAGAAATCAACGACTGCGCTCACCGCGCTCGGGACTCCGGGATACGGTCCCGGGGGTTCAAATCCCGCTTCGCCTTCGGTGAACCCGACCATCGAGGCCAGGTAGCCGCCCCCCGAGCTTCCCCCTATCGCGATTCGCGACGGGTCGATGTGGTATTGGGACGCGTGGGTCCGCAGAAAGCGCACAGCATTCTTGCAGTCGAGGATTGGAAGCACCCGGAATGGAGTGTCCAGGGTCCAGTCAATGGCGGCGCAGGCGTAGCCCGCCTCCACCAAGACCCGGCATTCCTCGCGGAGATAGTCGCTGTCCTTCGTGCCCCCGTTGCCGTGGACCCAAACCACGGCGGGTGAAGGTCGGTCGCCCGGCGCCCGCCGCGGAAGGTAGAGATCCAGCTTCTCGGCGCGTGTCGGCTCCAGGTAGGTCAGGTCCCTCACAACCTCGAATGTCCCCTGAGGTTCCGTCCCGGCCGCGCGCGACAAACCAAGGAGGAGGGCCGAAAAGCCCAGCAATCGTGTCGTGATGCGCATGGAGTCTTGGCCGGGTCGGTCCAGCACATGACAACCGCGGTTCTCCAATCCGCCATCGCCCCCGCGAAATCGCGGCGCCGGCCGTCCGACTACAGCCTCTGGACCGGAGAACTCATGACTTCCCGACGTCCTCCGGGTGGACGGGCCAGTAGCCCTCGTGCACCTTGAGGCCCTCGGCCTCCATGAGCGGCCCGAGGACCTTCATCCCCGGGGCGATGCGGCGGAGAATCTCGTGGCTTGTGAGGGGATCCGGGTCGGCCGGAAGGCCCATCACCTGGATGAAGGGCGCCTCCGAGACGCCGTAGACCACTCGTCCGATCCCCGAGAAGCAGATCGCCCCGCAGCACATTGCGCAAGGCTCCGTGCTCGTGTACAGGGTGGACTTGGCGAACGTCGCCCGGTCGATCTTGGGGCTGAATGCGGAGATCAGCCCCGTCTCGGCGTGCTTCGTGATGTCGCCCGTGGAGTGGACGCAGTTGGAGAACTCGGCCAGGACCTTTCCGTCCTTCACCAGGAGCGCCCCGAACGGTCCGCCGCCGTGGGTCGTCGCGAATTGGGCGAGCTCATAGGCCCTGGCCATGTAGACCTTGTCCTCGGCGGTGCATCCGGGATCGTCGGGGGCGCCCGCCGGAAATCCGCCGAATGCAGTCGAGCCAAGAAAAAGGGGCAGCAGGATCCGGCGAAAAAGCGCAAGGTTCATGGCGCCCATGCCGCAAGAAATATGCCATCCGGGGGACAGGTGGGGGGCGCCGCGTCCCCCGGGGACCACTCCGCCCTCGCAGTCCCGCGGGCGCCATCCCATCCTGGGGCCGTGAGTTCCGCCGCCCAAGGGGCCGCAGCGGCGGTCCGCCGCCGCGCGATCCTGACTGTCGCCCTTCTCGTCCTCCCCGGATGCGCCCAGGTCAATCAGACCGTCGCCACCTCCCCTGTAGCGCTGGCGGCGGCCATGGAGTCGGAGATGACCGTCCAGGCTTTCGACCACGCGGTTCTCGCAAAGGCGATCTTCGAGGAATCCAACCGGGTGCGCTTGGCCCACGGCGTGCGCGCGCTTGCGCCGATCGCGGCGCTGGACGCCGCGGCGGACGAGCAGGCTGCATACCTGGCGCTCGCGCTCCGATCGGGGCACGACAACCCGCTCCAGCACGAGCGCAATGTCGCCGAGCGCGCCGAGAGCGCGGGGCTTTACGATTCCCCGTTCGCGGGTGCGAACCCGGCCCGTGCACGACTGGCCGAGAACGCGATCATGATGCCCGCGCGGAGGCCGCCGGGGTCCTCCGAGAGCGGCTACACTTACCGGACCTATGCCGCATTTCTCGTGGAGGGCTGGATGAATTCCCCCGATCACCGCGCCAGCCTGCTCAATCCCGGCTTTGCCTACCTCGGGTGCGCGGCCCGACTCGGCCGGGGTTTCGCGGCCGGCGACTACCGGGTGTTCGCGACGCAGGTGTTCTTCCAGCCGCTCTCCGGACCCTGAGGGCCGACTGCAAACCGATAGATTTTCCCTGCCCCCGCTGATTTGGACTCGCAAGGCATCAGCTTGTCTGGAATGTGGTTACGCATCCGATGCCGGAAGTCCCTTCCATCCCGCCGAGCCGTGCCGTCTTCCTCAGCTATGCCCGGGAAGACTCGGAGGCAGCGCGCCGGATCGCCGACGCCCTGAGGGCCTTCGGCCTGGAGGTCTGGTTTGACCAGGCCGAGCTTCGCGGAGGGGACACCTGGGACCAGAAGATAAAGCGGCAGATCCGCGAGTGCGCGCTGTTCATGCCCCTCATCTCGGCGACGACCCAGGAGCGGGGTGAGGGCTACTTCCGGCGCGAGTGGAACCTGGGAGTCGAGCGCACACGCGACATGGCGGCGGGCGTCTCCTTCATCGTGCCGATCGTCATCGACGAGACCCCGGAGTCCAAGGCACTTGTTCCCGAGGAATTCATGCGCTACCAGTGGACGCGCATGCCGCGCGGCGTGCCCTCCCCCGAGTTCGTGTCCCACGTGAAGCGGATCCTCGAGGCGCCCCGGACGCCCGCGGTCGAGCGGGACGCCGCGCGCGCACCGGCCCCCCAGGCCCTGGGGCACCCGGCGCCGCCGCGTCCAAAACGGCGAATTCCCGGATGGACATGGGGCTCCCTCGCGGCGGTCGTCGTGGGTATCGCGGTGGCCGTGTCCGTCGGACGCCGGTCCGAGCCGGCTCCCCCGCCCGCCGTCGCCGCGGTGACGGCCCCCTCGGCACCGGCCATCAGCGAGAAATCAATAGCGGTCCTGCCCTTCGACAACATGAGCGAGGAGAAGGATGCGAGCGCCTTCTTCGCCGACGGAGTCCACGAGGACATCCTGACAAACCTCTCGTTCATCCGCGACCTGCATGTCATCTCGCGCACATCGGTCATGCAGTACCGGGGAACGACAAAGGCCATCGGGCAGATCGCCCGCGAGCTGGGGGTCGCCTACGTGCTTGAGGGCAGCGTGCGCCGTGCGGGCAACAAGGTCCGGGTGACCGGCCAGCTCATCCGTGCCTCGTCCGACGAGCACGTCTGGGCAAAGGCGTACGACCGGGACATCACGGACGTCTTCGCGATCCAGGCCGAACTCGCGCAGGCGATCGCCGCGGCCCTCCAGGCCGCGATCTCGCCCGCCGAGAAGTCCCTCCTCGAGGCAAAGCCCACCACGAACACCGCGGCCTACGACCTCTACGTCAAGGCGCGCGCCTCGCGCAACTCCGACGGCACCGGGGTTTTCGACGGCACCGTCGAGTCCTGGCTCGTGGACGCGGTCCAGCTCGACCCCGGCTTTGCCCAGGCCTGGGCCCAGCTCGGCGCCCTTCACGCCTACAAGCACTTCAACGAGCAGGACGCCTCGGATAGCCGGCTGGAGAAGGCGAAGGCATCGATCGAGACTGCGGTCCGCCTGGCTCCGAATGATCCCGTGGTGATCGAGATGCAGGGGGACTACTATTACTACGCCCACCGCGACTACGCCCGCGCCGCCGAGCGGTACGAGCACCTCCTGACACTCAGGCCGAATTCCCCGGAGGCCTTCGGGTCGCTCGGGCTCATCTACCGCCGGCAGGGTCGCTGGGCGGATGCCGAGGCGAGGTTCCGAAGGGCGCTCGAGCTGGACCCCCACATCGGCCGGTACCGCTCGTCGCTTGCCGAGCAGCTGGCCGCGCTTCACCGCTACGATGACGCCCAGACCGAGTACCGCCACATGGCGGAAGACAATCCGGAGGTGCTGTTCTGGGGCTACCAGTCGGCGCTCGTGGCGTTCATCGCGCGCGGCTCGACCCGGGAAGTCGAGGATTTCATTGCCAAAGTGAAGGCGAAGCCGGAGGACGCGCCCAAGGTCCTGGAAATGCGCCTCGAGTGGGCGCGCACCACCGGGAACTTCGCCGAGGCGATCAGGATCCACGACAGGCAGCCTTTTTTCGAGGGATTTGACCAGCCCCATTGGCAGCAGGACATCGACGCGGCCTGGGACCGCATAGGCAATGGAGAGCTGGCCACAGGCCGAGCCCAGATCGAGAAGATGTTGCCGGAGGCAAAGGCCCAGGCGTCCAAGCTTCCCCTTAGCACGACGGTCTGGGCATACCTAGGGAGCGTTGAGGCGGCTCTTGGCCACCGAGACGAGGCGCTGGCAGCCGTGCGCAAGCTCGAGGAATTGATGCCCGAGTCCGCCGATGCCATATCGGGGCCGGAGCAAGGACGCTTCCGCGCGATCATCCTAGCCTGGGCCGGCGACAAGGATAAGGCCATAGAGATGTACTCGAAACTGGTGCGCACGCCCTACGGCACGAATGTGAATATCGCGCGCAACGCTGCGGATTGGCTCCCAATTCGGGACGATCCCCGCTTCAAGGCGATACTGGACGACCCGAAATCCAACGCGCCGCTATAGGGAAACCGCGTCTTTGGGGGCGTCTTCGTCGCCGGAAATGGGAACTATATTACCCATACCCGGGAATTCAATGACACGGTTGGCGATTTCTTGGCAGAGTTTAGTACCTAGTCGTCGATCGTTTACCAACAGCCTCCTGGCGACTGAAGGCGAATTCCCGGTGGCTTCTCCCGCATTGCGGCGATCCATACGCATTAACCCTACCGCCTCGCGCCCGCCCGATGCAGGCGGGCCGCGAACTCCATGGGTACGCCGCTGGCCCCCACGGTTTTATGCAGGATTTCGGCCATGAATGCTCCCGCCTATAAATAGCTATATAGCGACCAACATAGACGCGGCGTGGTTCGCTATTGCCGAGGTCTGGGGATAGGTTGCCGGATTGAACCAGGAGTATCAAACCACGGCGCCTCGTAATGCGCTGATCGCGAGCAGGGCGATAGCCATAGGCATCTTCGTGCTTGCCGTTGTTGTGCTCGCAGACTGGGGATCAGGGACCCCCCTTCACAGGATTTCGGTGATGCCGAGTCATGTCGCGATGAACGCGAATACCGCTGTGGGATTGGCACTGGCCTCCATCGCGCTGTGCCTGCTGACCCTGCCCGCAACACGCGCATGGAGAAACCGACTCGCGCTAGGCTGCTCGCTCCTTGTGGCCGCTCTTGGAACTGCGACGCTCGCAGAGTATCTCCTGAGGACGGACCTTGGCATCGACAACCTGCTGGGCATCGGGCCAAGCGTGGAGTTCAACACGACCACCCCTGGGCGGACGGCCCCGGAGACCGCGCTCAACCTTGCGCTCATCGGGATCGCTCTCTGCGGCATGCGGCGGCCGCGCTTCCTGCTTGGCTCCCAGAGCCTAACCGTCCTGGTCGCGATGCTGGGCCTCTTCAATATTGTGGGATTCGTCTATGGCGCGGTCGCGTTCTACAAGCTCGATCACAAGTCGTCGATCGGGATCTCCACCGCCATGGCATTCGTGGTCCTGGGAGCGGGCATGCTGCTGGCTCGGCCCGAGAATGGCCTAATTCGGTCGATCACCAGCAGGCTGCCAGGGGGCGTGGTAATGCGGCGGATGCTGCTGGCCGCGCTCATCCTTCCCCTGGCGCTCGGCTGGCTCGAGCTGGTCGGCGAGCGCGAGGGCCTCTACAGTCACGCCCACGGCTCGGGGATCACCGGGGTTATCGGAAGTCTCGCGCTGGTAATCATCATCTGGAGGACTGCGAGGATCCTCGACAGGACCGGACGGGGCACACAGCAGCTCCAATCGGACCTGCGCGCCTCCAACGAGCTCCTGAAGCAGAGCGTCCGCGAGCGCACGGTGCTGCTCGCAACCGCCAATCGATCGTTGAACCGGGGCATCACGGAACGCGATAGGCTCGAGGCGCTTCTTCACCTGCAGGCATCCGCGCTGGAGTCCGCGGCCAATTCCATAGTCATCTATGATCGGACCGGGGTGATCGAATGGGTCAATCCTGCTTACAGCACCCTCACCGGTTACAACGCCTCGGAGGCTTTGGGATGCAACCCGCGCGACTCGAAGATTTCCGGCCAGCACGACGAGTCGTTCGACAAGACCATGTGGACGACGGTACTGTCCGGCAAAGTCTGGCGCGGGGAGGTCGTCAACAAGCGGAAGGACGGTTCGATCTTCACTGTGCACCAGACGGTCACCCCTGTTCGGGATAAGCACGACGCCATCAGCCACTTCATCTCCATCGAGGAGGACATAACCGAGAAGAGGAAGCTGGAGGAGGTGGCCCTCAGAACCCAGCGCATCCGGAACCTCGGCATGCTCGCAGCTGGAATCGCGCATGACTTCAACAATGCGCTTTCACCGATCCTGATGGCTGCCCCCCTCCTGCGTCCTCAGGTCTCCTCTCCAGGAGGCCAGCACATGCTCGACATCGTTGAGCATTGCTCGGAAAGGGGCGCCGCCCTCGTCCGCCAGATGCTTTCATTCGCACGCGGCTCGCTTGACCAAAAGGTGCAGGTTCGACTGTCCACCGTGCTTGAGGAGGTGATCGACTTGGCCAAGACGACATTCCCGAGGTCGATCCGGATTGCGTCCCGGGTCGCCGACGACTTGTTGCCCATGCTGGGCGACCCGACCCAGATCAACCAAGTCTTCATGAACCTGGTGATAAACGCGCGCGATGCGATCACCGTCGACGGAGAGATTTCGATAACGGCGGAGAACTGCGTCGTCGATGACGCCCTTGCTTCCCGGATCCCGGATGCGAAGACGGGCCAGTACCTGGCGATCAGGGTGCGGGACAACGGATCCGGAATACCCCCGGAGATCCTCGCCAGCATATGGGAGCCGTTCTTCACGACAAAAAGTGAAGGCAGGGGGACTGGCCTCGGCCTCTCCACGGTGCGCGGGATCGTGCGCCAACACGAGGGCTTCCTGTCGGTGGAGACCGTGTCGGGCAACGCGGCCGACCATGGCACGGCGTTCACCGTCTATTTCCCGGCGTCAGCCGTCTCCGCTCCAAGCGAGAGGCCCTTGTCCGGCGGTGAACCGGAGCGTCGGGGTGCAGGCGAGCTCATCCTGGTCGTGGATGACGACGATTCGGTCCTTGAGGTCGTTGGCAAGGTCCTGACCCGCCAAGGCTACAGGGTCGTCTCGGGCGCCGACGGCGCCGAGGCGATTTCCGTTTTCGCGGCGCGCAGCCAGGAGGTGAGCCTTTTGATCACCGACAGCGATATGCCCATCGTCGGTGGCAAGGCGCTGATAGGCGCTTTGCGCAGGATAAGCCCTGACCTTCCAGTCATCATCATGAGCGGTGCGGAGGGCAGGCACCGCGACATCCAGGGAATCCTGTCTGTGTCCTACCTGGCCAAGCCGTTTACAGCGTCGACGCTGCTGGCGATCGTGGGCCGCACACTCGACGCAGCCCGGTCTAAGGTCCCGTGGCTTGTGGAAACCTAGGCCGCCTCGGCCGGCGACGGCGCTACTTCACAACCGGCATCTTGATGTCGCCACCGCTCGAAATGATGCCGAATATGTTCAGTAGCCAGAGGACCACGGCTATCACGACCACGATGTTGATGATCGACTTGATCGTCGACTGCATCGGGATGTTGTTGATCAGCCAAAGGAGCACTCCGACTATGATGAGCGTTATGACTACGGTTAGGAGCGGCATGGGATTCTGGCGGGTTACGTGGGAGCTTATCCCAGACGCACTGTAGCCGAAGGCGCCCGCCACGGGAATGGGGTGTTACCCGAATTCCATTCCGGTACAGCGCCCGCTGCGCCCGTCGGACGAAGGGCGGCTGCCGCCTAGGATCCAATGATGCTCGAATCCAGATGCTGGATGATGAGCTCCTGGACGGTCGCAAGGAAGAGGTAGCACATGAAGGCCTTCCTAACCGGCTCCTCCAGCCCGGACATGTCGACATCGCCGGTCTCGAGCTCCTCATCGCTCAGCGCTTTCAGGCGACGTTCGCGAAGCTGCAGGCGAAACGCGGTGCAGGCGCGAACGATCGGCTCGGCGTTCTTCTCGTCGAACGCCACGACGCCCTCGGTGAAGAACTGCGCGTCGAAAAGGGACAGGAGCGAGCGCTGGTCCTGGTTCTGGCCCTCCAGCAGCTCGCCGATCCAGGCGCCGCGGAAGTCCTGATCCAGGTCGTGGAGGGCCTGCGGGGCCGCGAGGGACTTGCTCAGCTCCGAGGAGAGCTCACGGATCACGTCCAGGAGCGGAGCCACCACGGGGAGGCTCAGCTTTACCTCAACGCGCTTCATCGGGCTCCAGGACCGCGGTCAGGTGCCACTGCTGCAGGGCGAAGACGTGCGCCTCCGCCGTCTCGCGCAGGCCAGTCCATACGACCGAGCGGCCCAGCTCGTGCACCTCAAGCATGTGCTTCCTAGCCCGCGTCTCGTCAAATCCGAGGACCTTCTTGAAGACCATGACGACGTACGACATCAGATTCACGGGATCGTTCAGGACGACCACCCGCCAGGAATCCTCCACCTGCAGCTCCGTCGAAGCCCGGGTCTCAGTGCGAGTGTGGGAACGCGACTCAGGCACGAAGGGGGGGACGGAAGGGTCCCTGCTCAGGCTTTCTCCCTGACGACCGCTTCCACGGTGGCTTCCGATTCATTGAGCGCGATCTTGAGCGATTCCTTGGCGCCACGCCACTTCAATTCGACGACTCCTTCCTTGATCCCCCGGCCCCCCACCGTGATCCGCAGGGGGATGCCGATCAGGTCGGCGTCCTTGAACTTGACCCCGGGCCTCTCGGCCCGGTCGTCGACCAGCACGTCCGCGCCGCCACGGCCGGCCGCCGCGGCCAGCCTTGCGGCGATGAGCGTGGCCTCCGTGTCCTGGGGATCCAGGAGGCACACGAGGACCTGGAAGGGCGCGATGGCCCACGGCCAGATGATCCCGTCCGCGTCGTGGCTCTGCTCGATCACGGCCTGCAGCGTGCGGCTGATCCCGATGCCGTAGCACCCCATGATGAAGAGATGGCGCTCCTTCTTGTCGTCGGTGTACCCGGCGTCGATCCGCTCCGAGTACTTTGTGCCAAGCTTGAAGATGTGGCCGACCTCGATCCCCCTCTTGACCATAAGGGGCCTGCCGCCCAGGGGGTCGGGCTCGCCCGCCTTCACACGGCGGAAGTCCCCGAACTTCGTGACCTCGAGGTCGCGCGCGACGTTCACGTTTCGGATGTGGAACCCGTCCCGGTTGGCGCCGGTGGTCCCGTTGCCGACGAGCCGTATGGCGTGGTCGGCGAAGATCCCTGCGAGCTTCGGAAGGTCCCTGATCGTCCCCCTCACTGTTCCCAGGCTCCCGGGCTTCGCCCCCATGACGGGCTCGATCTCCTCCGGTGTCGCGGGCCTGACGAGGTTGAACCCGAGCGAGCCGAGCTTCGCCTCCTCGAGCTCGTCGCATCCGCGGAGCACCACGGCGAACGGACGGCCGTCGCCCATCATCACGAGGGTCTTGAACTGGCCGTCGGCCGGCACGCCGTACGGAGGCGCCTCGAGTGCCGCGATCGTGACGATGCCCGGGGTCGGGAATTCCTCAAGCGCGCCCAGGGGCGCCGTGTCGGCGAGTCCCTCGGGGACAAGGGCGCTCCGCGCCTTCTCCCGGTTCGCAGCGTAGCCGCTCTCCTCGTTGTAGTAGAGGTCGTTGTCGCCCACATCGGCGGGCACCATGAACTCGTGGGAGAAACTCCCCCCCATGACGCCCGTGTCGGCCTCCACCGAGATCGCCTGCGTTCCTATCCGCTTGAAGAACGCCTCGTAGGCGCCCTTCATCGCCAGGTAGCTGCGGACGGCGCCCTCGTCGTCGGCGTCGAAGGAATAGGCGTCCATCATCACGAACTCCCTCGCCCTCATCAGGCCGTAGCGCGGGCGGATCTCATTGCGGAACTTGGTCCCGATCTGGAAGAAGCTCTTGGGCAGGTCCCGGTAGCTCGTGATCTCCGACTTGATCAGCGGCGTGATGACCTCCTCGTGCGTGGGCCCCAGGACGAATTCGGGCTCCCTGGGCCCCCGCTTGCCGTCGCCCGCGCTGTCGGCCCTGAACATTATCTCGCGGACCGGTCCCCAGCGCGGGCCGTCGGCCCATAACTCGGCCGGGTGGATGTGCGGCATCGACAGCTCTATGGCCCCCGCGCGCTCCATCTCCTCGCGGCAGATGCGGGAGATCTTCTGCATCACGCGGTGCCCCAGCGGAAGGTAGGTGTAGAGGCCGCCGCCCAGCTTGCGGACGAGCCCGGCCCGAATCAGCAGCCGGTGCGACGCGATCTCCGCATCGGACGGACTTTCCTTCAGCGTGGGTATAAAGTAGCGCGACCAGAATTTCATTAGGGCCAGACAGCCAAGAAAGGAGGGGCCCGATTGGCAACACGCGAAAACGTTTGTTGCCAACTGCCCGCCGCGCAATTGGCCTACCTGACCCTATGACAGCCGCCCGAAAGGACCGCAAACCGTGGCCGATGAGGTGGATCGTCGTCGCCATCCTGGTGTTCATCCCGGTCTACACCTACCTCACCCTGCACTTCCGCCGGCCCGGGCCCGCCTTCCGGCCCTACCAGGACATGCGCGACAGGGCCGACGTGATCCGGCTCCTGAAGGCCGGCTATCACCGCGTGTCGATAGACGCCAGCCGGCCCGCCGAGGCGATCCCCCCCACTGGGCTGGCGACGGTGCCCGCGCCGGGCGGCCTGCCCGAGGAGCTGAGGAAGACGCTGATCGAGACTCCCCTCCTGCCCCTCGAGATCAACTCGGTGTCGGCAGCGCCGACGGCCGTGTCGGGGATCGACTACCCGATAGGCCTCACCTACACGATCCCGGACAACAAACGGCAGCTGTCGGGCGCCCATCTCTACGAGCGCGAGGGTGACATCGTGATCGTCGCCGACTTCGAGCGCCTGGACGCGGGACTTCTCGCCCGCACCCGCGACGGGGAGGCCCTCCTCGAGGTCCCACCGGGCAGCCTGAAGCCCGGCAAGTACCGTGTGCTTCTGGTCGGCGAGCGGGCCTCGCGCTCTTGGAACCTCACGGTGAAGTAAGCCGGCCACCGAGTGCCCGGAGGCGCGGTCCCGAGGTGTAGGGAATTCGGGGTTATCGGTCCCATTTTCGGGACGGACGCGTCTCGCTATTGGTCAGGATCCGGCGCAATTGCGTGCGCCCGGGATTTTCTAGTGCCTGATGATCAGGTACAAGCATACTCGCTTCGGCATGGCATGCTTTGTGCCAAATGAGGGGATGGTGCACAGCCTCGCTCATCCCCGCCTGCAAGCAGACCCCCTCGGCGCGCCCCGCAGGTTCGCCGGCCTTCATTTCGCGGAATCCTGACCCAAGTTTCGCCATGCTCATCGAATCCTTCCTTCAAGACCTCCGTGTCGGGCTGCGGATGCTCGTGTCCAAGCCCGCCTTCAGCCTCGTCGCGGCGGCGTCCCTGGCGCTCGGCATCGGGCTGGTCGCCACGCAGTTCAGCCTGATAGACGGCGTGCTGCTTCGCGGGCTGCCGATCGCCGGCGCCGAGCGCCTGATGCACATTGCGCACGCCGACCCGCAGCAGGGCGGATCGGGCCCCTGGCAGGCGGTTCCCTACCGCGACTTCCTCGCGCTGAGGGAGCGGCAGACCGGATTCGAGTCCCTGGCCGGGGTCAATGAGATCAGCCTCAACCTAAGCGGCCGGGGCCGCCTCCCCTCGAACCACCTCGGGGCGTTCTGCAGCGCGAACCTGCTAGACGTGCTCGGCATCCAGCCGATGCTTGGCCGCTGGTTCAGCGCGCAGGAGGATGAGCCCGGCCGGCCGCTCATGATCGTCCTCTCCCACGCGGTCTGGCAGGCGGAGTTTGGCTCGGACCCGGGCGCTCTCGGCCAGGCAATCAGCATCAACGGGGAGTCCGGCACCGTGATCGGCGTGATGCCCCCGCATTTCGCGTTCCCGGTCGCTCAGGAGCTCTGGACGAATCTCCGGGCGGCGCCCGGGGACCCGCGCCTGCGGCTGGTCGACCGGGTGGAGATGGTCGGCAAGCTGAAGCCCGGAGTATCCCTCAACCAGGCCCGGGCGCAGCTCGACCTCGTGGCGGCCGACCTCGCGAAGGTGTGGCCCGAGACCAACAAGGGTTTCGACCGGATGAGCGTGCAGAAGTTTGTCTTCGCCTACGCGGGGGGCGGCACCGAGTCCCTGCTCTACCTCATGCTTGCGATGACCGTCTTCATCCTGGCGCTCGCCTGCGTGAACGTCGCAAGCATGCTCCTTGGCAGGGCCTCCCAGCGGACGCGGGAGCTCGCCGTCCGGTCCGCCGTCGGGGCGGCCCGTGGCCGGCTGGTCCGGCAGCTCCTCGCCGAGGCCCTGCTCATTGCCGGGATCGGGTCGGTGGGCGGAATCCTGATCACCCAGGAGGGAGTCAGCCTGCTGCAGACCTATCTGGTCGAGAGGATCACGGTGCCCAGCTGGTTCAACTTCCGGGTCGACCACCGGGTGGTCGCCATCGCCGCCCTCACCACCTTCGCCGCGGGATTCCTCGCCGGGATCGTGCCGGCGCTCAAGGCCTCCCACATAGACCTCAACACGGCGCTTAAGGACGACTCGCGGACCGCTGCCGGAGCAGGCGGGAAGCTGGCCCGCTGGCTGGTGGGGGCCCAGATCGCCTTCTCGACGATGCTGCTCGTTGCCGCGGGGGTCCTGGCCCTGACCATCTTCAACACCCGCAGCGCCAACCTGCGCTATGACCCGGACCACCTCCTCACGGGCCGGATCGAGGTCCAGGAGGGCACCCAGCCCACCCAGGAGGCGCGGGCCCTCTTCTACCGCAAGCTGATCGAGCGCCTCCAGGCCGAGCCCGGCGTTGAGTCCGTGGCTGTCACAAGCCGCAATTTCATCGGCTCGGGGGTCGCCACCCAGGTGGCGCCCGAGGGCGCCGTGTTCGCCCACGACAACGACCGTCCGACCGTCTGGCTGGATGTCGTCTCAACCGACTATTTCAAGCTGATCACGGTGAAGCCCGTCGCGGGACGCCTGTTCGACTCCCGCGAGCTGCACAGCGTGCCCCTCGCCGCGCTCGTGAATGAGTCCTTCGCCAGGAAGTTCTGGCCGGGCGCAGACCCCGTCGGCAAGCGATTCCGCAGCAACCAGACCCATGAGGGCTGGGCCACGGTGGTCGGCGTCGTCCCCGACCTGCAGATGCAGGGACTGTTCGCGGCGCCTGGACGCGACGAGGCGGGCTTCTACCTCTCCGAGGACCAGATGGGATGGGGATGGCTCGACCTTTTTGTCAGGACGAGGTCCGACCCCCTCACCCTGCTCACCCCGGTCCGGAACGCCATTGCCAGCATCGATCCGGACCAGCCTATCCACTCGGTCGGAACCCTGACGAGCCAGACGGCAGAGGCGCTCCGAGGGTTCAACATCGTCGGCATAATGGCCGCCGTGTTCGCCGGAATAACGGTGTTCCTCGGGGCGCTCGGCGTCTACGGAGTCACGTCGCAGGCCGTGAGCCGGCGCACGCGCGAATTCGGGACGCGCATGGCGCTCGGCGCGACGATCGGCCAGATCCTGAAGATGGTGCTGGTCCAGGGCGGCCGGCAGATCGCGGCCGGCGTCGGCGTGGGCCTGGTCGCGGGATTCCTCCTCACCCGGCCCCTTGCGACCCTCTTCGGCTCGGGTATGGCCAACAACCCCGCCGTCTACCTGTTCGTCTCCGTCATGATAAGCGTCGTCGGCCTCGTCGCCCTCTGGATACCCGCCCGACGCGCCGCCCGGATCGATCCCATGGCCGCCCTGCACTCGGAGTGACATCCGGCCGCGGGCGGCGACGAGCCAACCGCCTCAGAGGTCCCTTGACGTGCGGGGCGACTTCCACGAGAACGCGAGGCTGCCCATGACCCAAGGAAACGGTCAACCCACCTCCGCCGCGCCCGCGGCCGCCCAACCCGCGGCCGCCCAGGCCACGACGATAAAGCCCACGGACCTCCGCGGGATCCTCCAGTACGTCCCGAGGTTCCAGGGCCAGATCTTCGTGATCGCCGTCGACGGCTCGATCGTGGCGGATGAGAACTTCGGCAACCTCCTGGTCGACATCGCGGTGCTGCGCAGCCTGGGGATCAAGGTCGTCCTCGTGCACGGGATCGGCCACCAGCTCCAGGAGCTCTCGACGCTCCGCGGGATACCGATCTCCAACACCGACGGGACGGGAATCACCGACCCCGCAACCCTGGACCTCGCAATCCGCGCCTCATCGCGGGTCTCCCACCTCATCCTCGAGGGCCTGACCGGGAGCGCGCTCAAGGCCGTCATCACGAACGCGGTGCGCGCCGTGCCGGTGGGCATCATCAAGGGCGTGGACCAGCAGCTCACGGGAAAGGTCGACCGGATCGACAAGGAGCTGATCACGGCGCTCATCGAGCGCCAGGTCGTGCCGCTCGTTTCCCCCGTGGCGTTCGGACCCGACGGCAAGTCGCTCAGGGTGAATTCCGACCTCCTCGCCGCCGAGATGGCGGAGGCGCTCCATGCGACCAAGATCATCTACCTTGCGCCGAACGCGGGACTCGAGATCGAGGGCGGCGTGACCCGCGAGATCTCGGTCGACGCCCTTCGCACCCTCCTTAACGAGCACCCCGAGAAGATCGCCGACTCCAGCAGGAGCAAGGTGACCTACGCCATCCGGGCCATCGAGACCGGGACGCCGCGGGTCCACGTCGTCGACGGCCGCGTGTTCGATGGGCTCCTGAACGAGATCTTCTCCAACGAGGGCGTCGGCTCGCTCATCTACGGCAACGACTACCAGCAGATCCGCACGGCGGCCCGCCGGGACGCGAGGCTCCTCTACAACCTCACACGCAACGCGGTCAGGCGCGAGGAGCTGATCCACCGCACCCAGCAGGCGATCGAGAAGAACATCGACCAGTTCTTCCTCTTCGAGGTCGACGAGGCGATCATCGCCTGCGTCACACTCGTCCCCTACCCCGACAATCCCGAGACGGCGGAGGTCGGCTCGCTCTACGTCCTTCCCTTCTACCACAACCGCGGGATAGGGAAGAAGATGGTGGAATTCGCGTGCCTCCAGGCCAAGGAGCGCGGCGCGAAGAAGGTGATAGCGCTCTCGACGCAGAGCTTCGGGTTCTTCACGAACGTGTGCGGTTTCGAGGAGAGCACGAAGGAGATCCTGCCCGAGGCCAGGCTCAAGCTCTACGAGGACAACGGCCGCAACGCGCGGGTCCTCGTGAAAAATATCGCGTAACCATTCGGCCACTTCGGCGTCTATGATTTTGCATATCATACACGCCATGAACCCCATCCTCAACAGCCCCTCCCCGTCCTGGCGCACCGCGCTTCTGCGCCCGGCACTCGCCGCCGCCCTCGGGTCGGCACTGTCACTCACGACGGGCTGCGTCGTCGCCGTCAGGCCGATGCCGCCCCCTCCTCCCGCCGCGGAGGTCTACACCGAGCCCTCGGAGGTTGTCGTCGCCCAGGAGCCCCCCGCCCCCTACACCGAGGTCATCGGGATAGCCCCGGGACCGGGCTTCTTATGGGTCGGAGGGTACTGGCACTGGTACGGCAACCGCTGGGTGTGGTACCGTGGCCACTACGCCCGTCCGCCGCACGCCGGCGGGCACTGGGTCGGTCCCCGCTACGTGATCCGCGGCGGAAGCCGGATCTACGTCCGCGGCTACTGGCGCTGAGGCCCGGGGACCGGGCTCAGTCCCGCACCTCGACGACGACCTGGATCTCGGCCGTGGCCCCGCGGGGAAGCCCGTTCACGGCCACGGCCGCCCTCGCGTGGCGGCCCGCTTCGCCGAAGACCTTCAGGAAAAGGTCGCTCGCCCCGTTGATGACGGCCGGGCTGTCTGCAAAACCGTCGACCGCGTTCACGTACCCGCTCACGAACACCACCCGCGCGACCCTGTCTAGGGAGCCGAGCGCCGCCCTGATGTTGGCGAGCGTGTTGAGGGCGCAGGACTCGGCGGCCTTTGCCCCGGCCTCCACCGTCTGCTCCCGCCCGACCTGGCCCGCGTGGGTGAGCTTACCGTCCCTCATCGGGAGCGTGCCCGCGCAATAGAGGAGGTTTCCCGTGCGGACGCTCGGGACATAGCTGCCGGCGGCGGCCGGCGGCTGGGGAAGCGAAAGGCCTAGCTCGGCAAGCTTTGACTCGGGGTTGCTCATGGGGGGACTCTCGCCCGCCGCGCCCCCGATGAGAACCAAAAACTGGCGTTGCACGGACGCGCGCAATAGGCCACACACTGCCCAGCCCAACGCATGGTATCTCGCTTTTTCAAACTCGAAGACCGCGGCTCAACGCCCTTTCGGGAATTCCAGGCAGGACTGACGACGTTCGCGGCGATGGCGTACATCCTCGCGGTGAACCCCTCGATACTGGCGAACACCGGGATGGATCGGGGGGCCCTTGTCACGGTGACCGCCATCACGGCCGCGATGGCGACCACGCTCATGGCCCTCTTCACGAACTACCCGATCGCGATGGCGCCCGGGATGGGCATCAACGCCTTCTTCACGTTCACGATATGCCTGGCCAAGGGCGTGCCCTGGAGCGAGGCGCTCGGGATGGTGTTCGTCAATGGCGTCATCTTTCTCTCCCTCTCCGTGACGGGCGTCCGGGAGAAGATCATAGCCTCGATCCCCCTCGGCCTCAAGATAGCGGTCACCTGCGGCGTCGGCCTCTTCATCGCCTTCATCGGACTCAAGAACGGGGGCGTCATTGCGGGCAACGCGGCGACGTTTGTCGGCCCGGGGGACTTCACCGCGGGGCCGGCCAAGCTCTGCCTGGCGGGGATCGTGCTGACCGCCCTCCTCGTCGCGCGCAAGGTGCCCGGGGCCATCGTCCTCGGCATCCTCTCGATCACGATCATAGGGCTCTTCACGTCCAACGGCGCCGGAGGGCGGGTGACGGACCTTTCCGCGGGGATATTCTCCCTTCCCCATTCGGCGTCGCCGGTGTTCCTCAAGCTGACCTTCAATTTCCTGAAGTCCTGGAAGACGGTCCTGGAGGCCCTTCCCTTCATCTTCACGCTCCTCTTGGTCGACATGTTCGACAACATAGGGACCCTTATTGGCGTCACCAAGCGCGCGGGGCTCCTTAACAAGGACGGGGTCCTTCCCAAGGCAGGGCGGGCGCTGCTGGCGGACTCGATCGCGACCATCCTGTCTGCGCTCTGCGGGACCTCGACGGTCGTCAGCTACATAGAATCCGCGTCGGGCGTGGAGGCGGGCGGCCGCACCGGGCTGACGGCCCTTTGGGTCGGCTTCTTCATGCTGACGGCCCTCTTCCTCTCGCCCCTCATCCTCGCCATTCCCGCCTGCGCGACCGCGCCCGCTCTGGTCATCGTGGGAATCTTCATGATGCAGTCGGTGGTCGAGATCGACATGACCGAGTTCGAGACGGCGGCGCCCGCGGTACTCACGATCTTCGCGATCCCGCTCACCTTCAGCATCGCCCAGGGGATAGGGATTGGGCTCATCTGCTCGGTGCTCCTGAGCGTCGGGCTCGGGAAGGCCCGTCAGGTCCCGCCGATCGGCTACGGCGTGGCGGCCATGTTCTTCCTGTCCTTCTTCAAGATCTGGCCCTTCAAGTGACCCGGCGGAGGTGCCTCCATGTCCCGGACCTCGGCCAGGCTCGTCTTCCTTCTCTCCGCGGCCTTCTTCGGGGCCTTCTTCCTCTGGCCCGTCCTTCAGATCCTAAGGGGCGGGTTCATCGACGCCGACGGCCGGCTGACCTTCGCGTTCCTCCGGACGCTGCTCACCGATCCGACCTACCTCGGGGCCCTGCGCAACTCGCTCCTCCTTGCGTGCGCCGGCACGGCGATCGCCGTCGCGATCGCGCTCCCTCTCGCATACATCTCCGACAGGTTCCTGTTTCCGCTGAAGGGGTTCCTCAACTCTGCGGTTCTCGTCCCGATGATCCTGCCGCCCTTCGTCGGCGCGATCGGGATAAAGCAGATCTTCGGGCAGTACGGCGCCGTTAACGCGCTGATCGTCGCCCTGGGCCTCAGGCCCCACGGCTGGACCTTCGACTGGTTCGCGGCGAACCAGTTCTGGGGCGTGGCGGTCGTGGAGGGGCTCTCCCTCTACCCGATCATCTACCTGAACGCGGTCGCGGCGCTCGCGAACATCGACCCTGCCATGGAGGAGGCCGCCCAGAACCTCGGCTGCACCGGCCTGAGGCGCTTCTGGAAGATAACGCTCCCGCTTATCCAGCCGGGGCTCTTCGCGGGCGGAACGATCGTGTTCATCTGGGTGTTCACCGAGCTCGGGACGCCGCTCGTCTTCGACTACGCCCAGGTCACGAGCGTCCAGATCTTCTACGGGCTCAAGGACATAGGTGGAAACCCGTTTCCCTATGCGCTCGTCGCGGTCATGCTCGTGAGCTCGATCCTCCTTTACGCCGTCGGCAAGGGGATCTTCGGCAGGCAGGGGTACGCGATGATGGCGAAGGCGACATCGGCCGCGGGCGCGAAGGCGCTTCCCCGCGGGCAGGCGTGGCTCTGCACCGCCATCTTCTGCTCCGTCGCGTTCATCGCGATCCTGCCGCACCTGGCCGTCGTCCTCATCGCCTCGTCCAGGGACTGGTATGCAAGCGTGCTCCCGAGCGGATTCACCCTCGGCAACTACAGGGCCGCGCTCGGCCACGAGCTCACCGTGCCGGCGATCGCTAACAGCCTCAAGTTTGCGAGCATATCGACCGTGGTGGATGTCTTCCTCGGGGTCGCGATCGCGTACGTCGTCGTCCGCACGAGGCTCGCCGGCAGGCATGTCCTCGACTTCATGTCCATGCTCCCGCTCGCGGTCCCCGGGATCGTGCTGGCTTTCGGCTACCTCGCGATGTCCCAGGAAGGGCGGTTCTTCAGCTTCTTAAATCCCGTGAGGAACCCGACGGTGCTCCTGATCGTCGCATACTCGATCCGGCGGCTCCCCTACGTCGTGCGATCGGCGGCGGCGGGCTTCCAGCAGTCGAGCGTCACGCTCGAGGAGGCCGCTGAGAACCTCGGGTGCCCGCCGCTCAGGGCCATGATCAAGGTGACGCTCCCCCTGATCGCGGCGAACCTCATGGCCGGGGCCCTCCTCGCGTTCGCCTTCGCGATGCTCGAGGTCAGCGACTCGATCATCCTCGCGCAGAAGATGGTCTATTTCCCGATAACAAAGGCCATCCTGGAGCTCTTCCAGCTCCTCGGGGACGGCAAGTTCCTGGCCTGCGCGCTCGGGGTCTGGGCGATGGTCTTCCTGGGGACCATGGTCGCCGGCATTAGCCTGCTCCTCGGCAAGAGGCTTGGCGCCATCTTCCGGGTCTGAGCGGCGCCCCCGTTCCCATGGCCCTCCTTCTCGTCGTCTCCCTCATCTGGGCCTTCTCATTCGGGCTCATCAAGGGCCTCGCGGGCCTCGACTCGACCGCGGTCGCGGTCCTGAGGACGCTGATCTCGCTCCTCGTCTTCGCCCCGTTCTTCCGGAAGGGGGGATTGGGAGGATCCCAGATGGCGAGGCTCGCCCTGATCGGAGCCCTGCAGTTCGGGGCTGTCTACCTGCTTTACCTGCGCTCCTACGCCCACCTGCACGCCTACGAGGTCGCGCTCTTCACGATCACGACCCCCATCTTCGTGGCCGCGATCGACGCGCTTGCCGAGCGGCGATGGAGCGGCCGCTATGCGGCCGCGGCCGCCCTCTCCGTCGCGGGGGCGGGCGTCGTTCTCTGGAAGGCCGTGGGGGACGCGGGCATCCTCGGGGGCTTCGTGCTGGTGCAGCTCTCCAACGTGTGCTTCGCAGGGGGCCAAGTGGCCTGGCGCCGGGAGAGGGCGCGCCTGCCCGCGGGCTCGGGCGACGCCTCCGTCTTCGCCCTGCTCTACGCGGGCGCCTTCGTGCTCACGCTCTCGGTCTCGCACTTCACGACGGACTGGCACGGGTTCGCGGCGAGCCGCTCCCAGTGGGCCACCATAGCCTACCTGGGCGCGGTCGCCTCGGGCATCGGGTTCTTCCTGTGGAATGTGGGGGCCACGCGCGTCAACGCGGGCGCCCTCGCGGCGCTCAACAACGCCAAGATCCCCCTCGGGATCGCCTGCTCGCTCCTCGTCTTCGGGGAGACGGCCAACATCCCCCGGCTTGTGGCCGGGGGCGTGGTCATGGCGCTCGGGGTTTGGGCCGCCGGCAGGGGCGCGGACCCCGCCGCGCCCTGACGGGTGCAGGAATTTTCGGGGGATTCTAGGTTCTATCGACTCAAACCGCCTAGAAGCGGCACTTCCGGGGTCCATCCTTGGGGAGATGCAGGGAAGCCCGCTCCATGTCCCACCCGCCCCGATCCGCAGGGCGATGGGCATTGCCTGCGCCGCGCTGGCCCTGGGATTCCCGGCGAGAGGGATCGCCGCGTCCGCCGGGTCGAGCCATCCCGCGTCCGGGCCCTATTCCCCGGTGGACCAGGCGTCATGGGGCTCGGCCGCCTGGCCCCTCGGGGCGACGTTCACGGCCGGTGCGGGCAGCACCCTGCAGGTAGGCGTGTACTCGGCCAACGCCACGGCCGTCGTCCTCGAGGTCTACCTGTCCGATACCGGGCATGACGCCGCGTACGACTACTCCATGGTGAAGGGCCCCGACAGCGTCTGGCGGGCGGCCGTCGCCGGTGCGCCCGCCTACACGCTGTACGCCTTCCGGGCATGGGGGCCGAACTGGACCTATGACGGGGCGTGGACCCGGGGCAACTCCACCGCCGGATTCATCTCCGACTGCGACGCCCAGGGAAACCGGTTCAATCCGAACAAGGTGCTCTTTGATCCCTACGCGCGCGAGCTTTCCCACAACACCTACACCCCGGCCATGCTGGCCGCGGGCGAGAGCTACTCGATGTACACGAGCGGGGGCACGGACGTCGCCTCATCACAGACCTACTCGGGCTCGCTCTCGGGGGGCGTGCCGGTCAACTGCCGAAACGTGGACACGGGCCACTTTGCCCCCAAGGCCGTCGCATTCGAGGACACGGCGCCCACCGGCCCGCGGCCCGGCCTCCAGCAGAAGGATGCCATCATCTACGAGACCCACCTGAAAGGGCTCACGGCGCACCCCTCGAGCATCAATCTGACGACCCTCCTTTCCGCATACTCGGGCTTCCAGGACGCCGCGAACGTCCCGGACGGCCTCAGGGGCACGTATGCGGGGGCCGCCTACATGGCGGGCTACCTGAAGGACCTGGGTTTCAACACGGTGGAATTCCTCCCGGTCCAGGAGACCGACAATGCGGCGGACTCGACGAACGCGCCGACCTCGAGCGGCGGGGGTTATTGGTGCTACTACACCTACGGTTTCTTCGCGCCGGACAGGCGCTTCTCGAGCAACCAGTCCCTCGGGGGGCCGACCGCCGAGTTCAAGGCGATGGTGGCCTCCTTCCACAGGGCCGGGATAGAGGTCTACCTGGACGTGGTCTACAACCACTCCGGCGAAGGCGGCGTCTGGGACTCGAGCACGGCGGGGCAGGCGGAGGTCACCTTCTTCCGGGGGCTCGACAACGCGTCCTACTACACCCTCGTCGCGGGAACGCCCAAGTACTACTGGGTAAGCACGGGCGTCGGAACAAACATGAACGCCGGCTCGGCCCCGGTCCGGAAGCTCGTCACCGACTCGCTGGCCTACTGGTCGACCACGATGGGGATCGACGGGTTCCGGTTCGATGAGGCGGCGGAACTTGGGCGCAACGGGTCCTCCAATTTCTCGACCGGCGCACCCCTCCTCCAATCCATCGCCTCCATGGCAAGCACCGGAGGGTTCAAGATCATCGCGGAGCCCTGGGACGGGAACGACGGCGGGGAGATCGGCAACTTTCCCGAGGGGTGGGCCTGCTGGAACGGCAACTACCGCGATTCCGTGAGGCAGTACATGACCGGGAACGTCACCGGCTACGTGGGGGGCGCCGGCGGCCTCGGGTACGCGGACGCGTTCAACGGCGACCCGGCCAAGATGACCGCCGAGGGCGGGCCCCAGATGTCCGTGAACATGGTCGTGTGCCACGACGGCTTCAACATGACCGACCTGGTGAGCTACGGGACGCCCCCCTCGAGCTCGAGCCTCCACTGGCCCTTCGGGCCGGAGCAGGACGGGGGCGCCGACAACAGCTCCTCCTGGGGCGGCAACCCGACGCTCCGGCGCCAGGCAATCCGGGACTTCTGGACCTACCAGGTCCTCAGCCGGGGGCTCCCGATGATGGTCTGGGGCGACGAGTTCGGCAGGACGGTCAACGGCAACAACAATTCCTACAACATCGACTCGGTCGCGACCTGGAACAACTACGCCATGATCGCGACCAACAGCCCGGATTCCGTGCCGACAGGGGACGCGACCGGCGGGACCATGCCCTACGACAACAACCTGGGCTCCTTCGCCGGGGGCGTGAACGGGAACTTCGCATTCCTTCAGTACCTGCTGCACCTGCGGGCCGCGCATCCCGCCTTCCGCCAGGGCGACTACTCGGAGCCGATCACATTCGCGAACGCCGACGGGTCGGGTGGATTCGAACAGACCTCCACCGCGTCCGTCGAGATCCACGTCCACGGGTCCCAGGTCGGCGACGACGACTTCCTGGTCCTTAGCAACATGGCGGCCTCCGCGGTTGCCTACACGGTACCCGCCCCGCCCGCCGGCGCCGGCTGGGCGCGGATCATCGACACGGGCAGCCCGTCGGAGAACGTCGCGAATTCCTGGGCCGTCGCGTCCGCCGCGTCCGTCAGCGGGACGTGCGCCGTTGGCGCCCAGTCAATCGTCGTCCTGGAGTCCGTGAGCCCGGCCCCGTCGATATCGGCGCAGCCCTTCGGCGCCACGGTGCTCGCGGGCCAGAATGCGACCTTCTCGGTCACCGCCTCGGGCCCGGGCGCGCTTTCCTACATGTGGCAGGAGCTCCCTAGCGGCGGGACCGCGTGGTCGAACCTGTCCGACGGGGGCGCCTTCGGAGGCACCCAGACGGCCTCGCTCTCCGTGTCCGGCGCGACCGCCTCGATGTCGGGCGCCGAGTTCCGCGTCGTGGTGACCGACGCCACCGGCTCGGCGACAAGCGCCGCGGCGACCCTCTACGTTAACACGGGCTCCTCGACCGTGCGCCTCATCAACATATCCACCCGCGCCCAGGTTGGCACCGGCGGCAACATCCTGATCCCCGGATTTGTCGTGAGCGGCGCGGGGACGGAGACCCTGCTCATCCGCGCCGACGGCCCGGGCCTCGCCGCCTTCGGCGTGACGGGCACGCTCGCGCAACCGAGCCTGAGGGTCCTCGACGGCTCGGGAAACCTGGTCGCCTCGAACACCGGCTGGGGCACGAACCCCAACCCCTCCCAGATCGCGAGCGTCTCGTCGCAGCTGGGGGCCTTCGCCCTCGCCCCGGAAAGCGCCGACTGCGCGCTCATCGTGAGCCTGCCCGCAGGGGCCTATACGGCGCAGGTCTCTGGGGTCGGCGGCACCACCGGGATCGCCCTTGCCGAGGTCTACGAGGTGGCCTCGAGCGGCACCCGGCTCGTGAACATCTCGACCCGAACCCAGGTCGGCACCGGCGGCAACATCGTCATTGTCGGCTTTGTCGTCTCCGGCAGCGGCACCGAACAGCTCCTCGCCCGCGGGGACGGGCCAAGCCTGACGGCGTTCGGCGTAAGCGGCGCCCTGGCCCAGCCCAGCCTGAGCGTCTTCAACTCGGCCGGAGCGATGGTGGCCTCCAACACGGGCTGGGGCACCAACCCGAACCCGGCCCAGATCGCCGGCGTCGCGCGCCAGGTGGGGGCCTTCGCGCTGGCGCCCGAGAGCGCCGACTGCGCACAGGTCGTAAACCTCTCGGCGGGGGCCTACACGATGCAGGTCTCCGGCGTCGGCGGCACCACCGGGGTCGCCCTGGCCGAGGCCTATGAGGTTCCGTGACGGCCCGGCCGGCCTCAGTTGAAGTCGATGCCCCAGGTTCGTTTCGCGTACGAGTAGGTGACCGGCCTCACAGAGGCGAGCGCCCCTAGGGCCGCATCGACCGAACCCGCGCCGTACCTCGCCTCGAATGCGTCCGCGTTCCTTTCGAAATCCGCCAACAGCCTCGCCTTGACCCCGGGCTGCACGAACGCGTGTGCGATCGAGTCCCTGCCCATGGCCAGGATCTCATCCCACGACAGGTGGAAGAGCGTGACCGCCGTGAAGTACTCGTCGGTCATGTTCGAGTCCCACATCCCGCGGTCGTCGGTGTTGAGGCACACGGGGACCCCCGTCCGAAGGTACTCCGGAAAGGGGTGCTTCGAGAGGTCCGGCACGTAGCCGAGAAGGCGGTTCGAGATCAGGTTCACCTCCACCAGGACACGCTTCGACTGCTGGAGAAGGAGGAGCGTCTCGGGATCCTTGATGAGGTTCACGCCGTGCCCGATCCGGGTGGCGCCCAGGAGGAGGGTGTCACGGATGTGCCTGTCGGGCCCGTCCATCTCCCCGGCATGGATCGAAAGGGCCAGCGTCGGGTAGCGGGACCTGAGCTTCCGGAAGGTGTCGAGGAAGCGAGAAGGGTATCCATAGCCATTCTCCTCGATCCCGGCCATGTTGAGCCCCACCCAGAGGTCCCGGTCTGCGTCCACGAACTGGTAGGCCTGCTCGAGCCTCAGCTCCGCCTCGGGAGCGAACCTGAGGATGGTCCGCTGGAAGCGGACCGTCACGCCGGTCGCCAGGGCGTCGGGCCGCGACAGCCTCTCCTTCACAAAGGCCACGGCGGCGGCGTTCGGGATCACGGATCCGTCGTTGTCGAGCATCCCCTCAACCACGAACTGGGTCTCCAGGTAGGCGACGTGCTCGGCTCCAAACGCCTTCATGTTCTCGACGAGGAGCTCGGTGGCGACGGGAAGGCACTGGGTGACCTGTCCGAGCCTCGGCCAGATGTGCTGGAAGAATTCGACGCGCCCGTCGGCCGTGCCGTCGAGGCGCATGCTGGCGAGCCAGCCCGCCTTTTCAGCGGGTGTGAGGCCGGCGAGCGCGACATACTCGGCCTTCGCCGCGGCCGGCAGAAGCTCGTAGGTCTTCCTGCGGACGGTCCTGAAGCGGGCCGTGGGATCCACCGCGTCAGGGGCGCCGGCGAAGCGGGCCCGGGCATAGAAGGTTTCGCCCCCGTTGCGGGCGGGGTCGGTGCAGACGTCGTAGACCCATTCCGAACGGTTTGCGCCCCCGGCATGGTTGTGGAGGTCCCCGCCCTTCGGCATGTCATAGAGGAGCGAGTAGAGCTGCGCGGGCGTCGCGCGCGCGACGATCTCGTCAAACCGCGCGCCGAAATCCGCGGCGCGCGCTCCCAGCGAGGCGAGAATCGCAAATGCAAGCGCCCGCACGACGGTCGGGATTCTACCGGTCATGCGGCACGCAATCCCGCCCAACCAATCATCGCAAGCCATCTTTGGGCGGCTAGGGGACGTCGAGCTCGGCCCGGGCCGCGGCAAGGAGCTTCTCCATCCCCCGTGCCACGAGCTCCTCCGCCGGTCCCTCGATTAGGAACCGCAGCTTGGGCTCCGTCCCCGAATATCTCACGAGGACGCGCCCTTTCTGGCCGAGCTCCCCTTCCAGCTGCCGGATCGCGGCGGTCAACCCGGCGAGCTCGGGAATGGGCCTCTTCTCCCGGACTCGCAGCGACTCCGAAATCTGCGGGAACCTGACCAGGGCCTTCCTGAGCTCCGAGAGGGGCCGTCCCGTGTCCAACATCACCCTTGCGGCCATGAGGGCGGCCGCCAGGCCGTCGCCCGTCGGGCCCACCGCAAAGTTGACGATGTGCCCCGACGACTCGCCCCCGAGCTTCGCGCCCTCGGAGCGCATGGCCTCCGCCACGTAGCGGTCCCCGATCGACGTCCGGACGACACGCCCCCCGGCGGCCTCGACCGCCCTGTCGACGCCCAGGTTGCTCTGGACAGTCACGACCAGGGTCCGGTTCGCGAGCGATCCGCTTGCGAGCGCGTGGACGGCCAGGATTGTCAGCAACTCATCGCCGTCCAGGATCCCGCCCCTCTCATCGCACAGCACGCATCGGTCTCCGTCGCCGTCGTGCGCCACCCCAAGCCGGGCGCCGCTCGAGAGCACGAGCTCCGAGAGCGCCTTCGGGTGCTCGCTGCCGACGCCTAGGTTGATGTTCCGGCCATCGGGCCTGTCGCCCGTGCACGAGACCTCGGCTCCCAGCGCGCGGAACACCTGCGGGCTCGTCGCGACCGCCGCGCCGTTCGCCGTGTCGAGGGCGACCCTCCAGCCCGAGAGGGATCCCGCGGGCAGCATCCCGAGCGCGGCCTCGACGTAGGACGCGGTGGCGCTCCCCTCGGGGGCCTCCTCGACAAGGCCCGCCTTCCCTGCTGGCCGCCCCGAGTCCGCCGCAAGGAGGGCCTCGATAGCGGCCTCGTCGGCGTCGGAGAGCTTCGCGCCGTCAGGCCCAAAGAACTTGATGCCGTTGTCGGCGGCCGGGTTGTGCGAGGCTGTGACCGCGGCGCCGAGGGACGCCCCGCCGAGGCGGGCCGCGCAGGAGATGGCGGGGGTGGGAATCACCCCCAGGAGCACCGCGCGGCCCCCGCCGCCCGTGAAGCCCGCCGCAAACGCCCGCGAAAGGGATTCCCCGGAGGCCCTCGTGTCGCGGCCCACCACGATCCGGCCGGGCGCCCCGCCGCGGGACGCGGTCCAGCGCGCAACCGCCTCCCCAAGCCTCCTGAAGAAGGCCTCGTTCACGACAGGGCCACCGTAGGGGCCCCTCACGCCGTCCGTTCCAAAATAGGTCCTTGGCATGGAAGGGGACCTACCCGGCGAAGAAATCGCGCGCCTCGGAGATCCTGCGTCGCACCGCCCCGCCGAGGAGAAGGTCGCGCGCCTCGCCGACGGAACCCCTGACGTCGGGGCGGGCCCCGGCGACCCAGAGCGCCGCGGCGCCGTTGAGGGCGATCGTGTCGGCGAGCCCGCGCGGTCCCCCTCCGCCCGCGAGCGCGTTCGCAATCGAGAGGTTCTGGGCGATGTCGCCCCCCTCGATGTCCGAGAAGGGTGACGCCGCGAGCCCGAACGACGAGGGGCCCCATTCCTCGCGGACGGCGGCCAGGCGCCCCACCCCGCGGACCAGGTTTCGGGTCGACGTCGTGAGCTCGTCGATCCCGCGGCCCTCTGAAATGACGCCGTGGACGGCGAGCCCGGACGGGGTCCCCAGCGCGTCAAGCGCGTCGCGGAGCTTCTCCATGAGGGCCGGCGAGGCCGCCCCGAGGACGATGTGCGCGGGACGGCCCGGGTTGAGGAGCGGGCCGAGGATATTGAAGACCGTGCGCTCGCCCCGGGCCGCTAGCATCCTGCGCACGGGGGCGATCCTCTTGAAGGCGGGGTGCCAGGACGGCGCGAAGAAGAAGGCGAAGCCGAGCGCCCTCATCGCGCCACGGAGCTTCTCCGGGGTCGCGTCGAGGCTGACGCCGAGAGCCGCAAAGAGGTCCGCGCTGCCGCATTTCGAGGTGATGCCACGGTTTCCGTGCTTCATGACCGGAACCCCGGCGCAGGCGACGACGTAGGTCACCATGCTTGAAACGTTGAAGCCGCCGGCGTGGTCGCCCCCTGTCCCGACGATGTCGATCGCGCGGGGGGCCACATCCCCCATGCCCGGGTCCATGGCCATGCCCCGGAAGGCCCCGGCGAAGGCCGCGACCTCGCCTGAGGTCTCGCCCTTCCTCGAGAGGGCAGAGAGGAAGGCCGCCTTCGCCTCGTCGGACGCCTCCTCGGACGCCAGGAGCGCCGCGGCCTTCCCAACCTCCACGTCGGAGAGGTTGCGGCCGGCGCCGAGAGACTCGGTGAGCGTGGTCAGGAACTCCATGTCAGAAGCCCATCCTCGCGAGCACGCAGACTCCCGCCGCCGCCGCGAAGCAGTAGTACCCGAAATAGTGCCAGCGCCCGTTCTCCAGCCAGCCCGAGAGCCACCTGAGAGCAAGGAGGCCCGCGACGAAGCTGCAGGCCATTCCGAGGAGGCCCGGCCCCACGAGGGCGCCGAGCGGGACGGCCCCTGCGCCCGATGCCCTTGCGTGGAGGAGCCTCATGAGCTCGCGAGCGATGACCGGGGGGGTGATGACGACTGCCAGGGCAAAGCTGAACTCCTCGGAGACCCTCCTCGGCAGCCCCAGCAGCATGGCGGCAGAGATCGTCGCGCCCGACCGAGAGAACCCGCGGAACGGCAGGACAAGGCCCTGGACGGCGCCGATCCATGCCGCCGGGACGAGGGGCACCGTCCTCCCGTCATGACCGGGCGAAGGGGCCTCGGGGCCGGCCGACCGCGCCCTGAGGCCCGCAAAGGTGATGATCGCGCCCGAGGCGACCAGCGATGCCGCAATCAGGTAGAGGTTGGAAAACAGGTCCTCGATCACCGCGCCGGGCCTGCCGTTGAGGACCACCTTCTTGATGATGACGTTGAGCGCGAGGAAGACAGCGCCCGATGCGAGGGTGGCTAGGAGCACCCGCAGGGCTGCGTTCGTCACGGCGGCGGGGCTCGAGAAGAAGCTCCGCCTCCACGACTTCCAGAAATAGCCCACCACCGCGAACATCGTGCCCGTGTGGAGCATGATGAGCAGGAACGTCATGGGGGGGCTCGAGGGGTCCAGACTCATGAGCTTCTCGGCGGCGATCACATGGGCCGAACTCGACACGGGAAGGAGCTCGGCGGCGCCCTGCACAAGCCCGAGCACGAGGATTTGGAAAAGCGTTGGCGACATGGCCTTACTATAGCTAAGGGAGCCCGCTCCCGGCACAAGACTTGTATGCGTTTGAGTGTGCGCTTGACGGGAGGGCGCGTCGGCCTTTAAACGGTCAACCTTTAACCCCCTTCTAAATGGCCAATCCAAAACGCAAGCAGTCCAAGCGCCGTAGCGCAAACCGTCGTGCCGCCAACGCTTTCATAGCGCCGGAGTTCGCCCGGGACCCTTCCGATGGAAGCCTAGTCCGGCCCCACCGGGTCAATCCGAAGACGGGGACCTACCGGGGCCGCCAGGTCCTCAACGTCGAGGTCTAAGCGTCGCCTTCCACAGAAGGCGGTACGTCGACGGTCATGGCCCCCGGAACACCCGGTCGGATCGCGGTCGATGCGATGGGCGGAGACTTGGGCCCGAGCGAGGTGGTCGCCGCGGTCAAGCTGGCGCTCGCGCAGAGCCCCAACCTGAACCCCATCACCCTCGTCGGCGACGAGGCCGTCCTGCGCCCGACCATAGCCCACTACGGGCTCCACCGCAGCGAGCGGCTCTCCGTCCTCCACGCCTCGGAGGTCATCACGATGGACGACAAGCCGCTTGCCGCCCTGAAGAAGAAGAAGGACTCCTCGATGGTGCGGGCGATAGAGCTCGTCAAGGCGGGCCAGGCGAACGTCGTCGTGAGCTGCGGGAACACGGGCGCCCTCATGGCCTGCGGGACCCTGCGCCTGAGGACCATGGACGGGGTCGCCAGGCCCGCGCTCGCGGCCGTCGTGCCGAGGGAGGGGGGCCACTTCGTCCTGATCGACGCCGGAGCCAACCCCGAGGCGAAGCCCGAGCACCTCGTCCACAACTCGATCCTGGGAAGCCACTACTGCCGCGTCATGCTCGGGATCTCCAACCCCAGGGTCGGGCTCATGTCGATCGGCACGGAGGACGGCAAGGGCAACTCCCTCATCACCGAGACCAACGAGCTCCTTAAGCGCATCGACGGGATCATCAACTACTCGGGCCCCATCGAGGGCTTCCAGGTGTTCGCGGAGCACGTGGACGTCGTGGTGTGCGATGGGTTTGTGGGAAACATCATGCTCAAGAGCTGGGAGTCGCTCGAGAAGTTCATCCGCAGCATGCTGCGCGAGGAGCTCGGGGCGAACCCGATGCGCAGGACCGGCGCGCTCCTCTCGAAGGGCGCCTTCGCCGCGCTCAAGGACAGGATAAACCCGGAACGCTACGGCGGGGCGCCCCTCCTGGGGCTTCGCGGCAACATCCTGAAGGCCCACGGCTCCTCCAACCGCAACGCGATCAAGAGCGCGATCAGGGCGGCAGGAGAAATCATCAAGGCGGACATGAACCAGCGTATGGTGGCGGACATCGCGCGGGCGAACGACCTGCTCATCGTACCCGCCTCGTAAGGCTTCCGGCATGCCCACACGCTCGACCGTAATTCTGGGAACAGGCTCCTACGCCCCGGACCGAATCCTGACCAACGAGGACGTCGCCAAGATGGTGGACACCTCCGACGAGTGGATCCGCGCGAGGAGCGGCATACGCGAGCGGCGGATCGCCGGTCCCGACGAGGCGACAAGCGACCTGGCGATCCAGGCCGCCCGGCGCGCGTTCGAGGACTCGGGCGTGAAGGCCTCCGAGATCGACCTGGTCGTCGTCGCGACCGTGACCCCGGACTACCCGATGCCGTCCACGGCGTGCATCATCCAGCACAAGCTCGGCATCCCCAGCACGGCCGCCTGCTTCGACGTGAACGCCGCCTGCTCGGGCTTCATCTACGCGATCGACACGGCGTGCGCCATGATCAGCTCGGGGCGCTACAGCAAGGCGCTCGTCATCGGGGCCGAGAAGCTCTCCTCGGTCGTCGACTGGCAGGACCGCGGGACCTGCATGCTCTTCGGGGACGGCGCGGGCGCGGTCGTGATAGGCGTGAGCCCGAAGCGCGGGATCGGGCTCATAGGCACCAAGCTCGGCTCCCTCGGGGAGGACACCGACCTCCTGATCATCCCCGGGGGCGGCAGCAGGACCCCCACCACCCCGGACTCGATCGCCAGGGGCGAGCAGTTCATAAAGATGAAGGGCAAGGAGGTCTTCAAGCTGGCCGTCCGGGTCATGGAGGAGGCGGCGCGAGATATTTTGGAACAACACGGCCTCGCGGCCCATCAGATTGACCTAGTGATCCCCCATCAGGCCAACCTGCGCATCATCGACGCCATAGCCCAGTACCTGGAGCTCCCCGTGGAGAGGTTCTTCGTCAACGTCGACCGCTACGGCAACACGTCGGCGGCATCCATCCCGATAGCCCTCGATGAGGCCCGCAAGGCGGGCCGCATCAAGCAGGGGGAGCTGACGCTCCTCGTCGCTTTCGGGGCAGGCTTGACCTACGGTAGCGCCCTGATTCGCTGGTGATTTCCGCCCTCATGCCGAACCCTTTTTCCCGCCGCTCCTTAATGCCCTACTGGCTCGCGGCGGCCGTCGCGCTGGGCGCCGCTCCCAGGCTCGCCGCGGACCTCGAATGGAGCCCCTCGACCGGCTGGAAGATCGAGGGCGGGGCGCTTTCCGGGCTCACGGGGGCTCCCGGCAAGACGGCCCTGGAGATGATGAACCGGGCGAGGCGCAGCGAGGAGGAGGGCAGCAACCACGCGGCCATCCGGGTGTACGAGAGGGTGGCATCCAAGTACCCGGGCTCGGTATACGCGCCCGAGGCCTACTTCCGGGCGGCCCAGCTCCTGATCAAGAGGAAGCAGTACTACGACGCGTTCAAGGACCTCCAAACCGTGCTCAGGCGCTACCCGAACACGAAGCGGTTCAACGACGTGGTCGGCGAGCAGTACCGGATCGCCTCGATCCTCATGGACGGGGGGCACAACTGGCTCTGGGGCTTCATCCCCGAGTTCACGAACCGCGCGCGCGCGACCGATTACTTCGAGGTGGTCGTGCTCGACGCCCCCTACAGCGACTATGCGCCCCTTGCGCTCATGGATGCGGCGCGCGGCTACCAGGCCAACAAGGACACCGACCAGGCGATCGACGCGCTCGACCGACTCGTGAACACCTATCCCCAGAGCGTCCTGGCTCCCGTGGCCTACCTCAAGCTTGGCGACCTCCACGCGTCCCTGACGGAGGGCCCGAAGTACGACCAGGCCTCCACCAAGGAGGCACTGACGTACTACGAGGACTACATGATCCTGTTCCCGGGCGACACCAGCGTCGGTGCGGCGGCCTCGGGCCTGGACAAGATGAAGACAATCCTCGCCCAGAGCAAAATCTACATCGGGGACTACTACTTCTACAAGCGGTACAATTTCACGGCTGCCAAGGTCTTCTACAACGAGGCCATCACCGCATACCCGGATTCCAAGCCCGCGGGCCTCGCAAAGAAGCGGCTGGCCGAGCTGGAGGCGAAGACGTCCAAGCAGATGATCAGGCCCACGACCGCCCCCAAGAAGCGGTTCTGGCTCTTCTGAGGCCGCCCCAGGCGCACTCCCGATGACGCGAGCATGGGGCCTGGTCCTAGTCGCGGCGTTGCTGGCCCAGGGGTGCGCGCACTACCACCTCGGCGCCGGTCCCGCGCCCGCGTTCTCGACGATCTTCGTCGAGGCGACCGGCAACAAGACCACCCTCGCCCAGTCCCAGGTCCTCTTCACCACCATGGTCCGGGAGGCCTTCATCAAGGACGGGCGGGTGGCCGTCGCGGCGAGCTCGGCCGACGCCGACGCGACGCTCGAGGTCACGCTCGTCACCTATCACCGCGACAATGCGGCGAACCGCGAGGACGACAACGGGCTCGCCCGAAAGTTCACTCTGAGGCTGACGGCAAGCTGCACGCTCCGCGACAACCGCAGCGGCCGGAAGCTCTTTGACGGGCGCCTGATCGAGGTCCAGCGTGAGGCCTTCACCGACAACGGGCTCGGCTCGGTGCCCTTCGGCACCAGCAACGACCAGCTCCAGTCCGAGTACAACACGCTCCCGCTCCTCGCCGAACAACTCAGCTCCAGGGTGACCCACGCCGTCCTGGACGTGTGGTGAGCCCGGGTGCCCCCCGAATGAAAGAGCCAATCCTCGCCCCCTCCCTCCTCGCCTCGGACCACGCGGAACTGGGCCAGGCGGCCGCGGCGGTCGCCGCGGCGGGACCCTCGTGGCTCCACCTGGACATCATGGACGGGCACTTCGTCCCAAACCTCTCCTTCGGGCCCGAGACCCTGGCCGCGCTCCGGCGCCACGGGTCGAAGCTCTTCTTCGACACGCACCTGATGATCTCCGAGCCCCACCGCTACATCGGGGCCTTCGCGAAGGCCGGCGCCGACCGGATCACGATCCATGTCGAGCCCCCGGTCAACCACCTCGCCATATTCGGCGCTATCCGCTCCCACGGATGCAGGGCGGGACTGGCTCTCAACCCCGGGACCCCCGTCGAGGCCGTGGAGCCTTTCCTCGGCGAGGTCGACCTTGTCCTCGTGATGACGGTGCAGCCGGGCTTCGGCGGCCAAGCCTTCAGGGAGGACACGCTCCCGAAGATCGCCCAGGTCGACCGCTGGAGGTCCGAGCGGGGCCTCGAGCTGCGGATCGAGGTCGACGGGGGGATAGACCTTGCGACGGGCGCGCTCTGCCGGGCCAGGGGGGCCGACACCTTCGTCGCCGGGACCTCGTTCTTCAAGGCCGCCGACAAGTCCGCCTTTGCGGCGGCGTTCGCGGCCCTCTAGGGCCCAGGGTCCCGCCCGCGGGCGATTCGCTCGGCCCGGGCGTAGTTTCTCCGGAAGAGCCCGTCCAGGTCCCGTGAGAGCCGAACCGAGTCCACCAGGTTCTTGGAGCCCAGCGCCCTCTTCACGGGCCCGAGCGCCTGGTCGTAGTCGACGGCCGACATGTCCTGGAGAACATCGAGGGCGCGCCTCCTAGCCGGCTCGGGCGCGGCGATGACCGCGCGCCAGGCGCTCACGAGCTCGGGATGGGTGTCCGAGGCCACCACGCGGATGACATAGGAGAGCTCCTGGAAGAGCTGGGCCGTCCACTCGTCGTGGTGGACGAGCACCTTGGACTGGGAGTAGGGGTTCGCTTCCGGGTCGCTCATGTAGCCGACCCGCTCCGCGGAGCCGTAGAAGTCCCTTCGCACCGGCAGGCGCCGCAGCGCGAACTGCCTGGGCCCCCCCGGGGTCCCCGCCCGGTAGTTCCAGAGCTTCTGCCCCTCGAGGGAGAGCGTGTACTCGATGAAGGCGAGCGCGACCCGCGGGTGCGGCGCGCCCCTGAGGAGCGCGATCGGGTCCACCGAGTACGCCGCCCCGCCGGGGGGCGAGACGTAGCCGAGCCTCTCCGGGCCGTCCGAACGCCTCCGGACGGCCTCCTGCTGCTCGCGCCCGTAAAAGTCGATGCACATCCCCGCCGCACAGTCGCCCGAGGCGACGTCGATCGGGGGCTTCTGGGAGGTGTCGGTGAAGTAGCGTGCGTTGGCCCCGACCAGCTGCAGGAGCCTGAGCCCGTCCACCCATCCCTGGCGGACGGCCGCGGCGGTCGCCCCGGCACCCGCCCCGGGCGGGAGCGCGTCCACCCTCTCGTGCATCTTCTGCTGGACCACGTTTTCGAATGCCGCCGCGATGGAGCCGCTCTTCGTCGGGTCGCACATGCCGACCTGCCCCAGGAACCGGGGATCGGCCAGGTCGTCCCACCGCCCGGGCTCCCGTTCGATGCCGAGGCGCCGCAGCGCGTCCCGGTTGAAGAGGATGCCGTAGGAACTCAGCACGGAGCCGTACCAGAGGCCGCCCTTGTCCCAATAGACCTCGCCCCCGAATGTCCTCGGGAGGGCGTCCTCCGTGAACCATTCCGGATGAAGCCTGCCGATCCCGGAGTCGACAAGCCTGCCGCTCCGGGCCTGGCGCTCGAAGTCGAAGGGCCCGCCGCCGAAGAACAGGTCGATCCCGCAGCCCGCGTCGGAGCCGAGGAACGCGGCCCGCGCCTCCCTGGCGTCCCGCGGCGCGTCGGGCGCGAGCCTCCCGTTCTGGAATGCCGCCTGGATCTCGGCGCTCCAGGCCCTCCCCAGTTGCCCCGTCCAGAGGTTCCTGAACGAGGCGACGTACTCGCCCTCCAGGTAGCGCGCGATCTCGCTCGTCCCCCCGATCATCCTCCAGTCGAGGAACACGGTCCTGCCGGTCCTCGCCTTGTACCAGTCCCCGAAGCCGAGCGTGAACTCGTGGCGGATCGCCTCGTTGTGGGGAGTGATGATGACCAGCGTGTCGTCCGCCCCGCCCGGCGAGGCCCTGTGGGGCCTCAGGACGAAGGGCAGCGCGACCGATGCCACGAGGGCCAGGACGATGATCGCCCGTTTCAGCATCGCCCTCCCCTACTCTCCCAGGACGACGACGTCCTCGGGCCGGACGCTCGCGTGGAATTCCTCGGAACCGGAGCGGTCGACGAACCTGGGGTTGAGCTCGAGGATCTTGAGCGTCGTGGCCCCCGACACGAAGTCGTACTGGGCGTTCTCGCCCAGGTAGACGGACTGGCCGATCCGGCCCCGGACGCAGTTGCCCGTCGGCCTGTCCGCGGAGATGACCCAGCATTCCGGCCTGATCGAGACCGTGACTGCGGACCCGGCCGCCGGCGGCGACGCGGGCTCGCCAAGGACCCCGTCGAAATCGCCGATCCCGGTCGTCACCCGGGCGCCGGCACCCGACACCGAGACCACGGTCCCCGGGATGAAGTTCGTCTCGCCGATGAAGTCCGCCACGGTCCTGCGGGCGGGGCGCCGGTAGATCTCCTGGGGCGTCCCGACCTGGAGGATCCGGCCCCCGTCGAGGATCGCCATCCTGTCCGAGACCGACAGCGCCTCCTTCTGGTCATGGGTCACGTAGACCGTGGTGAGCTTGAACTCCTTGCAGACCCTGCGGATCTCCATGCGCATCTCGAGGCGAAGCCTTGCGTCCAGGTTTGAGAGGGGCTCGTCCAGCAGGAGGCACCTCGGGCGTATCACGAGCGCCCGGGCGAGCGCCACCCGCTGCTGCTGGCCGCCGGAGAGCTGATGAGGGTACCGCTTCAGCATCTCGGGCGTGGAGTCGAGACTCGACTCGCGCAGCACCTCGGTCACGCGCCCTTCGAGATCGTCGACAGTGCCGGGGTGGACGCGGAGGGCTTCGCGTAGTTGGAACCCGATGCGAAGCGTCGGGTCGAGTGCGGCGGACGGGTCCTGGGGAACGTATGCCACCTTGGCCCCACGCAGTTGCCTCAGCTCGCCGGACTTGAGCTCGAGGAGGTTCTCGCCGTCGAGGCGAATCTCGCCCGCCGAGATATTGAGACCCCGCCGGGCATGCCCGAGGAGCGCGAGGGCGACGGTCGTCTTGCCCGAGCCGGACTCGCCGACGAGACCGAACAGCTCCGCGGCCTGTACGGAAAAGGACACGTCGCTCACCACGTCGGCACCGCTCGAG
>PLXR01000066.1 GCA_003151495.1 Opitutaceae bacterium
CTGGCCGCCGGAGAGCTGGTTGGGCCGGCGCTCGGCGTAGGAGCCCATGTGGACGCTCTCGAGGGCCTCGCCGACCTTGGTGCGGATCTCGGCCCTGGGGAGCTTCCTCTCCTCGAGACCGAAGGCGACGTTCTCGGCGACCGTCATGTGGGGCCAGAGCGCGTAGCTCTGGAACATCATGCCCGTGTTGCGCTTGTGGGGGGCCAGCCGCGTCACGTCCTCGTCCCCGAAGAGGATCGTGCCCTCGTCGGGGATGTAGAATCCGGCCAGGCACCGCAGGAGCGTCGTCTTCCCGCACCCGCTCGGTCCGAGGAGGAAGAACAGCTCGCCCGGCTCGACACGCAGGTCCAGGCCGTGCAGCGCCGTCACGGCGCCGAAGCGTTTGGTCAGTTTCTCAATCCGGATGGAGATCATGCACCGCGCGAAAGCCGAAGCCTCGGTCGAAGAGGCTTCGGAGTCGAAGTCAAAAAGGCGCCCGCGAGGGGGACCGTGGGTTTTCGCCGTAACGGTTTGCCTAAGGCAGCGGGTTCCTGCTTTCTGTGGCCCTACCGATGCCGACCCCACCGAGGACCCAGGGACACCCAGATCTGGAAAGCGTGATGTTCACCGAGGAGCAGATAAAGGCCCGCGTAAAGGAGCTGGGACAGGAGATCCGGGAGGTCTTCGGCTCGGGCGAGTTCACGATCATTTCGATCATCAACGGGGCCGTCATGTTCACGGCGGACCTCATGAGGGAGATCGACAACCCGGTGCGCCTGGACTGCGTGAGGATCTCGAGCTACGGCGACAAGACGAAGTCGGTAGGGGCGCCCCAGGTGGTGCACAGCCTGACGATCGACATCGCCAACCGCCACGTGCTCCTGATCGACGACATCCTGGACACCGGCAAGACGATCAAGCTCGTCTCAGGGCTCGTGAGGCAGCTCAACCCGGCGAGCCTGAGGACCTGCGTCCTCCTCGACAAGCAGGGCCGGCGCGAGGTTCCGTTCGAGGCCGACTTCGTGGGCTTCAGGATCCCCGACAAGTTCGTGGTGGGCTACGGCCTGGACTTCGCGGAGCGCTACCGGAACCTCCCCTGCATCGGGGTCCTCAGCCCCCGGCTCCAGAACCCTAGCGCATGGGCCTGAGCCGGCCCGTGGGCCGGCCCGCCAGCTTCTTGAACTTGCCCGACCTCAGGGCGTCGACCTGGTCGCGGATGAGCGCGGCCTTCTCGAATTCGAGGCGCCCGGCCGCCTCCTGCATCTCCTCCTCGAGCTCGGCGATGACGGCAGCCACGTCCTCGGAGCCCTCGGTCACCTCGGCCTCCGCCTTGTCCGCTCCCGCGTCGTAGGCCTGCAGGCTCGCCTGGGCGCCCCGCTTTGTGCTCCGCGGTACGATCCCATGCTCCTGGTTGTAGGCGATCTGGCGCGTCCGCCTCTCCCGGGTGACCTCGATCGTGCGGGCTATGGAGCCGGTGATCGTGTCCGCATAGAAGATCACACGGCCCTTCTCATGGCGGGCGGCTCGCCCCGCGGTCTGGATGAGGCTGGTCTCGCTCCTGAGGAAGCCCTCCTTGTCGGCGTCGAGGATCGCCACCAGGGCGACCTCAGGGAGGTCGAGGCCCTCCCGGAGCAGGTTGATCCCTATCAGGACGTCGAAGTTGCCGAGCCGCAGGTTGCGCAGAATCTCGATCCGCTCGATCGTGTCGATGTCTGAGTGGAGGTATTCGACCCGGATCTTTGCCTCCCGCAGGTAGGCCGTCAGGTCCTCGGAGAGCCTCTTGGTGAGGGTCGTCACGAGGACGCGCTCGCCGGCCGCCGCCGCGGTCCTGGCCTCGCCGATAAGGTCCTCGACCTGGCCCTTGATCGGCCGCACCGAGATCTCGGGGTCAAGGAGGCCCGTTGGCCGGATGACCTGCTCGGCCACGACGGACGACCTTCCGACCTCGAAGGCAGACGGGGTGGCTGAGACGTAGAGCGTCTGGCCGGTGATCCGCTCGAATTCCTCAATGTTCTGGGGACGGTTGTCGAGAGCCGACGGCAGCCGGAAGCCGAAGTTCACGAGCGTCTGCTTCCTCGAGCGGTCTCCGTTGTACATTCCCCCGATTTGGGGCACCGTGACGTGGCTCTCGTCGACCATCAGCAGAAAGTCCTTCGGGAAGAAGTCCAACAGGCAGAACGGCCGGTCGCCCGGCTTGCGGCTGCCGAAGTGCAGAGAGTAGTTCTCGATCCCGTTGCAGAATCCCATCTCCTGGAGCATCTCGATGTCGTAGTTGGTGCGCATCTTGATCCTCTGCGCTTCAAGGTACTTGCCCTGCGACTCGAACCAGGCGACCCGCTCCTCGAGCTCCCTCTTGATCGAGTTGATCGCCGGCGTCATCGAGCCGCGGGTCCTCACGTACTGGTTCGCCGGATAGAGGTCGAACTTCTCGAGGGTGCGGGTCACCTCGCCCGTCAGGGGGTCGAACTCGCTCAGGGCATCGACGGTGTCCCCGAAGAACTCGACCCTCAGGCCGTGCTCCGAGTAGGCGGGCATCACGTCCACGACGTCGCCGCGGACCCGGAACCGGCCCGGCTTCAGCTCGAAGTCGTTGCGGTCGTATATGTTGTCCACCAGGCGCTCCAGGAGGGAGTTCCGGCCGAGCTCCTCGCCGGTGCGGATCGGGATCCGGAGCTCCGTGAAGTCCTCGGGGGAACCGAGTCCGTAGATGCACGAGACGCTCGCCACGACGATCACGTCGCGGCGGCTCACGAGCGAGCTCGTCGTCGACATCCTGAGGCGCTCGATCTCCTCGTTTATCGAGGAGTCCTTCTCGATGTAGGTGTCGCTCGAGGGAAGGTACGCCTCCGGCTGGTAGTAGTTGTAGTAGGACACGAAGTACTCCACCCGGTTGTGGGGGAAGAACTCCCTGAACTCGTTGGCCAGCTGCGCGGCCAACGACTTGTTGGGGGCGATGATCAACGTCGGCTTCTGGACCTCGGCGATCGTCCAGGCGATGGTGGCGGACTTGCCGCTGCCGGTGATGCCGAGGAGGGTCTGGAACCGGTCGCCCCGCTTCACCCCTTCCGTCAGCTGGGCGATGGCCTTGGGCTGATCACCGGCCGGCTCGAAGTCGGAGACGACCTGGAACGCGGGCATGTGTCGATCGTACCGGCCCCCTGTGACCTTTCTCGCCGTCACCCGCCGACGGGAGGGGGCCGGCGAGGCGGAGCGCCGTCCGCTCAGCGCTTGGCCAGCCCGAGGACCCACTCCCAGGCGCGCGCCACCTGGCGCTCGAGGGAGCTCCGGTCGCCGCTGTTGTCGATGACGAGGTCCGCGATCTTCCGGCGCTCCTCCCGGCTCAGCTGCGCCGCGATGCGGGCCTTGGCGTCCGCCTCGGACAGGCCCCGCTGGTGGACCAGGCGGTCGACGGCCACCTCGATCGGGACGTCGACGACGATGACGCCGGCGATGCCCCAGTCGGGGTTGGTCGTCTCGGCCAGCAGGGGCGTGTCGACCACCACCACCCGGTCGGTGCCCTCGAGCTCGGCGATACGCGCGCCCACGACCTCGCGGATGGCCGGATGGGTGAGGGCGTTGAGGTCGGCCAGGGCCTCG
>PLXR01000080.1 GCA_003151495.1 Opitutaceae bacterium
CCCGTCGCCCTCCCCCAGGAGGAGGATGCTGGCGCAAGCGGCGAGGCGGTCGAGGTGCATGAACCGGGCCCTCTCGAGGTCGCGGCCGAACGCAAGGAACTCCGCGGGCCGGTACCAGCGGGCAATCCGATCGAAGCCCCTGGCCCCCCCGCTCACGGAAGCCTCCCGGCAAGGAGGGCGACGATCGGGGTCATGAGCGCGACATCCGCAAGGACCCGGGCCTTCATCCGCCCGATCCGGCGCTCGGCGAGGTCGACCAACCCGAGGAGGGCGGCGCTCGCCGCGGCGCAGGCCCCGGCCGTCGGCGAGCCTGACCAGAGCCACGCCGCGCAGGCGCCAAGGCAGGCCGCCCAGGGAAGCAGCCTTCCGACCGCGGCGGCGCCGGAGAACTGGAGCGCGAGGGAGGTCTGGCCGTGCATCCTGTCGACCTCGTGCTCCCAGAGGGAGATCAGCGTGCAGTTGGCGAAGCACAGCAGCATGAAGAGCCCGAGCGGCACCGTCATCCCCGCCAGGTCTGCGCCCGCCTGGCCCGCGATGAACGCGGCCGCGCCGCCCCCGAGGAGCACCGCGACGCACAGCTCCTTCGGGGCCCGCCAGCGCCGGTCCCGGTGGACGAGCTGGTGCGAGAGGAGGTAGGCGGCGACCGGGATCAGGATGACGATCCCCGCCCGGAACTCACGCGGGGTCAGGCTCCGGACCGCCACCGCGACGTCGGCGCACAGGACCATCCCCCACGCCGCAGCGATCGCCCGCCGGTGCCGCTGGTGGAAGCGGTGCCGGTGGGTCTGGACCGACGCCGGGACGAGCCGCCAGCCCTCTATCCAGCGGTCGGCGGCATACGCGAGCCACACGGAGGCGCCGAGCACGGCTGCCTCGGGGAGGCCCGCGTGGACGGACGCGCCCCGCGCGATCAGCTGCTGCCAGAGGACAACGACCACGGGGGCGTCCAGGGAGAGGATTGTGGGCCAGAGCCACCAACGGGCCTTGTCTGCGCTGGATTGCACGGGATCCGCCAAGCTAGTGTAGTCGTTAAGGTTTCACAACCCCCGCCCCCCCGCAATGCGCCCCAACATCCTTTGGATCGTGACCACCCAGTGGCGGGCCCAGGCGTGCGGGTATTCCGGGGACCCCAACGCGCGCACGCCCCGCCTCGACGCGCTCGCGGCCGGGAGCATGAACTTCACCCAGGCTGTGACGCCGCACCCCTTCGGACCCTTCGCGCGGGCCGCGATGCTGACGGGCGTGGCCTCCCCGGCGAACGGGATCCGGGAATATTTCGACCCGCTGCCGGCCGGCGCCCGGACGATCGCGCACCTGATGGGCGAGCGCTCCTACGAGACGGTGTTCTTCGGAAAATGGCACCTGTCCTCGCGCGACAGCGCCGCGAGGCTCGTCGGCGAGGACCACGCGAGGACCCTCGTCCCGAAGGAGCACCGGGGCGGGTTCTCCTTCTGGGAGGGGTTCGAGAGCGGCTTCCTCCTCAACGACCCGTGGCTGCACGGGACCCGGCTTGGGGCGCCCGCCCGGTTCGAGGGCTACCAGAGCGACGTCCTGTGCGGCCGCGCCCTTGAGTTCCTGCGGGGCCTCGCCGGCCCCTGGTTCGCGGTCGTGAGCCTCGAGGCCCCGCACCCCCCCTACGACGCGCCGGCACCCGGCGCCCGGGCCGCGGCGGGCGCGCCCGCCCTGCGGGGCAACGTCCCCGCGGACCCGGGTGTCCGGGAGAGGGCCCTCAGGGAGCTTCCTGGCTACTACGCCCACATCGAGGCCACGGACCGCTCAATCGGGACCCTTGTTGACGGGCTTGATCCCGGCACGGTCGTCGTCTTCACCTCGGTCCACGGCGACATGCACGGCTCCCACGGGCTCTTCCGCAAGGGCTGGCCCCACGAGGAGAGCGTCCGGGTTCCCCTGCTGGCGCGCGGTCCATGGCGCGCGGGGTCGGACGACAGGCCCTTCTCGCTCATCGACCTGCCGGGGCTCGCAGCCTCGTGGGCCGACGGGGGGCGGGAGGCCGCGGGTCAAACCGTGCCCGGCGCCGAGGGCATCGCGCGCATGTCCATGCCCTCCGTGGTCCGCCTCCCGGACCAGTGCGACCGGCCCTGGAGCGGCGTGCGCACGCGCACCCGCAAGCTCGTGCTGAACCAGGACGGAACCCCCTGGCTGTTCTTCGACCTCGAGAGCGACCCCCTCGAGCTGCGCAACCTCGCCCTCTCCGGGGCGCACTCGGCCGAGATCCGCCGGCTCTTTCCGCGGGTCAGCCGCTGACCGTCGGCACCGCCTTGACCTTCGGGAACTGGCGCCTGATGGCGGCGACGATCTCGTGCATCTTCACCGGCTTTGAGATGTAGTCGTCCATCCCGGCGTCGAGGCAGATCTCACGGTCGCCCTGCATCGCATTGGCCGTGAGCGCGATGATCTTCGGCTGGCGCTCGGCGGGCAGCGTCCTCCTGATCCGGCGGCTCGCCTCGAGCCCGTCCATCTCCGGCATCTGGAGGTCCATGAGCACCAGGTCGTAGTTGCGGTTCTGGAAGGCGTTCACGGCCTCGAGGCCGTTGCCGACCGCGTCGGCGCTGTAGCCCATCCTCTCGAGGAACCGCAGTGCGACCTTCTGGTTGACGGCGTTGTCCTCGGCCAGCAGCACCGTGAGGGGGATCTCCTCGGCGATCGGCCTGTCCTCGTGCCGGGCCTGGACGGCGACCCCGCCGCTTCCCGAGCGGTTCCCGAGGAGCGCGAGGGCCTGGTAGAACGACACCGTCTTGATCGGCTTGGACAGGGTCGCGTACGGGTAGCCGTCCTTCGGGGCCGGCGGCGGCACCTGGCCCAGGCGGAACAGGGCGAGCCTCGGGCACTTGATCTCGGCCGCGACGTCGAGCGCATGCTGGCTCTCGAATTCCGGCAGGTCCAGGATGACGATGGCAGGACGGGTGGGGAGGGTGGGGGCCATCTCTATGGCCGAATCCGAGTCGTTGGCGAAGACGCAGGTCGCCCCGAGCTGGTCGAAGAGCGTGCGCAGGCGCGCCCGCGTGATCGGGTTGTCCTCGATGCACAGCGCGAGGCAACCCTTCAGGTCGATCCCCGCGAACGGCGGCGCCGAGATCTCGGCGGGGCGCTGGGCGGCGTCGGTCATGATGGCGATCGTGAACATGGACCCCTTGCCCGGCTCGCTCTCGACGCGGATGTCCCCGTTCATCAGCTGGCAGAGGCGCTGGCAGATCGCCAGGCCGAGGCCGGTTCCGCCGTACTTGCGCGTCGTGGACGAGTCCACCTGGCTGAAGGCCTTGAAGAGCCTGTCGATCCGGTCCTGGGGGATGCCGATGCCCGTGTCCTGTACCGTGATCTCGAGCCTCATCCTGCCTGCCGGCGTCGCGCGCACGGTGGCGTCCAGGGGGATCCTGCGGACCTGGATCGAGATGCTCCCGGCGGGGGTGAACTTGATGGCGTTGTTCACCAGGTTGACGATGATCTGGCGCAGGCGGGTGACGTCGCCCACGATCCATGGCGGGACGTCGGGCTCCACGTGGTAGCCGATCTCGAGGCGCTTCGCCGCCGCGGTCGGGGCGAACAGGTCGAGGGCCTCCTCCACGCAGAGCGCCAGCTCGAACGGCGCGCGCTCGAGCTCCATCTTCCCCGACTCGATCTTGGAAAAATCAAGGATGTCGTTGATGATGGTCAGCAGCGCCTCGCTCGAGGAGCGAATGGTGTTGACGTAATCGCGCTGCTCCGCGCTGAGGGCGGTTTCCCCGATGAGGCTGGTCATGCCGATGATTCCATTCATCGGCGT
>PLXR01000126.1:0-146 GCA_003151495.1 Opitutaceae bacterium
GGTCGGCGACGTCGTCAACCTCGGCTACGGGGAGGAGATCAGGATCGACGAGCTCGCCCACCTTGTCCTCGGTGCGCTCGGGCGCGGCGACCTGAAGCCCGTCTTCGCCCCCGGCCGCCCTGGCGACGTGCCGCGGCTCTGGGTCG
>PLXR01000126.1:151-26742 GCA_003151495.1 Opitutaceae bacterium
GCCCGAGATGGGCGACGAGGAGATCGCGCTCGTCGCGGAGACGATCCGGAGCGGGTGGATCACCCAGGGGCCGCGCGTCGCCGAATTCGAGAAGGCATTCGCGGCCCGAACGGGTTCCGCCCATGCGGTGGCCGTATGCAACTGCACCGCCGCGCTCCACATCTCCCTGCTGGCGGCCGGTGTCCGGCCCGGGGACGAAGTCATCGTGACGCCCCACAGCTTCATCGCAACCTCGAACGCGATCCTCTACTGCGGGGCCCTGCCCGTGTTCGTGGACATCGACCCCGCTACGCTCAACATGTCCCCTGGCCTAGTCTCCGGGGCCATCACCCCGAAGACCCGGGCCGTCCTCGCGGTCCACCAGGTGGGCCGCCCCTGCGACCTCGCAGCGCTGTCGGGCATCTGCAGGGAGGAGGGCCTCGCGCTCGTCGAGGACGCCGCCTGCGCCATCGGGAGCACCTACAAGGGAAAGCCGATCGGGGACAACACCCACTCACCCCTGGTCTGCTTCAGCTTCCACCCGCGCAAGGTCATGAGCACCGGCGACGGGGGAATGATCACTACAAACGACGAGGGGCTCGCCGCGAAACTTCGGCTGCTGCGCCAGCACGGGATGTCGGTCAACGACCTCCAGAGGCACGCGTCGAAAACCGTCGTGTCGGAAGCCTACCCGATCCTCGGATTCAACTATCGCCTTACCGACGTCCAGGCGGCGATCGGGCTCGGCCAATTGGGGCGGCTGGACGGAATCGTCGAGCGCCGCCGTGCCATCGCCGCGCGCTATGATTCGGCCCTCGTCGGCGTTCCCGGGATCGGCATCTTCACCGAACCGCCGGATAGCCGCTGGAACCACCAGACCTACCTCATCCGCCTTCTCGGTTCGACCGCCGCCACGCGCGACTCCTTCATGCAGCGCCTGCTCGGGGAGGGCGTTGCCAGCCGCCGGGGCATCATGTCGATCCACCGCGAGCCGTGCTATGTCGAGCGTTTTGGAATCCAGTCCTTTCCGGAGAGCGAGAGCGCCAGCGACCAGTGCGTGTGTTTGCCCCTTTACTCCCAGATGGCTGACGCTGATATCGACCGCGTGTGCCAGCTCGTGCGAATCCACGCTGCGGCAGCAACCCCCTCCCCTCGGAAATCCCCATGAGCCAAAGCCAGTGCACCCTTTCGGTCGTTGTCGCGGCCTTCAACGAGGAGGAGAACATTCCCCTTTTGTACAAGCTTGTGACCGCCGTGGACTGGGTGTCGCTCGGACTGAATGTCGAGATCGTGTTTGTCGACGACCATTCGAGCGACGGGACACCCAAGGTCCTGGCTGGACTCGCGGCCGCCGACCCGCGCGTGAAGGTCCTTCGCTTTTCCAAGAATTTCGGCAGCCACAAGGCCTTCACGGCGGGCCTTGAGCATTGCAGCGGGGACGCCGCCGTAATCCTCGCCGCAGACCTCCAGGATCCGCCCGAGACGATCCCCCTGCTCGTCGAAAAATGGCGCGGCGGGGCCGCAATCGTTTGGGCGGTCAGGGAGAAGCGGGAGGGCGAGTCGTTCGTGACCAAGCTCCTCTCGCGCATCTACTACGAGCTCATGTGCCGCTTTGCGGAGGTCCAACCCCCGAAGAAGGGCGCCGACTTCCTTCTTCTGGACAAGAAGGTGATCGATCAGCTCAGAAATGCCCCGGAGAAGCACACCTCGGTGCTGTCCCTCATCCAGTGGATGGGATTCGACCAGGCCTACGTCACCTACACCAAGGCCGCGCGGCACAGCGGAAAGTCCAACTGGACCATGACAAAGAAGTTCAAGCTGGCGGTGGACTCCTTCGTGAGCTTCTCGTACGCGCCCGTGCGCCTGGCGTCGACCTGCGGCCTCTTCTTCGCGTTCAGCGGCTTTCTCTATGCCGGATTCATCGCGGTCCGGGCCATCAAGTACGGCAACCCGATTCAGGGTTGGTCGTCGCTTATGTGCGTGCTCCTGATCGTGTCGGGGGTGCAGCTTGTCATGCTGGGCATCCTCGGCGAATACCTCTGGCGCGCGTTCGACGAGACCCGGGGCCGACCCCGCTACATCATTGAGAAGCGCATCAATTTCTGACGGCCGCCGGTCCCCCCACACCCAAAGCCACCGGACCCGTTCAGGTCATTTTCTCCGGAGGACGGCGATGAATTCGCGCCCGAGCTCGCCGAACCCCTCAAGGCGCTCGGCCAACACCCGGCCAACCTCGTTGATCTTCGCGTCGTAGCGCGGCTCCTCGGGCTGCACCAGCAGGGGGTGGATCACGCGGCTCACGAGGTCGTACAATCCAAAACGCCGCACTTCCACCACGTCGAAATGCAATTTCACGAATGGCCATAGGTCATTCTCGTCGAAATCAATGTTATGGGCGACCGAGGGCATCACCGGAAGCCCGCAGGCCTCGCGCGCCTTGTTGAGTCCCGCGCGCCCCTGGACGGATCCCTCTCCCATCAGGAATAACCCACCCACCCTGAGCGCATCGCGTACCTGAAGGATGGCCTCCTGCTGGGCAGGCCAAGAGCCGAGGTTGATCAGGCAGCGAAGGGTCATCGCCACGTCGAATTGCCCGGCCTCCACCTTGAGTGATGTCGCATCCTGCACCTCCCACCGGATATTGGCCTGCGCCGCATGCTCGCGCCGGGCCCGCTCGACCATGCCTGCCGAATAGTCCACGGCGAGCACGCTGGCGACTTTCCGGGCAAAGAGGGCCGTCGCATAGCCATTGCCGCAGCCCACATCGAGAAGCCGGTCGCCGGGGCGCAGGTAACTGCCCGCAATGCCGATCTCAAGCAGCCGCTGCTGGTGGTCCCGGTGGGTCACGGCCTCGGGCGCGATTCCGGTGTTCGCTGCCTGTGAGTCCCAGAAGGCCTTAACTTCGCCCACGTCAAGGGTTCGCGTCGCCTGTTTCTTATCGGATTCCATTGTATGCCATCCATTTAGATACCGTGCCTTTAGGTGTAAAGGCGCAAGTTTGCGGGGCGATCTCGAAGGCCCGCGTCGGCCAATGCTTCTCTGGATTTCCCGGCGGGCTTTGGGAAGTCACGGGAATTTTGACCGTGCCTGCCGCCACCGCTTTGGAGGCTTCCTTTCCGGAAATGCAGGCCTCAATTCGGCAACCGCCCCCCCTGCTGGCAGCACGCCAATAGTTCCAAACACATCCAGCCGGGCTATATCGAGGCATAATAGGGTGGCGTGCCAGCACTTAGTGTCTCTTATAGCCTCATTGCTGTCGCCCGGGATCGCCCGAACAGCCCACGTCGATTTTCAGGTGAATCAGGAAACGTCCATGAATCGTTAGCAGCGGGAGCATCTTATGAAATACTCGGCAAAGGAATTGATCCAAGTCGCTGGTACCGCGGTCGCGCTGCTCCTCTGCGGCACCGCGCGCGCACAGACCAACACAAATGTCGGCACCCAGGCGCTGGGCTCGGTGACCTCCGGCACAAATGACACCGCCGCCGGGTACCAGGCGCTCCTCAACGACACCGCGGGAAGCAACAACGTCGGCGTCGGCAGCCAGGCCCTCCTCAGCAACACCACGGGAAACCAGAACGTGGCCGTTGGTTTCCGGTCGCTTTGGCAGAACACGACCGGCATCGACCTGACGGCCGTCGGGTACAACTCGCTTCCGAACAACACGACCGGTGCCGGCAACACGGCGTTCGGGTACAATTCCCTGGCCTTCAACACGACCGGCAACCAGAACGAGGGCAACGGGACCGGCGCGCTTGCCCAGAACACGACCGGCAGCTTCAATTCGGCCAACGGCTACCAGTCGGTGAACAAGAACACCACCGGCGCCAACAACACGGGAAGCGGCTACAGGACGCTCTTCAACAACGTAACCGGAACGGACAACGCGGCTATCGGCTTCCAGGCACTCTTTACCAACACCGGCAGCTACAACACGGCCAGTGGAAGCCAGGCCCTGTTTGCCAACACAAGCGGGTCGAACAACGCGGCCGGCGGCTATCAGGCGCTCTACGGAAACACGACGGGCTCAAACAATACGGCGAGCGGCGCCCAGGCCCTCTATTCGAATACAACCGGCTATTCCAACTCGGCCATGGGATTCGAGGCACTCGGATCCAACACAGGAGGCTATGCTAACGTGGCGAGCGGCGTTCAGGCGCTTTTCCTGAACACGACAGGCCACGACAACACCGCCGCAGGTTCGTCCGCGCTCCAGGCCAACACGATAGGTGTCTTCAACACCGCTGACGGCAGCCAGGCCCTCTACTCCAACACGACGGGCCAGTACAACACGGCAAGCGGCGGGCAGGCCCTCTTCGCCAATTCGACGGGCAGCTCCAATACCGCGACGGGCTATACGGCGCTAGAGAACAACACGACGGGCCACGATAACGCGGCCGATGGCGCATCGGCGCTCCCGGCGAACACGACGGGGGCATTCAACACGGCCGATGGCTCCTCCGCCCTATTCACAAACACGACGGGAGCCGCGGACGTGGCCGTCGGCTACGCGACCCTGTACTCAAACTCGATAGGTGCCAACAATACGGCCACCGGGTGGGCTGCTCTGTATTCTAACACGTCCGGGAACGACAACACCGCGAACGGCAACTCGGCCCTCTATTTCAACACAGTAGGGTTCGACAATACCGCAACGGGTTCGGGGGCGTTGACCTTCAACACGACAGGGACACTTAACACCGCCGCCGGCTATCAGGCGCTCTACTCCAACACGACGGGCAGCGTGAACGTCGCGATAGGGTTTCACGCCGGGTTCAACCTTCTAACCGGCAGCAACAACATCGAGATCTCAAATTCCGGACAGTCCGCAGACAGCGGCACAATCCGCATAGGCACCCAAGGAACCCAGACCAAGACGTATGTTGCGGGAATCTACGGTTCGATTGCAGCAAACGGGGCCCAAGTGGTCGTCGTCGACTCAAATGGGAACCTTGGCACGTCTACCAGCGCCGTGGGTGGCCATTCCAGCACGGCCATTGGGACGAACGCCCTCGCCTCCAACGCCGGGAGCTATAACGTGGCAATCGGGACCGACACTCTCGGGTCGAACACCTCAGGCCACGACAACACGGCTTCCGGATTTCAATCGCTCACTCTAAATACGACAGGGAGTAGCAATACCGCCACCGGTTCCAATGCGCTCCATTTGAACACGACGGGAGGCCTAAACACAGCGACGGGAACCGCAGCGCTCTATAGCAACACTACTGGGACCGAGAACACCGCGGACGGCTTTCAGGCGCTCGCATCCACCACGACGGGCAGCTACAATACTGGGACCGGTGCCGCGGCATTGGCCGGCAACACAACCGGTATATCCAATACCGCCGATGGAGACCGCGCGCTCAATTCAAATACAACGGGATCATATAACACGGCGACCGGGGCCTCGGCACTCTACAGTAATACGATCGGAACTGACTTGGCCGCCTTCGGCTCCGGCACGCTCAATCTGAACACGACCGGCAATGACGACACGGCCAGCGGATACTACGCGCTTGGTGCCAACACGACAGGCAATAACAACACCGCTGTCGGAAGCCAGGCTCTCGAATACAACGCGGTCGGCAGTGACAACACGGCAGTGGGCTTCGAGGCGCTCTACAGCAACTACTCCCTCCTAACGTCTGAGGGGAATCAAAACACAGCCATCGGCAGCCAGGCACTTTATGCGAACACGACGGGCGTTCAAAACACGACCACGGGGTTCACCTCTCTCATGTCGAACACGACGGGCGCCGACAACACGGCCGACGGCCGTGATGCGCTTTTCTCAAACACGACTGGAAACAGCAATGTGGCCATGGGCAGCGGTGCGCTCATATCGGTCACGACGGGGGGTGCGAATTCGGGAATCGGCGCGGGGGCCGGGTCCTCGGTCACCACGGGGAATTACAACATTGAGATTGGCAACTCGGGACAGGCGACGGATGGCACGGGCCTCAGCGGCCCTACCGCCCCCGCAATCCGCATCGGCACGACGCCCACGCAAAAGCAGACGTACATCGCAGGCATTGACGGCACCATCGTCACGGGCGCCGCCGTCTATGTCGTCACTGGAACCGGCCAGCTCGGCATATTGACCTCATCCCAGCGCTTCAAGAAGAACATCCAGGACATGGGCTCGGCAAGTGACGCCATCCTGTCTCTTCGCCCGGTCACCTTCCAGTACAGGGACGAGATCGACCCCAAGGGAACGGCCCAGTTCGGTCTTGTCGCCGAGGAGGTAGAGAAGGTCTCCCCCGACCTGGTCATCCACGACAAGGCGGGCCAAGCCTACACGGTCCGCTACGAGGCCGTGAACGCCATGCTGCTGAATGAATTCAGGAAGCAGCACGACCGCGTGGAGGGCCAGGCCAAGACAATCGCGAGCCAGCAGGACGAGATAGCCGCCCTCAAGTCCCGCCAGGACGTCCTGGCGGCGCAGCATAGGGAGGAGATGGCCACGATGGCGGCGCGCCTGGGCGCGCTGGAGAAGCTGGCCGGAGGCAAGTAGCTACAGTTCGGCGCCCTGGACCTGCCTGAAGATCCTGTACTGCATGGCGACATAGGTGATGACCATCTGGGCTGCGTTGGCCGCGCCGGCCGCAGCCCAGCCGGGCATTGTCGTCGTCGCCGTGAGCACCTTGAAGACGATGGCCTGGACGACGAAGGTCACCCCCACCATCAGGAGGTATTCGGAGACCTGGCGCGTGGAATCCGTGCGCTTGCACCCGAAGGTCCAGACCTTGTTGAGCCAGAAGTGCAGCGCGACCGCGGGCGGGTACGCCAGGACGAAGGAGGCATCCTTCCCGAACCGATGCCCCAGGACCCAGTTCAACGTCGTGAAGACGGCCATCACCACGACGCCTACGACGCCGTAGCGCAGGATCCTGAGGAGGAGCTCGGACTTTGCCGGGGAGAGGGATGCCATGGAGGAGGTGGCGGGGCACGGTGTCCCCGTTCGGATTGGGGCTCAATACCCCAGGGCAGGCGGTTCTGCCAATGGAATCTTGGACAATCCCCCCATTTGAACGACCGGCGGGGCAATTCCCTGTCCAGCGGCACCGGCCTCAAGAAAGGGCTCGCGGGCTCCCCAAGAAGCCATCGATGATACCCAAAATGGCCCCTTCCAGCCAAACCCCCGTATCTTTTGCCATCATCGGATGCGGCCTCATCGGCAAGAAACGGGCAGCGGCGCTGGCGGGCGTGCCCGGGACCAAGCTCGCCTACGCCTGCGACCTGGATCCGGCCCGGGCGGCGGCCCTCTCGGGGGCCTATCCCGGATCCAAATCGTCCACGGATCACAGGGAGGCGATAGCGGATTCGTCCGTCGGCGCGGTCGTAGTGTCGACCTTGAACTCCTCCCTGGCTCCCATAGCCCTCGATGCCGTCAATGCAGGCAAGCATGTCCTCCTGGAGAAACCCGGCGCGCTCGGCGCGGGGCAGCTCAGGGAGCTCAAGCAAGCCGCTGAACAAAAAGGGGTTAGTGTCAGGATTGGCTATAACCACCGCTTCCATCCGGCGCTCCTGAAGGCAAGGGAGATCGTCGATTCAGGGGCCCTGGGCCCGCTGATGTTCCTCAGGGGCCGCTACGGTCATGGCGGCAGGAAGGGCTATGACCGCGAATGGCGGGCCGACCCGAAGCTCTCAGGGGGCGGGGAGCTCATCGACCAGGGGGTCCACCTGATCGACCTGGCGTCCTGGTTCCTCGGCGAGTTCACCACGGTGGAGGGCCATGCCAGCACCCTCTTCTGGGACATGAAGGTCGACGACAACGCGTTTCTCTCCCTTCGGACCGCGGCCGGGCAGACGGCCTGGCTCCACGTGAGCTGCACCGAGTGGAAGAACATGTTCTCGCTCGAGATCTACGGGAGGGACGGGAAGCTCTCGGTCGACGGCCTGGGCGGGAGCTACGGCACCGAGCGCCTCGTCCACTACAGGATGCTTCCCGAGATGGGCCCCCCCGAGGCCACGATGTGGGAGTTCCCGAGCGGGGACAACTCGTGGGTCCTAGAGACTTCGGCCTTCGTGGACGACATCCGCGCCGGGCGCGCCCCGTCGCCGGGCTTGCGGGAAGGCATAAGGATTCTCGATATGGTGGAAACGATCTACAGGAAAAGCGGCTACCCCACCCCCAACTCATGATCATCACACGCTCTCCCCTGCGCGTCTCACTTGGCGGAGGAGGCACGGACCTCCCGAGCTACTACAGCGAGCACGGGGGATTCCTCGTGGCGGCCGCCATAGACAAGTACGTCTACATCACCAAGCACACGACCTTCCAGGAGGAGATCATCGTGAAGTACTCCAAGCTGGAGCGCGTCGCCTCCGTGGACAAGATCGAGCACCCCATCTTCCGCGAGGCCCTGAAGCTGGTCGGCGTGACCGACCCGCATATCGAGCTCACCTCCATGGCCGACATCCCGGGAGGCACCGGCCTCGGGTCATCGGGCAGCTTCACGACCGCGCTCCTCAAGGCCCTCCACGCCTACAAGAAGAACCTTGTTTCCCCGGCGGAGCTCGCCGAGCAGGCCTGTGACATCGAGATCAACAAGCTGGGGGAGCCGATCGGGAAGCAGGACCAGTACATCGCGGCCGTCGGCGGCATCACGGCCTTCACCTTCCACAAGGACGGCCGGGTCGAGTACCACCCCTGCAAGATCGCCGAGGAGACCCTCTACAACCTGGAGGACAACCTCCTCCTGTTCTTCACGGGCTACTCGAGGAGCGCCTCCTCGATCCTCAAGGACCAGAACGACCGGTCGAAGAAGAACGACTCGTCCATGCTCGACAACCTGCACTTCACCAAGGAGCTCGGCTACAAGTCGCTCGCATGCCTGGAGAGCGGGAACCTCGACGAGTTCGCGATGCTCATGGACGTGCACTGGCAGCGGAAGAAGGCGCGCAGCTCGGGCATGAGCAACGCCCACATCAACCAGTGGTACGACTACGCGATGGCCAACGGCGCGCTCGGCGGGAAGCTGATCGGCGCCGGCGGGGGCGGGTTCCTGATGTTCTACGCCGACGACAAGAAGAAGCTGCGCCATGCCATGAGGGAGAAGGGCCTGCAGGAGGTGCGCTTCCGCTTCGACTTCGAGGGGACCAAGGTCGTGGCGCAGAACTAGGGCCGCGATGCGCTCCGTCCGAATTAACCTGACCCCCTGGGTTGTTCCGGGCCGGCGGATCGGCGTCATCGACGAGCTCAGGGGCATCGCGATCTGCCTGGTGATCTTCTACCACTGCGGGGGCGTCCTGGGGATCGAGAACCGGGTCCACGGCGAGATAGGGGTGGACATATTCCTGATGATGAGCGGCTTCACGCTCGCGATGGCCGCCCCCGCGGCCTCGCTGCGGCAGTTCCTCTTCCGCCGGTTCTCAAGGATCTACCCCACCTACTGGCTCGCCCTTGGCATCACCCTCCTGATCCAGTATAAGATATACGGATTCAAGCGCAGCTGGGAGAACATCTGGCAGCATGTGGTCGGCATCCACGGGTTCTCGCGGCTGGCGTACTTCGCCGACATCGTGGATGCGTTCTGGTTCATCTCGATGATCCTGGCGGCATACCTGGTATTCGGCCTCATAAGGAGGCACCTCGAGAACCTGTCGCTCGTCATCGCGGTCGCAGGGTTCCTGACCGCCTTCGCCTCGTACATGTACATCTGGAACCAGCATGCGGGCGGGCTTATCTCCCTTGCGGTGCGCATCCCGAGCTTCTTCGTGGGCGTCATCGCGGGCCAGCTCCTGGGCCGCGGCACGGGGGAACTGCGGTTCAACCTGCTCCTCGGATTCGGGCTGATCTGCTTCTACTACCAGACCTTCTTCCTCAGCATCGCAAACAACTACACGCTCCCTGCCGTCGGCATCATCACCGCGTGGATCGGGATTCGAGCGCTCGTGGCCAAGGTGCCGGCGGGCAGGTTCCTGCTCGGCGCGACCGCGTTCCTCGGGCTGATCTCCTACGAGGTGTACCTCTTCCACCAGCCGATGGTCCGGGACTACAACGTCTATTTCTGCACCCGCGTGCTGGGTTACACGGCCCCCAGCTTCCGCCAGCTCCTGATCGGGATCCTGGTCGCCATCCCGCTGACGCTCGTCGTCAGCTGGGCCGTCCACAAGGCGATGGAGAAGCTCTTTTCGCTGGCCGGAGGGCACCGCGCGCTGCCCGAGGCCGCGCCGCCCGCATGAACCCGGCCAAGCTCCCCGTGGCCATCCTGGCGGGCGGTCTCGCCACGCGGCTCAAGCCCATCACGGAGAAGATCCCCAAGCTTCTTGTCGAGGTTGCCGGGGAGCCCTTCTTCACGCACCAGATCGAGCTCCTGAAGAAGTCGGGCCTGGACCACCTTGTCGTTTGCGTCGGCTACCTGGGCGAGATGGTGGTGGAGCGCTACGGGGACGGCTCAAGGTGGGGGGTCAAGATAGAGTACTCCTTCGACGGGCCCAGGCTCCTAGGAACGGGCGGGGCCCTCATCCGCGCCCTCCCGCTCCTCGGCGACGTCTTCTACGTCCTCTACGGGGACAGCTACCTGCCGATAGACTACCTCGCGGTCGGCGGGGCCTTCCAGCGGTCGGGCCGGCTCGGCATGATGACCGTCTTCGAGAACAGCGAGCGCTTCGACGCGAGCAATGTCTGGTTCGAGGGCGGGTCTATCAGGGCCTACGACAAGAAGAACAAGCTCCCGGCGATGCGGCACATCGACTACGGCCTGGGCCTCTTCCGGAAGGAGGCGTTCGACGGGTTCCCCCGCGACGAGGTCGTCGACCTCTCGGACGTGCAAAAGGGCCTCCTGGGCAGGGGCGAGCTTGCCGGATTCGAGATAACCCGCCGCTTCTACGAGGTCGGCTCCCACGCCGGCCTCCGGGAGCTGGACGAGCTCCTGAAGAATCCGCCATAAAAACTATTGCCGCCTCGCATTCGGACGGGGCATTTACATCTTAACTTCCATGTCATACTCAGCCCAGCACCTTAAGGAGACGGCAGAGATCGTCGCCAAGATCAACCCGGCAGACTGCGAGAAATGCGTCGCCGAATTACGCGCCGTGAGGGAGCACGGGGGACGCCTGTTCATGCTCGGCGTCGGGGGGAGCGCCGCAAACGCCTCCCATGCCGTCAACGACTTCAGGAAGATAACGGGGATCGAGACCTACGCGCCGACGGACAACGTCTCGGAGCTCACGGCCCGGACGAACGACGACGGCTGGGCAAGCGTCTTTGTCGAGTGGCTCCGCGTCAGCAGGCTCAACAGCAAGGACTGCCTCTTCATCCTCTCGGTGGGCGGGGGCAACATCGAGAAGAACGTCTCCCCGAACCTTGTCGCCGCCCTCCAGCTGGCCAAGCAGGTCGGCGCGCGGATCATCGGAATCGTGGGCAAGGACGGCGGCTACACGGCCAAGGTCGCCGACGCCTGCGTGATCGTCCCAACCGTGAACCCCAACAACGTCACCCCCCACAGCGAGGCCTTCCAGGCCGTCGTGTGGCACCTCTTCGTCTCCCACCCCGACCTGAAGGTCAACCAGACGAAATGGGAGTCCGTGAGCGCCAAGCCCTAGGGGATGGCGCTTAAGCCCGCAGTTTTCCTGGACCGGGACGGGGTGCTCAATGTCCAGCTCGTGCGCGACGGGATGCCGTATGCGCCCGAGCGGCTCGAGGACTTCAGGCTCTACGAGGGCACCCCCGAGGGCTGCCAGGCCCTGAAGAAGGCGGGCTTCACGCTCGTCGTGGCGACCAACCAGCCCGACGTGGGCCGGGGGCTGGTCCAGAAGGCCGTGATCGAGTCGATGCACGCCCGGCTCCTGGAGCTCGTGCCCGAGATCGACAGGATAGAGGTGTCCTACGACCCGGGCCGCGGGGAGGTCTCCCCGCGCCGCAAGCCCGAGCCGGGCATGCTGCTCGACGCCGCGCGGGCGCTCGGGCTGGACCTTCCCCGATCGTGGATGGTCGGCGACCGCTGGAGGGACGTCGACTGCGGCAAGCGGGCGGGCGTCCGGACGGTCTTCGTCGACTACGGCTACTCCGACGAGTTCGACACCAAGCCCGACTTTGTCGTCAAAAGCTTCCCCGAGGCGGTCGCCGCCATACTGGCGGCCCCGGGGCGCTCCTAATCTCCTTGCCCGATTCCGATCGGTGACCTCAATCACACGATACAAATACAATGAAAACCCTCAACGACCTTAAGATCCAACTCTATGCCGACGGCGCCGACAAGGCCGGCATCCTCGACCTGTACTCGAAGCCCTACATCAAGGGGCTTACGACCAACCCGAGCCTCATGAAGAAGGCCGGGATCAAGGACTATGAGGCCTTCGCGAAGGACATCCTGCAGACCGTGACGGCGAAGCCCATCTCGCTCGAGGTCTTCACCGACGACTTCACCGACATGAAGCGCCAGGCCCTGAAGATCTCGGCCCTCGGGAAGAACGTCTACACGAAGATCCCGATCACGAACTCGCGCGGCGAGTCCTCCCTCCCGCTCATCAAGGAGCTCGCCGGCCAGGGCGTGAAGCTGAACGTGACCGCCATCCTGACGCTCAAGCAGGTCGCGGGCGTCGCCGAGGCGCTCAACCCGGCCGTCCCCTCCGTGGTTTCGGTCTTCGCGGGGCGGATCGCTGACACGGGGGTCGACCCGATGCCGCTCATGAGGGCGTGCGGAGCGCTCCTGGAGGGCCACGCCAAGGCCGAGCTCCTCTGGGCCAGCACCCGCGAGGTCCTGAACATCTTCCACGCGGAGGAATGCGGGTGCGCGATCATCACCGTGCCCCACGACATCCTCGCCAAGGCGGCCAAGATGCTCGCGATGGACCTGACCGAGCTGTCCCTGGACACCGTCAAGATGTTCGCGAGGGACGCGGCGGAGTGCGGCTACAAGCTCTGATCCGGACACTTCGTCATTTACCACCCGGGCGGACTCCTGCAATGGTTAGAGTCCGCCTGTTCATTTATGCCCACTAGGATCCGCCTGCTAAGTCTCTCAGCCGCCGCCCTGGCGCTCATGGCGCCGGCCCGGGCCGCGAACCTTGACGGTTCGTCCCAGGCCGCGGGGAACGCGGAGTCCGTCAGGCTCTACTCCGAGGCTAACGACTTCGTCAGCAGCATGGCGGAGGGGAGCTACTCCTACGCCTACCTGCAGTTCTACTGGAAGCGCGCGGAGGCGAGCCTGGACCGCGTGCGCCGGGTCTATCCGGACTCCCCCACCGCGCTCGCGATGGCCAAGGACGAACTGAAGGTCGGCCCCTACTCCCTCGACTACTTCAAGAACCGGGTCCTGTACAACCTGGAGCTCAAGCGCCTGGCGTCCTATGACGACGTCAACTGCGCCATCTTCCTGTACGGCCGAGACGAGAACCGCTCGGACTCGAGGCGCGACGAGGCCCTGTCGAACATCCTGGAGGTCCTGTCACGCAGGCAGCGATGGGGCGAGGCTCTCAGGTTCCCGGTCCTTGCAGCCCACCGGCCCATCCTCCTGCGGAGCATCTTTCGGATAGCCGCGATCTACGGCAACGACGACCTCGTGAAAAAGTTGACGGCGACCTCCACCCCGGCTGAGCGGGAGGCGGCGGGCTTTGAGGCCATCGCCGCGGAGGCCCTCGCGCTCCAGGGAAAGCCGAGGTCGGAGCTCCTGCATTTCGTCGACGCCCACCCCTCCGGGGCCGTGCGCTCCGGCGCCCTGAAGGGCCTGGTCGAGCGCGAGGTCCTCATCCGCCGGTACGAGAGGCTTCACATCTCCGTACGGGACACGATCCAGACGATCCATCTCGCGGTCCAGAAGGTCGCCCTGCGCGACGACGTCCCCGCGCTGGCGAAACGCATCTACGGCGAGAGTCCCGAGGCCGGCCCCATCCTGGCCGAATACACCGCGGCCCTCGGCGCGATGCCGGCCCCGGCGGCGCCCACCGAGGCCCACCTTGCCTACATGCAGTTCCTTGCGGACACCGGGCGGCTGGACGCGGCGGCATCCTATGCGCGCGATGGCGACATGCCGGCCCGATCGCGCAGGGCCTGCGCTCTTAAGGCGATAGAGGTCTATGCCGAGGCCGGCCGGGCCGCGGAGTCCGATGCGGCGCGTGCGGCCTTCGCCGCAGCCGGCACGCCGGGCGCGGACGATGCGGGCCTCGCCCAGTTCCGGGGGCAGTTCGCCTCGACCGAGGCACCCCTTGTCGCCCGCGAGAGGACCTTCGCGAGCCTCCCGATCGCCGACCCGTGCGTCATGGCGACCGCGATCATGGAGTGGAGCCTGACCCCCAATAGGTCCCAGCGCGGCGCAACGCCGTGGGACCGCGTGGTCACGCGGTTCGCCGGGGGCTTCGAAAACCTCCCGCTGCCCAAGTCGGCGGCCGTGGGCGACGCCGCAAGCACCGTGAAGCCCTATTGACGGACTCGGCCGGCCTCCCAACACGGTGAACATCCTCTTCGTCAACTACGGCGACTTCACCACAAACAGCCTTAACCACATTGGCGGATTCGCGAGGGCGCTGGCCGCCGGGGGCCACGCCTGCGCGGTGGCGGTGCCCTACGGCAGAGGCACCCTCTCGGTGGTGTCCAGCCCGGCCTTCACGCCCGTCCTCTACAACGAGGCGCTCGAGCGCCCCGCGCTCTTCCCGGACGGGCGGACGGCGGACGTGATCCACGCATGGACCCCGCGGGAGTTCGTGCGGAAGTTCGTCCTCTCCTACCAGGGCGCGGCGGGCAGGGCGGCCCGGCTCGTCGTCCACCTGGAGGACAACGAGGAGCACCTCATCTCCGGTTTCGCCGGCAAGCCGATCGGCGAACTCCGGGCCAAGGGCCTCGACGAGCTGGACGACACTATCTCGGACAGGCTTGTCCACCCCGTCAGGCACCGCACGTTCCTGCGACTCGCGGACTCGGTCACGGTCATCGTAGACAGGCTGAGGCAATTCGTGCCCGCGGGGATTCCCTGCGCTCTCCTCCAGCCCGGGGTCGACCCGGAATACCTCCGGCCGGTGAAGGCGGACCCGCGGGCCCGCGAGGAGCTGGGGCTCCCCGCGGGCGAGAAGCTGATCGTCTTCACCGGAAGCAACACGTTCGCCAATGAGCCCGAGATGCTCGAGCTCTACCGCGCGGTGGCGGTGCTCAACGGCCGCGGGACGCCGACCCGGCTGGTCCGCACGGGATTCAGCCGGCCCGAGTTCCTGGCGGCCCTGACGCCCGAGCTGAAGGCCCACGTGACCGACCTGGGCTTCATCGAGAGGGCCCGGCTCCCGCGGCTCCTCGCCGCGGCCGACGTATTGGTCCAGCCCGGCCGGCCGGGACCCTTCAACGATTACCGGCTCCCCTCCAAGCTGCCCGAGTTCCTGGCCTCGGGCCGGCCGGTCGTCCTGCCGCCGACGAACATCGCCCTCATGATGCGCGACGGCGTCGAGGCCGTTTTCCTGGGGGACGGCAGCCCGGAGGACATCGCCGACCGCTGCGGCCGGGTGTTCGCGGACCCGGGCCTGGCCGCCCGGGTTGGCAAGGCCGGCGCCGCGTTTGCCGCCCGGCATTTCGACCTTGCGGCGAACGCGGCCGGGCTCCTGAGGACGTACGAGGAGGCCCTCGCAATGCCCGCACGGCCCTTCTGGGAGAGGATGAGGGATTCGTCCGGCTCTGACCTGACGGCGGCGGCGAGCGAGCTCTCCGGCGCCCTCGCCTCCGGCAAGGCCGATCCCGCGCTCCAGTCCCTCGCCGCCGACCTCGCGGACATCATCCGGACGGAGGAACAGCGGGCGTCCCAGGCGTTGGCGATGCGCGACAGGGTGCGGCTTCGCCTTGAGGAGAACCTCCGCCACCTGGAGCTCCAGAGGGACCTGACAGGCCAGCACACGCGCAACCTGACCGAGAAGATCGAGCTGCAGGACCGGCATTTCAAGCTCCACAAGAAACTGTCCGAAAAACACATACAAAACCTCGAGGCCCGCGTCAGCGAAATGGAGAGGATTGCAAGGACCCTGAGGGAGAAGGCGGCGGCCGAGTCCTCCGCAGCCGCGGTGTCGGCGGCGCAGATGTCGGCCGAGCATGGGAAACTGGTCGCACGGATCCTCGAGATGGATGCCGAGCTGCGTGCCCGGGAGCAGAGGCTGAAGGCCATCATCCAGTCCAGGAGCTACAAGCTCACGGCGCCGCTTCGCGAGATCGAGAGGTTCCTGGGACCCAAGGCGCCGGCGGTCCCGGCGGGCACGCCCGAGACCCCCACGCGGGCGGACGTCCCTCCGGCCGCTGTCCCACCGGCGCCCGAGGCTCCCGCGGAGGGCCCCACCTATCACTACACGTTCAACGTCGACCATCCCAGGTCCTGGAGCACGGCGTCCAACAAGCTCCTGATCCTGGGGTGGTGCTATGAGAATTCCGCGGCGCCCATCCGCGGGATCCGGGCCTCGTTCGCCGGAAAGACCTTCGAGGGGATCTACGGCTCGAAGCGGCTCGACGTCCTCGCCTCGACAGGGATGAGGCAGTCCGAGTACAGCGGCATAAAGATCGACGTGCGCACCCACCTCGGGGACCACCCGCTCATCGTCGAGGTCCAGCACGACGACGGCTGGCATCCCCTCTTCCAGAAGATGGTTCACGTCGGGAAGGCGGGGGACCCGACAGAGCTGAGCGAGTACGAGAAGTGGTGCCACCAGCACGAGGAGCTCTCCGGCGAGGACCTCGGGGCCATCAGGGCGCACATGGAGGCCTTCGCGGCACGGCCGCTCATCTCGGTGGTGATGCCGGTCTACAACACCCCCGAGGCGCTCCTCGCAAAGGCCATCGAGTCGGTCCTGGGACAGCTGTATCCCCGATGGGAGCTGTGCATCGCCGACGACGCCTCGACGGAGCCGCATGTCCGCGCGGTGCTCGAGCGGTTTGCGGCGAAGGATGCCCGGATAAGGGTTTCCTACCGGCCCTCGAACGGCCACATCTGCGAGGCGACCAACACGGCCCTCGGCATGGCGACGGGAGACTTCACCGCCCTCTTCGACCACGACGACGTACTCGCCCCGACCGCCCTCTACGAGGTCGCGGCCGAGATCGAGTCCCACCCCGACGCGCAGCTCATCTACACGGACGAGGACAAGATAGACATGGAGGACCGCCGGTTCGACCCCTACTTCAAGCCGGACTGGAACCCGGACTTGAACTACGGCCAGAACTACACCTCCCACCTCTCGGTCTACAGGACCGAGCTCATCCGGGCCGTGGGCGGCTTCCGCAAGGGGTTCGAGGGCAGCCAGGACTGGGACCTCGTCCTCAGGTGCATCGAGCGCATCCCCGCATCGGCGATCCGGCACATCCCGAAGCTCCTCTACCATTGGCGCGCCGCGCCCGGGTCGACCGCGCTCCAGCTCGCGGAGAAGAGCTACCCTGTGGAGGCGGCCCGGATGGCCCTGGAGGACCACTTCAGCCGGATGGGCGGGAAGGTCGAGCTGGCTCCTGTTGCGGGCGACCACTGGCGGGTCCGCTTCCCCGTCCCCTCGCCCGCCCCGCTCGTCTCGCTCATCATCCCCACCCGCAACGCCGTCAAGCTCCTGCGCCAGGCCGTCAAGAGCGTGCTCGAGAACACCGACTACCCCAACTTCGAGATCCTGATCGTGGACAACGCCTCCGACGACCCCGGCACGGTGGCCTACTTCGGCGAGCTGGCGAGGCGCAACGACCCGCGGGTGCGGGTCCTTCCCTACCCCGAGCCGTTCAACTACTCCGCGATCAACAACTTCGCGGTGCGGGAGTCCCAGGGCGAGATCGTCGGGCTGCTCAACAACGACGTCGAGGCCATCAACCGCGACTGGCTCTCCGAGATGGTGAGCCAGGCGTCGCGCCCGGGGATCGGCGCGGTGGGCGCGATGCTCTACTACCCGCTCAACACCGTGCAGCACGCGGGCGTGATCCTCGGCCTGGGCGGGGTCGCCGGGCACCCGTTCAAGGAGTTCCCGAGGGGCGACCAGGGCCAGAAGAACCGCCTGCGCCTCGTGCAGAACTACAGCGCCGTCACGGCGGCATGCCTTGTCATCCGCAAGGACCGCTTCACCGAGGTCGGGGGGCTCAACGAGAGGGACCTGCCGGTCGCGTTCAACGACGTCGACCTGTGCTGCAAGCTGATCCGGGCGGGATACCGCAACCTCTGGACGCCCCACGCCGAGTTCTACCACCACGAGTCCGCGACCCGCGGCGTCGAGGACACCCCGGAGAAGAAGGCGCGCTTCCAGTCGGAGGTCGACTACATGATGAACACTTGGGGTTCGCTCCTGATGGCGGACCCGGCGTACAATCCGAACCTCACCCTGGTGGGCGAGGATTTCTCGCCCGCCTACCTTTCCCGAGTCACCAAGTCCTGGATCGCCCACCTACCGGAGACCAAATGAGCGAAGATACGAACGCCAGGATCGCAGCGCTAGAGGCCGAGCTGGTGGCCGTGCGCCGGCGCGAGGCCGAGTACCGCGTGAAGATGGTCCAGGAGTTCCTCGACCGCGGGGAGCGCAACACGTACCTCCACACCCTGCGGGAGGAGCGGGCCGCGCTCGTGAGGCGCCAGCAGGAGTCGTTCGCCGACCTTGAGCTGCTGACCCGCAAGCTCGAGGCCGAGGGGGAGCGCGTGGCGGCCCTCGAGGGGCAGCTCGGCGGCATATGGCGCTCGTGGTCGTGGAGGCTCCTCGCGCCGCTGCGCGCGCTCGGGAGGCAGCCCGAGAAGGAGCTTCCCGAGCCGGCCCCCGGCGTCGACGGGGGGGACTTCACGTACTACCTCCACACCTCCCCCTTCAGGATCTACAGGGAGGACGCGTTCACGCTCCGCGGCTGGGCATGGCCCGCCGACGGGAGGCCGGTGACCGCCGTCCGCGTCAGCCTGGACGGCCGCGCCTTCATCGGCCGCCACGGCCTCGAGGAGCCGGAGGTGCTCGCGCAGCACGGCGAGCATCCCTCGAACCCGAGGCCGGGCTTCGAGATCACCTTCCCGACGCCCCCGGGGCGCCACGAGCTGAGCCTCGAGGCCCTGGTCGGCGGCTCGCAGTGGCTCAGGGTCATGCGGACCTCGATCTGGTGCGAGCCCAAGGCGCCGTGACGCAGCCCGACGCCAACACCCGCTGGCTCGACAGCACCTCGGCGCTCGGGGAGCGCTCGGCCTACAAGAGGGTCTGGGAGCGCCAGGCCCAGGACCTGGACGTGGCCTCCCTCGCGGTCGCGGGCCACACGGACGAGGCGACGCTCGAGCTGACGGCGCGCGGGTTCATCGACATCCTGAAGTCCACGGTCGGGCTCGCCCCGGGCGACGTCATCCTCGAGATCGGCTGCGGAATCGCCCGGGTGGGCCGGCCCCTCAGCCAGGAATGCCTCCACTGGTTCGGCTCCGACATCTCGGGAGGGATGCTCGGGCACGCCGCCAGGCGCCTGCGGGACCGGCCCAACACGACGCTGGTCGAGCTGGCCACCGTGGGGCTCCAGGAGTTCCCGCGCGACTCCTTCGACCTGGTCTACTGCACGATCGTCTTCATGCACCTCTTCGAGTGGGACCGCTACCGCTACGTCGAGGAGTCGTTCCGCGTCCTGCGCCCGGGGGGACGCTGCTATTTCGACAACTTTCCCCTGGATTCCGAACACGGCTGGAAGGTCTTCACCGAGGGGGCGCGCTACCCCGTGGAGAGGCGCCCCGCCCACATCAGCATGGCCTCGACCCGGGAGGAGCTCGGCATCTACCTGCGCAAGGCCGGCTTCGTCGACGTGGTGGTCCACGACCTCGCGAACGAGTTGATCGCCGCCACGGGCCGCAAGCCCGGCTAGTGCAGGGCGTAGCGCGCCACGAGCGCCCTTGCCCGTTCCATCTCCATCGCGGGGATCCCCGGGACTGAATGGGGGCCCGGCGCGGGGTCGGCGAGGAGGATCCTGCGGGTGTCCGTCCCCCGCCACCTCGTGAACGGTTCCAGGACCCCCGGCCATCCCGCCATCATCGCGCCCCCGAGCGCGAGAAGGGCGAGCGAGACAAGGGCCGCCCTCGCGGCTGCCGGCGCGGGTAGCCGTTGGACCAGGCCCTGGAACCAGAAACCCGCCAGCGGCGCAACCGCCAGCAGGGAGGCATACTGGTAGCGCGAGCCGATCGTCGCGGGGAGCCCGGTGTGATAGCGCCCGATCCCGAGAAGGGCCGCGTTGCCCAGGTCGAAGGCCACGAGCAGGAGGAAAAGGAGGCGGGCGCTCCCCCGGCTCCTAAGGATGCACCAGGCGACGAGCGCAGCCTTGGCGAGCCCCAGGACCGCCACGGTATGCCAGCCAAAGGACTCCACGGAAAGGAGGCCATGGAACGGGTTGAGGCAGTAGTACCAAAGCCCAAAGATTGCGGCCTCTCCGGCGTGCCCCGCCATGTGCCGGTGGTTGCCCTCGGCCATGCCGGCGATCACGGCCGCGACGAGCGCCGCGGGCGCGACGTAGGCGGCAGCCTGCGCCATGCGCCGGCCGCGGTCCCCCGCCGACCCGTCCGGGGATCGGGCGGCGCATCCCAGCGCGAGGAGTGCCCCGGTCAGCACACCGCGCGAGAAGGAGAGAGCGCTCGCGGCGGCCCAGGCGAGCGTCATCCCCCTGAACGGGCCCCGCAGGAATCCGTCGAGCGCCAGCAGCATGAAGGTCACCGAGAGCACCGCCGACCCCTGCACGGACCACGCGAGCGTCTCCAGGTTCGTGGGGGAAAGGCCGAATGCGGCCTGCGCCAGGAGCACGGCCCCCCAGGGCAGCCCGCATGTCCGAAGGAGCCTCCCGAGGAGCGCGACATTGAGGGCGTGGACGAGCCAGACCAGCCCTATCATGGCCGCGTACGACCCGCCGAAGGCCAGGACCCCCCCGCCCCACAGGACCTTGAAAAGCGGCACGAAGTTCTCGGCGAAGGCGAGCCAGACCCACCTCCAGAATCCCAGGCGGTCGATCTGGTCGATAAGGTCGAACTCATCCCCGAACCAGAACAGGCGGCCGAAGAGCCCGAGGTGGGCCAGGTAGGGCGCAAGCGAGACGAGCCCGGCGGCGGCGAGGACGAGGTTTTCCCGCAGCGGCGTCGCCCTGGCGGACGGGGGGATGTCGGCCGGCGTCATTTTGCCCCCGGCGCGTCGAAGCGCACGCGCGTGAGGTAGGACCAGTCCCACCTGTTGTCGTTCGCGGGACCTGCGCCCGTGTGCAGGACGACCCGGTAGGGCCCGTCCGCGGGCAGCGCGATGTCGGCAACCTGGGTGCCCCGGTCCGCCGGCTCCGCGACCGGGTCCAGGTAGCGCGCCCACAGGCGGGTCCTGCGCCCCGAGGGCCACACGGCGTCCGCGGAGAACGCGACGCCGTCGGTGTGACCCCCGCCGCTGTAGGCGCCCTCACGGATTCCGAAGGCGAGGGACAGGCGGGCGGAGCCTCGGGGCGCATCGAACACGATCTCCCCCTCGGCGTGCAGGAGGAGGGCCTTGCCCTCGGGCGTGTCGACAACCGGCATCTTGACGACCGAGGTGAGGGACACCGCGGGGCCCCCGAATATCCCGAGCTTCAGGAGGCGCGACTGCTCGAGCATCGGGAGCGGAAGCCCGGGCATGCTCGAGGCGCGGACGCCGACATGGCTCCAGAACTCCCCCTGGCCCGGCGGTGCCTCGAAGCGGAACGATCGGACCCACGAGTGCAGGTCGCCCGCCGCGAGGGCGGCCAGGTCTCCCCCTCCCTGGAGGGACGGGACCAGCATGAAACCGGCCCTCGCGACCGCGGGCGGAAGCCGCCACGTTCTCATGCGGCCCTCGTCGTCGGTCGTCACCAGGTTGATGATCGCGGGCTTGTAGGCCAGGGCCCTCAGGCGTCCCAGGGCGTTCGGGACCGCGTCCGCCTCCAGCCACACCGCATGGTCGGGCTCGTCCGGAAGCTCGACCTCCTCGGAAAGACGGACTGTGCGGCTGAGCAGGGTGACGAGCGCGGGCGGCGTCCTTGCAAGGGGGCTGACCCGCCTGAAGAGCCAGTAGTCTCCCTCCGCGAACAGCGGCTCGTAGTGGCCCGCAAGGCCGGCCACGATCGGGGCGTCGTCCATCCCGGGGTAGCGGTCGTCCACCCGCTCATCCTTCCAGAGGAGGAATTCGGGGGCCCTGTCCGACTGGTAGCGGCGCAGGTTCCACCCCTCCAGGCTCGGCGTGTAGGCCGAGTAGCCCTGGAAGATCGGACGGGGCGACACGTTGAGCCCGTTGAGGATCGCAACCCCTATGCTGAAGTCATAGACATCCGTCGTCCCGCGGCCGACGGCCGCACGCACGCGGGGCAGGTTGGCCGCTGCCCGGGCCCTATCGTACTCGGCCTGCCACTCCCCGGGAAGCGAGCCGAGGCGGGCGAGCGCGTGCGCCGTCCCGTAGGACCTCTGCCAGACCACCCTCGGCCCCAGACGGTAGTACGCCGGGTCAAAGCATGCGATGCCGAGCACGCAGTACACGAACGCGAGGTCAAACCCGTGCCAGCGCCTCCCCGGAAAGAGCAGTCCCGGCATGACGGGCGCGAGCATCAGGACGAACGTGAAGATCCCGAAGATGTGGCCGCCGAGGGGCACCATGTCCGCCCGGGTGAAGCTCTCCTTCCACATGGCAAAGACCATGAAGGAGAGGAGGCCGCACGCGCCGAGCGCAAGGGGACGGTCCTCCAGGCGCCGCCAAGCCCCCGCCAGGGACGCAGCGCAGATGAGGACGAGCCCGAGGCCCCATCCGAACTGCGACCACGACTCGTCCAGCGCCATGGCGTCGCCGTAGCCCGAGGCGATCTCCATGCTGCGCCGCAGGTACGGGTAGAGGTTGTCGGGGTCCTGCCCGGCGGCGACCCACGCCGCGAATACGGCCGCAGCGTACCCGCACGGGATGGCGACGGCGCGGGTCCGGTCGCGCCGCCCCGCCCAGCACGCCGCCGCGCAGACAACGGCGAAGGCGGAGACCGCGAGGTACGTGAACTTGAGCTGCGAGACGAACCCGAGCACGAGGGCCCAGGCGACCAGCGTGAGGACCGGGGAGCCCCGCCTCATGAGCCCGGAGATCCCGACCAGAGCGACCAGGACGAAGTAGATCCCGTCGAGGAAGAGCCAGTGGAACGCCATGACCGACAGGACGAAGGCGATCCGGCGCGTCGCGGGCAGGCCCCGCGTCAGGGTCACGAGCGCCAGGGCGATCAGGAGCTGGCCGCCGACCTGCCATGCGAGCTGGGGGACCGCCTCGAGCGAGCCCAGGTGGAAATTGGAGCACAGGAATCCCCAGGGTCCCCAGGTGAAGATGACGTCGCGCCCGAACTGGAGCCCCTGCGCCCTCGCCAGGACCAGCATCTCCTGCCAGGACGCGTCGAGTCCCGTCCCGGGGGGGCTCGGGAGGCTGAAAAGGCAGAAGCCCAGCAGGAGCGTCAGGGCGCCGGGCAGGACCACCCGGCGCCACCGGGCCACTGATTTGTCGCCGCGGATTGACGGAGACGCAAAAGCATCCATGTATTGGACTTAGCATGATCCACTCCGCCAGACGAGCCGAACGTGAAAACGTCCGAATTCCCAAGCGCAGATGGCCCTGAGCGCCGCCCCCGAGATCACCGTCTCGGTCATCGTTCCCGTCTTTAACGAGGGACCGACGGTCCGGGCGGCCCTGGACGCCCTGGTGGCCAAGCGGGTGCCGGGCTTCGACCTGAGGCTGATCGTTGTCGAGAGCAACTCCACGGACGGATCCAGGGAGGCGGTCATCGGCTACCGCGGCCTCGGGAACGTGACGGTCATCCTCGAGGATGCACCCCTGGGCAAGGGCCATGCCGTCCGCGCGGGCCTCGCGGTCGCCACCGGGGAGATCGTCATGATCCAGGACGCCGACCTCGAGTACGACCTGGCGGACTATGCGAAGCTCCTCGCGCCTATCGCGGCGCGCAGCCACGCGTTCGTGCTAGGCTCCCGTCACTCGAGGAACGGCTGGGCCATCAGGAAGTTCGAGGACCAGAGGCTCCACGCCGCTGTCCTCAACCTCGCCCACTGGACCTTCACGCTCATGATCAACGCGTCCCTCGGCATCTGGCTGCGGGACCCGTTCACCATGTACAAGGTGTTCCGGAGGGAGTGCATCGCCGGCCTCAGGCTCGAGTGCAACCGGTTCGACTTCGACTGGGAGCTCCTCATCAAGCTGGTGAGGCGCGGCTACCGCCCGGTCGAGATCCCCGTCTCCTACCACTCCCGCTCCTTCAAGGAGGGAAAAAAGATCTCGATGATCAGGGATCCCCTCACATGGATCTATGCGCTGGCGAAGTACCGCTTCCAGCCCATCTAACTGAGGACCCCACCCCCGGATGAAAAAGACGCTCCTGGTAACCGGCTCCTCGGGCCTCATCGGCTCCGAGGTGTGCCTGTATTTCGGGCGGGAGCTGGGGTACGAGGTGCACGGCCTGGACAACAACCAGCGCGCCGTGTTCTTCGGGCCCCAGGGCGACACCCGCTGGAACCGGGACCGGCTCGGCCGCGAGCTGCCGGGCTACGTCCACCACGAGCTCGACATCCGGGACCGCGCCGGGACCCGGGCCCTGGCGAAGGCGCTGCGCCCGTCCGCGATCGTGCACGCGGCCGCCCAGCCGAGCCACGACCGCGCCGCGGCGATCCCCTTCGACGACTTCGACACGAACGCCGCCGGCACCGTCAACATGCTCGAGGCGGCCCGGCACGAGTGCCCGGAGTCGCCCTTCATCCACCTGAGCACAAACAAGGTCTACGGTGACGCGCCCAACCGGATCTCGATGGCGGAGCTCCACACGCGCTGGGAATTCACGGACCCGGCCTTCACCCACGGCATCCCGGAGTCCTTCACGATCGACCAGTCCACCCATTCCCTCTTCGGGGCCTCGAAGCTCGCGGCCGACGTTATGGTCCAGGAATACGGGCGCTATTTCAGGATGCCCACCTGCAGCCTGCGCGGGGGCTGCCTCACCGGCCCCAACCACTCCGGCGTCGAGCTGCACGGGTTCCTCAGCTACCTGGTCAAGTGCAACCTCGAGGGCCGCGAATACCGGATCTTCGGGTACAAGGGCAAGCAGGTGCGCGACAATATCCACTCCCTGGACGTCGCCCGGTTCATCGCCGCCTTCGTCTCCGCCCCGCGGCCGGGGGAGGTCTACAACCTCGGCGGCGGAAAGGCCAACAGCACGTCGATCCTGGAGGCCTTCAAGCTTGCACAGTCCCTCACCGGGAAGCAGCAGGTCTTCACATACGTGGAGGAGAACAGGATCGGCGACCACAAGTGCTACTATTCCGACCTCAGGAAGATCCAGGCCCACTACCCCTCCTGGGGGATCACCCAGTCCCTGCAGGAGACGACGCGCCAGATCGTGGAGTCCTGGCGGGGGAGACAGTAATTTTCCACGCGCGCGGGTTCGTCGCCAGGCGAGCGGCCAATTGGGGATAGAAGGTGATCGCCAACGAATTATAGTGTGGTCCATATAGGTCGGTCGCCGGGCGAACCAATCCAGCTCCGCCCGGCGAATCTTCCCCATGTATAATTGCAGCCGAGTCTTGGCCTGCGCCTCAGTTGCCGCCCTCTCGTTCTTTTCGGGAGGTTGTGCGTCGATCGTCAAGGGCACCACCCAGGCGATCCCCGTTGCATCGGATCCCATGGGGGCTGATGTCAAACTCGACGGGAACAAGGTCGGCCAGACGCCGACTTCCGTAGAAGCCAAGCGCAAGTCGGATCACCTGATCACGATCGAAAAGGTCGGCTACCAGCCCGAAAGCATCGCGATAACGCGCAATATTGGGGGAGCGGTGTTCGGCAATATCATCGCGGGTGGACTCGTCGGCTGGGGAGTCGATGCCATAAGCGGCGCACAGTGGAACCTGTCGCCGAATACCATCAGCGTCGCCTTGAAGGTCAATACGACCGCGGTTGCCCCCGCTCCCGCATCCACGAGCAGTGCTGCCAGGTTCATCGAGGAGTTGAACAAGCTCGACGAGATGCACGTCGCCAAGACGATCACCGACGAGGAATACGCGAAGATGCGGACTTCCCTCGTCGCGAAATACTCATCGGGATGACTTCAGGTTCCGGCGACGCGACCCTGGCAACCCGGGTGCGGGAACCTGAAGGGGGCCGGATGAAGGAAACGGGGCGCAGACCGCGAGTTTGACGTATCCGGGACGATCGGATAGCGTCTTAAGGTGTTGATGACCCCTATCGTGCATCCCTTTTCACGCCTGTTGCGGCGCGTCCTTGTCCCCACCCTCGCCGCCCTCGGCTCGGCCGCGCTCACCCACGGCCAGACGGCGCTCGTGGCCAAGTCCCCCTTTGCGCCCTCGGGCGCGGCGGCCGCCGGGGCCGCCGCCGCATCCGCCGAGGCCTACCAGCTTGCGGGCGCGACCGTGCAGGGATCCGAGACGAGCGTCTGCATCTACGTGCAGCAGACCAAGCGCTCCGAATGGATACCCGTTGGGGGGGAGTCCGAAGGGGTGAAGGTGGTCAGCTACGACGGGGACCACGACACCGCTGTCATCACCGTCTCGGGCTCGCGCAAGGAGATCTCCATGCGCAAGGCGGTCGTCGCGTCGGCGGGCCAGTTCGCGCCCGGGGCGCCCGGCGAGCCCCGCGAGCGGCCCAGGCCCAGGCCGGCAGGCAGGCCCGCCCCCCCGGGCGCGCCCCAGTCCCCGGAGAAGGTGGTCCAG
>PLXR01000060.1 GCA_003151495.1 Opitutaceae bacterium
TGCCTCGCCAGAATCCCATAAGGTGGCCGAATGAGGGCGTACGTGCCTCAGCCGAATGAGGTTCCGGCGCTCCCCGGGCCGTCCCCCTCGGACTCATTCTCTGCCCGTATCCTCTCGGCATGATCGGCTTGATTCGACTCTTTCTGGGATCCCTCGTCGGCCTCTTTCGCTCTCGGGCCGAGATGGCGGCCGAGAACCTCGCCCTGCGGCATCAACTCGGCATCCTCCTGCGGTCGAGGCCAGCCCGTCTTCCCCTTACTTCGTGGGACCGAGCCCTCTGGGCTTTCGTCCTTCACCGCTTTCCCGCGTGGCGGCAGAGTTTGGCCATCGTCAGGCCCGAGACCGTCATCGCGTGGCATCGCCAGGCGTTTCGACTCTTCTGGAGAAGAAAGTCACAGGCCGGGCGGCCGAGAGCTCATGCCGAGGTCCGACGGCTCATTCGGGNNGCGCCCCGAATTCACGGAGAACTCCTTAAGCTCGGCTTCGACGTAAGCGAGCGGACGGTCTCCCGGTACCTCGAGCGGATCCTACCCGAACCTCGACGAACCGGTTCTCAGACCTGGAGTACGTTCCTACGTAACCAGGCCAAGGGCATCGTAGCCGTCGACCTGTTCACGGTGCCCACGGTCAGGTTCCAGGTCCTCTACGTCTTCGTTGTCCTCGCACTCGAACGCCGGCGCCTTGTCTTCGCGAACGTGACGACGAACCCGACGGCTTTCTGGCTCGGCCAGCAGACAGTGAACGCTTTTCCCTGGAACACTGCGCCCAGATTCATGATCAGGGACCGCGACAAGGCATATGGAAACGAGTTCTCCCGCCGAGTCCGGGATCTCGGCATCCGGGCCATCAAGACCGCTATTCGCGCCCCGAAGATGAACTGCTACGCCGAACGCCTCATCGGTACCATCCGCCGCGAACTCTTCGACCACGTCATCGTGTCGAGTGAGCGTCATGCGAGACGGCTGCTTCAGGAGTTCCAGGTCTGGTACAACGAGGACCGCCTACATCTCGCTCTCGAGAAGGACGCCCCTGATCACAGGCCGGTTGAGCCTCCCGAGATGGGTGAGGTCATCTCGCTAGCCCGCCTCGGCGGGCTTCATCACCGGTACTCGCGGCGCGCAGCCTGAAGCCAAAGCGCGTCTGCGACGTCACCCTGAGCTCTCCGCGATGCCGTCGGACTCCGTCCGGCTCCCGGCGGCTCGCCTCTCAGTCACGGAGACCACAGAGCGCCGCCGGTCGCAGAACCCTCGGCCGACATCGCTCGCTCACCACAACAACCTCGTCGATGCCGGTCCTGTTCCGTCGCTCGCTTCCGCTTCGATTTTGGCAATCCACAGGCGCCCCACTTCCTCGATGCAGGCAGGAATCCTCTCCCGGAGCTAATCGCCGCCGAACCTGTGCTTGTAGCCGAGCAGGACCGCGGCGCTCCCCGTGTTGCTCCGGCCGTTCTGCGAGGTGTCCTTCTGGACCGCGGTCAGGCCGTACTCCCCGCGGACGTCGACGTAGACCTCATTGCGCCGGCCGAGCAGGTAGCCCACGCCGATACCCGCCATGGCTCCCACATTGAACCTGTTGAGGTCGCCGCGGACGTTTGTCGTCGCGTCGAAGGAGACGGGAGGCGTGATCGCCACGAGGCCCTGGCCGTAGTTGTCGTAGATCGGACTCGTTCCCGAGGTCTTCTCCTGGCCCTTCAGGAGATACCCGACGTACGGCCCGGCTTCCGCGAACAGACGCCAGCAGGCGCTCAGGGGCCATTCGTACTTCGCCAGGATGGGAATCTCCAGGTAGTCGAGCTCGCTTCTGTTGGTGAAGTCCGCGTAGTAGTACTGGCCTCCCCGAGGGGGCGGAAGAGGCAGGTCCTGCGTAACGGGCTGGAGACCTCTGCGCTCGCCTCCCTGGCCGCTGTAATCAACTTCCGCGAGGACCGAGAAGCGGCTCGAGAAGGAGCGTTCCGCGACCAGGCCGAAGTTCGGAGCCAGGATGGAACTGTAGCCGCGGCTGACCTCGTTCCCGCCGCCACTGAGACGGGGAATGCTGGGACCTCCCCGGACGCCGAACGACCACTCCTGGGCGTGCACCGTCCGAGTCACCATCAGGACAGCAGGACCGCTCTCGCGCACCGCAGCTGCTTCACGAATTTCCTCCTCATAGCCCTCCTTCCTGGAAGGGCGGGGCCCGCCGAAGGTACATCCGGCCCCGGCGGCCGGCTCTCCGCCGATCATGTCTTATCGGTGGTGAGAACGCTTCGGTGAAGGGCTCCCGTCCGGACAGAATGCCCGTCTACGGGCGGGGATTGAGAAAGAAACCGCGGGCGCGACCCTGGTCTTTACGCGCCACAGCCTCCCGGCAATTCCCATTGCGCCCCTACAAGTAGCGGCATCAGCGACTGGGACTGGCATGCTGTGTGCTCCTACCGACGACGTGGTCGAGCGTCTCAACTCCCTCCTACGTGTCGAGCTCGCCGCGGTGGCCGGATATCAAAGGGTTCTCCGTGCGCTGAAGAAGAAGGCCGTCGGCGACCACGACCAGATCCTGCGGTTCGCCTCCGAACACCAGCGAACGGTCGCAGCCCTTGAGGTATCCGTTCAGGCCAGGGGCGGTGCGCCCGTGGTTGAGGCGGACCCTTGGGGAGGCTCGGGCGTCGCCGCGCTCACAGCCGAGGGCGCGTCGGCGAGGCTGGAAGACAAGGCGTTCGTGGGCGCGCTCCTTGAGATCGAGCGGCGCGGTCTCGCCGAGTACGAGGCCGCCTTGACCTCGCTCGACCTTGACGCCCGAGAGCTCGTCGAGTTCGAGCTGATTCCACGGCAGCGGAGACATGTCGCGGGTCTCTCCGCCATGCTCATCCATCTCGCGGCGTGACCGCCGTCCACCCCCGCACGAGCCGGTTCGCCCGCCGCCGTCCGAACTTGAGTGTCCGGGAGTCCCGGACCACCGCGCTCTGAGCCATCCACCCGGGGATCCTTCAGGAAGAGGGCCGATTACTCGAACCTAACGTTGACGCGCCTCACGCCGAGGAGGCCAAGGAACCGCCCCTCGGTTCGGCGCGGCTCCGGTTGACATCCATGGCATATTCTGTGCGTGACGACGATTGGACTCATCGGCGCGGGCCGCATCGGAAGCCAGGTCGCGCGCCTCGCGGTGGCGCACGGCTACTCCGTGGTGATCAGCAATTCGCGGGATCCCGAGACGCTCGCGGCGCTCGTAAAGGAGCTCGGTCCCAGGGCGCGCGCCGCGACGCCAATCGAGGCGGCGCAGGATGGCGAAATCGTCGTAGTGACTATCCCACTCAAGAACATCAGCAGCGTTCCCGTTGAGCCACTGGCTGGCAAGGTAGTCATCGACACAAACAATTACTACCCGCAGCGCGATGGGCAGATTCCTGAGCTCGACGACGAGTCGACGACCACGTCGGAACTCTTGCAAGCGCACCTTCCGAAGTCAAAGGTGGTCAAGGCCTTCAATCACATCTATGCCGCGGAGCTCACGACCCACGGGCAGCCTGCGGGCACTCCGAACCGCCGCGCTCTGGTCATCGCGGGCGACGACCCGTCCGCGAAGGCCATGGTCACCGAGATGCTCGACGCGTTTGGCTTCGACACGGTCGACGCGGGACCTCTGAAGGAAGGCTGGCGTATTCAGCGCGACACGCCGGGCTACGGACAACGACGCAACGCCGCGGAGTTGAGGAGGGACCTCGCGGCCGCGAAGCGGTATCGGGATCTGTGACACTCGGGCCGCGACCCGATCGGAAGGTCTGACCGCTGGAACTCTTGCTTGCTGTCATTTTTGGAGTGATCGGGAGCGCGGCGTGACTCTGCTCTCTACGCGCCGTAGCGCCCCTCAATTCCCATTGCGCCCCTGCATATTCCCGCAGTCCTCGTAAACGAACTCGTAGACAGGCATCTCTCTAACCCTCCGGGACCACAAGGACGGGAGCCGGGCTTTCACGAGCGACGTCGTGAGACGTGGAGCCGATGAGGCGGCGCCCCCCCTTGCCGTGGCCGTGACGGCCGACAACGACGAGGCGCGGACGCCACGCCTCGATGGCCGCCAGGATGCCGGTGACGGCATGGTCGGTGCGCACCTCGATGGAGACCTCGAGGGCTCCCGCGGCCCGCAGTTCCCCGGCGAGAGCCTCGAGGCGCCCCGCGTCCTCGCGGTTGAACTCGTCGAGGCGGCTCGCTAGGTGCGGAAAGATCTGGCTGTACTCCTGGACGTGAAGGAGATGCAGCTCGCCGGGCGAGCGCTCCGCGAGCTTCCGTGCGAACGCGATTGCAGCGTCGCTATCGGGCGAGAAGTCGGTTGCGACGAGCGCCCTGCCGAACAGGGAGACGAGCGCCCTGTCGAACAGGGAGTCGCAGATGTATTGCTCGGGAGGCAGGCCTATGAGCCGGTTGAC
>PLXR01000069.1 GCA_003151495.1 Opitutaceae bacterium
GAGATCGGCGTCGAGCCCTACATGGTGGCGCCCTCGGTCATCGGGGTCCTGGCGCAGAGGCTGGCCGCCCGGATCTGCGAGAACTGCAAGGAGGCCTACACCCCCACCCGCGAGGTGCTCTCCAAGTACTTCAAGGACGAGGGGCTGACCGACGTCTCGTTCTACCGGGGCCGGGGATGCCCGAAGTGCCGGATGACCGGCTACAAGGGCCGGGTGGCGATCCACGAGCTCGTGCTCATCACCGAGGAGATCCGCGCGCTCATCTCCGAGGAGCGGAGTGTCCAGGAGATCACCAAGGCCGCGGCCAAGGTCGGCTACCGGCCGCTGCGCTACGACGGCCTGAAGAAGGTCCTCCTCGGCATGACGACGATCACGGAGATAGAGCAGAACACCTCCTTTGAGTGGGCGACCTAGCCGCACGACCGCACCCCAATACCAACACAACAAACGCCGTGTCAGACTTACCCTCCATCGACCCGGAATCCATCGCGAACCTCAGGGAGCTCAACCCGGGCGACAACGGGGAGTTCCTGAGGGAGATCGTCGGCATCTACATCGAGGACACGCCCAAGAGGATCGCGGACCTGAGGGCCGGCCTGGCGGCCGGCGACGTGGCGGCGTTCACCCGGGCGGCGCACACCATCAAGGGCAGCTCGGCCAACGTGGGGGCCCAGGTCCTCAAGGGCATCGCGGAGCGGCTCGAGTTCATCTCGCGCAAGGAGGGCCTGGGGCAGGTCGGCCCCCTCATCGCGGACTGCGAGGCCGAGTTCACAAGGGCCGCGGACGAGCTCCGCAGGCTCTCGAAGTAGGGCCCTACCTGTAGAGCGCGGTCGTCGGCACCGCGGCGATCACGTTGTACTGGCGCATGGCGAGGCGCCACCACTCGGCCAGCGACCCCGAAGGCAGGCTCCAGAGCTCCCGGTGAAGGTAGATCATGGACTGCGGGTCGAGCAGGAGGGCCATCTTCTCCTTGGTCGTGAAGCGCCCGGGCCCCTCCCGCAGGAGGCGCAGCTGGAGCTTCGAGAACCATTCCCGGGCGACCGTGCTGGTGCGGCGCTGCCTGAGGAGGGCGACATGCATCGCGTTGATGTAGGGGTCCAGGACCGCCTGCATGAGGCCGTAGTCGGCGCGCAGGGGCTCGAATGGGGGCAGGTGGCGGTAGCACTCCTCGAGGTTGCGCTCTAGCTGGCGGAGCTCCTCGGGGGGCCGCGTCTCGTCCGGGGTCACGAAGATCCCGAGCTCCCGGGCCCTGCGCCCGAAGCTCGCCTTGCTAAGGAAGATGGAGAGCGGGATTGAGAAGACGAGCCCGGCGAGGACGGGGCTCAGCCAGGCGAAATAGGCCGGGATCAGGATGAGGGACGAGATGCCCCACACCAGGCCGAACACGGTCTGCACCCCGTGGGTGATGATGGCTTGGCGCCAGTCGGTACCGTCCTCGTCCGCCGAGCGCTTCTGGGCGACCCACTGGACGCCCTGGCCCAGGAGCGTGAAGATGACGAACCTCGTGTTGAAGATCATGTTCACGGGGGCCAGGAGCGTCGAGCCGATCGCCTCAAGGAGGGCGGAGAGAGTGACGCGCCAGCGCCCGCCGAAGCCCGCGGCCTCGTCCCCGGGCCCCAGCAGCACGACCACGGACACGAACTTCGGGAGGAAGAGCAGGAGCATCGTGAGCGAGAAGAGCGTCAGGGCCTCGGGCACCGCCAGCGGGTAGCCGAAGAGGGAGGTCGTGTCGGGGATCATGTACGCGGCGTCCGGCGGCCCGGCGGAGGCCTGGTTGACCATCTCGATCGTGCTGAGGATCAGGAACAGGAGCCAGAGGGGCGACGACACGTAGGCCATGACGCCCATCAGCAGGTGGAAGCGGTTCGCCGGCCGGAAGCCGCGGGCCGTCAGGAGCCAGGCGTGCTGCATGTTCCCCTGGCACCAGCGCCGGTCCCTCTTGGCGCTCTCGATGAGCGTCGGGGGACCCTCCTCGTAGCTGCCCTCGACGTCGTGGGCGAGCCAGACGCCCCAGCCCGCCTTGCGCATGAGGGCCGCCTCCACGAAGTCATGGGAGAGGATCCGCCCCCCGAAGGGCTCGTTGCCCGGCAGCTCGGGAAGCGAGCAGTGCTCCATGAAGGGCTGGACCCGGATGATCGCATTGTGGCCCCAGTAGTTGCCCTCGTGCTGCTGCCAGTAGTTGAGCCCCGCCAGGTATATCGGGCTGTAGATCCGGTTGGCGAACGCCTGCAGGCGCGAGTAGAGCGACTCGCCCCGGACGGTCCTCGGGGCGGTCTGGATGATCCCCGCGGAGGGATTGGCCTCCATCATCGTCACCAGGCGGGCGAGCGCCTCGCCGGTCATGATGGAGTCGGCGTCGAGGACCACCATGTAGCGGTAGTTCCTCCCCCAGCGCCGCAGGAAGTCGGCGACGTTGCCGGCCTTCTTGTTGATCGCCTGGCGGCGCTTCCGGTAGAAGATCTTCCCGAAGCCCCCGACCTGCTTGCAGAGCTCGGCCCACGCGATCTCCTCGCGGATCCACTGGTTGGGCTGGTTCGAGTCGCTCAGGATGAAGAAGTCGAAGTTCGAGGCGCCCTCGAGATGCTGGACCGACTTGAAGACGACGCGCAGGCCCTCGAACACGCGGCTCACGTCCTCGTTGAAGACCGGCATCACGACGGCGGTCGAGGCGAGCCTGTGGGGCCCGCCCTCGGGCGCGCTCCGGGATATCCTGCTGCCGTCCCCTCCCCTGTTGATCACGTAGAACCCGGCGATCGCCGTGCAGAACCCGACGGCGATGTGGGCGAAGAGCGGGACGAAGAGGAGGAGGAGCACGAGCTCCAGGCCCGATAGGCCCTTGTTCCCCCTCCAGTAGAGGTCTGCCACGAACCAGGTCGCCAGGCTCGTGAGGCCGAACACCGCCGAGAAGAACACGAAGCGCCTCCGGTTGAGGCGGGAGGCGTCCATCTGGCCCTCGAGGAAGACCTTCATGTCAGCGCGTGATGAAGAAGATCCCCCCGAGCGAGAGCGCGAAGAGGAGCCAGAGGAAGAGGGCCCGCAGGACCGGCCACCGCTCGAAGCGCTCGAGCGTCTCCCCTGCGGCCTCGGTGATCCTGCCGAGGTCGATCGGGCGCGGCACCATGCTCGAGACGGCGAGGTCGGGTCCCGCCTCGAGGTGGCTGCTCCTCATCGCCTTCACGAACCCGGGGGGGATGTGGTCCTCGTCCAGGAATGCGTAGGGCCACCTCTCGGGGCCGTCGCAGAGGAGGAGGGCCACCCTGCCGTCAATGGCCAGGCGGTCATGGGGCTGGTCCTTCTCGTCGAGCACCTCGGCGAACCACGCGTCCATCATGAGCTCGGTCTCCTCGGCCGCGACCATGGTGGGGTCGAGCGCGGGGTGCGCCTCGTGCCGCTTTGCGGCCCGCTCCAGGATCCTCTGGATGAGGCGGCTCTGGTGGAGCCGGTTGTGGATCCGGTGCGCGCGCAGGTAGTCCTCGACGCGGACGTAGGCCGCATTCCACGAGTCCATCGTCCCGGTCCTCGGGCGGAAGGCCTCGGGCAGCCCCACCGGGGGGGCCTCGCCGGCCGCGTCTCCGGTCACGGCTGCCACAGGTAACTCCACGTCTCCGTGAGCACGTGGGGCGTCTTGCGCAGGAAGCACCGCAGCTCCACGGGCCGGCCGCTGCCGTCGGGCTTGATCGCGAACGCCGCCCTCCAGGTCCCGTTGAAGGGGTTCTTCTGGAGGGTGGCGTGGACAAGCGCCGCGCCGGTTCCGACCGAAACGACCGGCTCGATCTTCGGGTCGGGCCCCTCCTGCGTGAGGTAGGTGCCCCCGAAGTCCACGAAGAACCTCTCGAGCCCGGTCTCCTGCGTGGCCGTGCGGCCGAGGCGGGTCGCCGTCACGTAGCCCGCGGGCGGGTGGACCTGGTCCATGAACCAGTGGAGGCGGTAGTTGAGCTCGATCGGCTCGCCGGGCTCCGGCAGCGAGGCGGGGACCCAGAACGCGGCGATGTTGTCGTAGGTCTCGTCGGGGGCGTGCAGCTCCACGAGGCGCACCGACCCCCTGCCCCACGGGCCCATCGGCTCGACCCACGCGCTCGGGCGCATGTGGTAGTACGCCTCGAGGTCCTGGTAGCTCTCGAACTGGCGCTCGCGCTGGAGCAGGCCGAATCCCTTGGGGTTCTCGTCGGAGAACGAGGCCGCACGGGTGGAGTCGGGGTTCGTGAGGGGGCGCCAGATCCATTCGCCCGCGCCGGTGAAGACCATCATCCCGTCCGAGTCGTGGACCTCGGGCCGGAAGTCGTCGTAGCTCTTGTTCGTGTTCTTGCCGTGCCAGAACATGCTGGTGAGGGGGGCGATCCCGAGGACCGCCGGGTTCGTGCGGCAGTAGAGCACCTCCTGGACCTGGGTGAGGGTTTCGGCGCCCGGGGTGATCCGGAACCGGAAGGCCCCGGCGACGGAGGGCCCGTCAAGGAGCGCGCACACGGTGAGGGTCTTGGAGTCGGCCGTGGGGCGCTCCACCCAGAACTCCCTGAAGACGGGAAACTCCTCCCCGCCGGGCTCGCCCGTGTTGACCGCCAGCCCCCGGGCCGAAAGCCCGTAGTTCGCCCGCTGGCACAGGAAGCGGAAGTAGCTCGCGCCCTGGAAGGCGCCCAGCTCGTCGCCCGGCTTGTTGAGCGGGTAGAGGATCCTCAGGCCCGCGAACCCCATGGTGGAGGGGACCGACGGGATGCGGTTCGCGCCGTAGTCGAAGAGCGCCGGGGAGAACGCCACGGGCTCGACCGACCGGCCGACGACCGTGTTCACCTGCACCGTCCTGTCGAAGTTGAAGCCCGGGTGGAAGAACTGGAGCTCGAAGGGCAGGCGCTCCCGGCGCCAGAGCGACTCGCCCGGCCGGAAGCGGATGTCGCGGTACTGGTCGTAGTTGAGCTTGAGGAGCGGCGCCGGGACGTTGACCGGGACCGGGACGAAGGGCTTTGCGGCGAGCATCTTCGCCTCGAAGCGCAGGACCTCGAAGTCGAACACGTTGTCGGCGCCGCGCCCGCGGGCCGCGGCCGCCGCGAGCCCCACGGCGAGGAGGAGCGCGATTCGTGAGGGGTTCGGGTTCAAAGGAAGAAGGCGCGCTGCTTGTCGGTCATCGGGAGGCTGGCGCGTTCCATGACCTTGAGCAAATCCTCCCAGATGAGGCGCTTGGTGCGGTTGGTGGGGTTCCTGAGGATGTAGCTCGGGTGGTAGGTCACCATGAGGGGGAGCCCGCCGAAGTCGTGCCAGCGGCCGCGGACCTCGCCCAGGGCCCCGAACGCCTTCGGCCCGAGGAGGGCCTTGGCCGCCGAGGCGCCGAGCGCCACCAGGAGGCCCGGGGAGACGATCTCGATCTGGGCCCTGAGGTAGGGAAGGCAGTGTGCCATCTCGGCGTCGGTCGGCGGGCGGTTGCCGGTCTGGACGCCGTCCGCGCCCACCGGGAGGTCGGGCCGCCAGTTCATGATGTTGCCGATGTAGACCTCGGCCCTGGAAAGCGCCATCCCGGAGATCATCTTGTTGAGGAGCTGGCCGGCGGGACCGACGAAGGGCTCGCCCTGGACCTCCTCCTCGGCCCCCGGGGCCTCGCCGACGAACATGATCCGCGCGTCGAGGTCTCCCACCCCGAGGACGACCTTCTTCCCGGGCCTGAGCTTCGCCCGGCAGACCGGGTCGTCCACGACCAGCTGGTGCAGGGCCTCCCAGCGCGCGCGCTTGTTGCCGGCGGGAAGGGAGACCACGGGGACCGGGACCGCGGGAGCCACGGCGGCCCGCTCCGCTATCGCGCGGGCCCTCGCGGGCGGAGCCTCGGGGGGCCGGTCCGCCGGGGGCGCGGCGGACGCCCGGACCGCGCCGCGCAGCGCGGCGAGGCCCTCGTCCGAGACGGAGACGCTCACCACCCCGCCCGCCTTCAGGCGGCGCAGCTCGTCGGTTATTGCGGTGAGCGCCAGGCGCATGGTCAGAGGCCCAGACCCCGGGCCTGCAGCATCTTATCCACGTATTTGCCGAGCATGTCGAACTCGAGATTGACGGCGTCCCCGGCCCGGCGCGCGCGCAGGTTCGTCAGGTCGAGGGTGTGCGGGATGATCCACGCGGCGAGGCTGTCGCCCTCCACCTCGGCCACCGTGAGCGATATCCCGTCGATCGCGACGCTTCCCTTCATCACGACGAGGCGCCCGCAGCCCGCAGGGCCCCTCACGCGCAGGTAGTGGTCGTCGCCGCGGGGCTCGAACACCTCGACCTGCCCGGTCCCGTCGATGTGGCCGGTGACGAAGTGGCCCCCGAACCGCCCGTCGGCCCTCATGCTGCGCTCCAGGTTGACCGGGACGCCCGGGCCGACCGCGTGCAGGTTGGTGAGGCGCCGGGTCTCCTCCAGGACGTCGAAGGTCACGGTGGCACGGTCAAAGGCGACCGCGGTGAGGCAGCAGCCGTTCACGGCGACGCTCTCGCCGACCGCTAGGCCCTCAAGGGTCGCCCGGGCGGTCACCCGCAGCCTCCATCCCCCGCCTCCCCTCTCGAAGGATTCCACCCCGCCCGTCTCCTCGATGATCCCGGTGAACATGGCCCCTCAGCGCAGCTTGATCCGGAGGACCGCGGTGTCGCTCCCGCGCCTCACCAGGAAGACCGTCTCCTTGCGCAGGAGGTCCGACTCGATCGCGGCAAGGGTCACGAGGGCTGAGTCGATGTCCTTCACCTCGGCCCCGTCGATCTCCTTGATCCAGTCGTCGGGCCGCAGGCCCGCGATATCGGCGGGGCTGTTCGGCTTGACGAGGTGGGCGACGACGCCCGTCAGGTCGCCCGTCTTCGAGTGCCGCGCGATCGCGTCCCCGTATACGAATTCCCGTGCCGTGAACCCGATCCGCTCGAAGTAGACGCGGTTCGCCTCGCGGACGAGGCGGGGCTCCTCGGCGAGCTCCGCCTTCAGGTCAAGGCTGGCGGTCCCCCGGAGCACGGTGAGGGTCATCGTGTCGCCGGGCAGACGGGCCGCGATCAGCCGCTCGATGTAGTCCACCACGACGCGGTCGGGCTTGAAGCGGGGAAGCGCCTTCCCGTCGACGCCGAGGACGATGTCGTGGGCCTTGAGTCCCGCCTTCTCCGCGGGGCTCCCCTCGAGCACCTCGCTGACCACCGCGCCCGACTGCGACTGGAGCTTGAGGAACGAGGCAACCTCCCGGTCCATGGGCTCGAGCCCGTAGGCCCCGAGCCAGGCGAGCGGCCGGCCGAACGGGTTCTTCGGGATCCGCCCGACGTAGGGCAGGACCTCGCTGGCGACGAGGAAGGCGCTGCTCTCCTCGATGTTGACCAGCATGACCGGGGAGCCGCCCCGGTCCGAGCTCGAGAACTCGAGGAAGGTCTGGCCGAAGGAGCTGGAGCCGATGCCGACGAACCGGCCCGCCGAGTCGAAGACCGGCAGGCCCGGGCCCGCGACCTCCTGCTGCGAGATCGCCGTGCGCTGGGGGAGCAGCTGGAGGAGGGCGACGTGGCTCTTGAGGATGTAGGGGGTGAAGTCCTCGTCCTTGTTGCGGATGCCGATGCCCCAGACGTCGTCGGCCAGGCCCACCTCGGCGGGCCCGCCGGGCCCCGCGAACCGGGTGACCGGCACGAGGCGCTCGCGCACCGCGGCGCCGGCCCTGACGAAGTGCCACCCGGTGAACGCGTCGCGCCCTAGGTACTCCGCGGGCGTGCCCTCCGGGTCCCCGGGGAGGTAGACCTTGAAGTCGCGCAGCTGCTTGGGGGAGATGCGCAGGTCGATGGCGGCGGAGGGCAGGATGATCGTGCCGTCCGAGTCGACGACGGTGCCGTAGGCGATCGTCGGGCGCCTCTCGAGCTCGGTCTGGGTCACGTACTCGACGGCGACGGTGCACTTGACCCGCTCGGCCCACATTGCGGGCAGGTCGGCGGCGCGGGCGCCGGCGACCAGCGAGAGGGCGGCAAGGAGGAGGGTGTTACGTTTCACGGCTTAAGGACAACAAGGGAGACGCGTCGTTCCCGCTGGACCTCGAGGAGGGTCGGGGTCGGCTTCGCCGCGTAGGCGGCGTCGATCGTGCGCATGACGTCCAGCGACGCCACCGGGCTGTCGTTTATCCTCGTGATGATGTCGCCGCGCGCGAGGCCGGCGACCTCCGCCGGGAATCCCCGCTGGACCCCGATCACGAGGACCCCCGTGTCGCCCGTAAGCTGGTTCTCCCGGGCGTAGGCGCGCGAGACCTTGCGGACCCCCACCCCCCATGTGTCCGAGACCCACTCCTCGCCCATGCGGCTCTCGAGCCTGGTGGTGACGAGCGAGACCGTCTCCTCCCTCGCCGACCTCTTGTAGGTGACCGCGAGCGACGAGCCCACGGGCTCGGTCGCGATCATGTTCTGGATCGGGGGCAGCTCCTCGGGGAAGCGCCCGTCGAGCTTCTTGCCGTCGACCGAGAGGAGGATGTCGCCGGCCTTCAGGCCGGCCTCGGCCGCGGGCGAGCCCGCCTCGACGCTGTCGACCAGGACGCCGGTGTTCGTCGCGACGTCGTAGAATCCCTCGAGGTCCTGGAGGGCCTTCGGCACGATCCCCACGTAGCTCCGGGTGATCGTCCCGTCGCGCACGAGGCCGGCCACGATCCGCTTTGCGGTGACCGAGGGGATGGCGAACCCCAGGTTGTTCGCGCCGAGGTAGGCGCGGGAGGTGATGCCCACGACCTTCCCGTCGTCCGTGACGAGCGGGCCGCCGGAGTTGCCGGGGTTGATCGCGGCGTCGGTCTGGAGCCAGGTGTTAAAGTTTCCGGTCTCGTAGCCGTCCACCCCCTCCGTGTCCTCGAAGTAGCGGTTGTTGTTGGAGATGATGCCTCGGGTCACCGTCCGGGTGAGCCCGTGGGGGGTGCCGACCGCGAATACCGTCTCCCCGACGTAGAGCTTGTCGCTGTCCCCGAAGTCCGCGTGCTTGAAGGTGAGGCCGCGCCTCTTGACGTCGTCCAGGTTGATCCTGAGCAGCGCCAGGTCGGTCCAGTGGTCCCAGCCGATCAGCCGCGCCCCGACCCGCTCCAGGTTGGAGAGGGTCACGTTGATCTCGACCGCCTTGGGGCCGGCCACGTGGGCGTTGGTGAGGATGAGCCCGTCCTGGGACAGGATGACCCCCGAGCCTATGCTCGCGTCGATGCGCCGGGCCCCGTCCTCGAAGTTCATCTCGCGCACGTCGATGCGGACGACCGAGTCGAGCAGGCGCTCGAAACCCCCGCTCATCGAGGCCCGGGCCGCGGGGGGGCACAGGCCGAGGGCGAGGGACAGGGCGGCCAAGATTGACCGGGAGGATGATTGGTTCACTATGGCGGGTTTCACACGATGGTTACCGAGAGCAAAGACTACGACTTTCACGAGATTGAGCCCCGCTGGCAATCTTTCTGGGAACGAACCCGCCCGGACAGGGCCGGCATGGACCCGGTCAGGCCCAAGTTCTACGTGCTCGACATGTTCCCCTACCCCTCAGGGGCGGGGCTCCACATCGGCCACCCCGAGGGCTACACGGCCACGGACATCATCGCGCGCTACCGCCGGGCGAGGGGCTTCGACGTCCTCCACCCGATGGGCTGGGACGCCTTCGGCCTTCCCGCCGAGCAGCACGCGGTCAAGACGGGCACCCACCCGGCCGCCAACACCCAGAACAACATCCTCAACTTCAGGCGCCAGATCAAGGCGCTCGGCTTCTCGTACGACTGGGACCGCGAGATCGACACGACCGACCCCCGGTATTTCAGGTGGACCCAGTGGATATTCCTGCAGCTCTTCAAGAGGGGCCTGGCCTACGTCGACGAGAGGCCCGTCTGGTGGTGCCCCGAGATGCGCACCGTGCTCGCCAACGAGGAGGTCGTGGACGGCCGGAGCGAGGTGGGCAATTTCCCGGTCGAGCGGCGCAGCCTGCGCCAGTGGGTGCTCCGGATTACCGCCTACGCCGACCGCCTGCTCTCGGGCCTCGAGGGCGTCGACTGGCCCGACTCCACGAAGCGGATGCAGGCGGCCTGGATCGGCAGGAGCGAGGGCGCGGAGATCGTGTTCGGGCTCGAGGACGGGGCCCTCGGCGGGCTGAAGGTCTTCACGACGCGCCCCGACACCCTCTACGGGTGCACCTACATGGTCCTCGCCCCGGAGCACGCGCTCGCGCAGGCGCTGACGACGCCGGGGCAGCGCGAGGCCGTGGACGCCTACCTGAGGCAGGCCGCCTCGAAGAGCGACCTGGAGCGCACCGACCTGGCCAAGGAGAAGACGGGGGTCTTCACCGGCTCTTACGCCGTCAACCCGGCGAACGGGGCGCGCGTGCCCGTCTGGATAGCCGACTACGTGCTCACGGGCTACGGGACCGGCGCGATCATGGCCGTGCCGGCCCACGACGAGAGGGACCACGAGTTTGCGGGCCGCTACGGCCTGCAGGTCGAGGCGGTGATCGAGCCCGTGGACGCGCCGCCGGGGGGCGTGACGCTCCCCTACACCGGCGACGGGCGGCTTGTGCGCTCGGGCCCGTACACGGGGCTCGGGTGGCAGGAGGCGAAGCAAAGGATGACCGACGACCTCGCCTCGCGCGGTGCCTCGCGCCCGGCCGTGAACTACAAGCTTCGCGACTGGCTCTTCTCCCGTCAGAGGTACTGGGGCGAGCCGATCCCCATCGTATGGGTGGGCCGGGCCGACCACGACCGCGCCCGCGAGCGCGACCCCGGCTCCTTCCCGGCCGAGCCGGTGAGCTTCGAGCAGGACGGCGTCACCCGCTACGCGGTCCCGCTCCCCGAGTCGGCGCTCCCGCTGGAGCTTCCCCCGGTGCAGTCCTACCTCCCGAGCGGGACCGGCGAGAGCGCGCTGGCCAACGTCGCCGAATGGGTCGACATCTGGCACGACTGCGGGTCGGGGAAGGCCGTTCCCGCCTCGGGCCCGCGCCCCGCGGGCGCCTCGTGGGTGCGCGCCCGGCGCGAGACCAACACGATGCCCCAGTGGGCGGGGTCGTGCTGGTACTACCTGCGCTACACGGACCCCAGCAACGACCAGGCGTTCGCATCCCCCGAGGCGCTCCGGCGCTGGGGCGGGCCCGACCTCTACGTCGGCGGCGCGGAGCACGCGGTCCTCCACCTCCTCTACGCCCGGTTCTGGCACAAGGTGCTCTTCGACATCGGCGCCGTGCCAACCGATGAGCCGTTCACCAAGCTCTTCCACCAGGGGATCATCCTCGGCGAGGACGGGGAGAAGATGTCCAAGAGCCGCGGCAACGTGGTGAGCCCCGACACGATCATCGAGAGCCACGGCGCCGACAGCCTGAGGCTCTTCCTGATGTTCCTAGGTCCGCTCGAGGCCATGAAGCCCTGGAACCCCCGGGGCATCGAGGGCGTGCACCGATTCCTGCAGAAGGTCTGGCGGGACTGCGTCGGCGAGGACGGCCGCGCCCACCCGAAGGTCGGGGACTCGGTCCAGGACTCGAACGAGATCCTCAGGCTCCTCCACGAGACGATCAAGAAGGTCGGCGACGACATCGACGCGATGCGCTTCAACACGGCAATCTCGCAGATGATGATCCTCGAGAATGCGCTCCACAAGGAGCCGGCCGTCAGCCGGTCGACGGCGCTCGCGTTCATCCAGGTCCTTGCGCCCTTTGCGCCGCACTTCGCGGAGGAAGTCTGGTCGCGCCTCGGGGCGCCAGGCAACGCCTCGACGGCTCCCTGGCCCAAGTTCGACCCCGCACGAGTGTCGGCGGCCGAGGTTCGCATCGTGTTTCAGGTCAATGGGAAGCATCGCGGCGATCTCCTCGTCCCGCTCGGCCTCACGCAGGACCGCGCCGTCGAGCTCGCGAGGGCCCATGAGAAGGTCGCCCCCTTCCTCGCGGGCAAGTCCATTGCGAAGGTCGTTTTCGTCCCCAACCGGATCCTGAACCTGGTGGTTTCGTAGGCCCTGGCGGGATGAGGGGGGTGTTTGGCTTCCCCTTGTAGGACCAAGACCTGCAAGAGAATCCGGCGCCAAGGTACGCAATTATACTCTCTTGCTCATGTTGCGTAAAAACGCTAAATATCAGGCGTGATGAATCCCCGCCCGATCCTCCGTTTCCTCGCGGCCACGCTCTGCGCGGCGGCCGTCGCACGCGCGGATGCGCCGAAGAAAAGCCCGACGAGCAAGCTGTACGTGGCGGACCAGGTCGGCGACACCCAGATCGACACCGGCACCGAGATCGACGACCTGACGAAGAAGTCCGTCTACAACGCAGAGGGGACCGCCATCGAGACCAAGGCCAACTCGAACACCTCGGTCGTGCTTTCGAACGGGACGGGGATCTATTTTGACGTCAATACGCGCGTGCAGGTGCGCACGTTCAGGCAGGACGCCTTCAAGCCCGACCGCAGCGACATCGAGGACGAGCCCTCGCTCTCGAACACCCACCTCTACGTCAACCACGGGGTCATCGGGGTCTCCACGAGCAAGCACGTCGCCGGCAGCACGACGGTCTACGAGACCCCGCTCGCGACGGCGACGATCCGCGGCAGGCAGGCGGTCATCCTTTCCCAGGACGGCCTCACGGTGATCTCGATGGTGCAGGGCGAGGCCACCGTCCAGGCAGGCCCCCTCGACCGCCCGCACCAGGTCGGCAACCACCAGCAGATCATCATAAGGCCCGGAAAGCCGGGAGAGCCGAACATCGTCGAGATCCGGGACATCCCGGACGGCGGGTTCGAGAATGAGATCTCCTGGCTTGAGGAGCGTGTGCTGACGGCGGACGCAGCCCGCAAACTTGTCTACTTCGAGGTCCAGGTCAGGAAGGGATCGAGCGACGTTACGCTGTTTGACCCGACGACATCGAGCGGGTCGGATTCCGATTCGGGCGTAAAGGAGATCGTGCCGGTGCCTGTTGTGCCGGCGAACCCGACGGTGCAGCCCAACGTGAGCCCGGCCAACCTGACACGCGGATAGAACGGTGCCCCCACCCCCTAACGGAGCACATGAAATTGCCGCCACGACTGCCCACGGCCATAGCCGTGGCGGCGATTGCCATCTCAACTCCCGCACTTCATGCCCTGGTCTCGCTCGAGGACGGGAAGGACCACCTGTACGTCGATGCGACGGTTGAAATGGGCTACGACTCGAACCTCTTCGCGAACTCCAACAGGACCGGGAGCATGGTCTACCAGGGATCCCTGAGCACCGAGTTCGTCCGCCATGCGGGCTGGATCGGGGTCAACGGGACGATCTCGCTCGGCTACGCCAGGTACGGAAGCCTGAAGGGCCAGAACTACCAGGACCCGAAGTACACCGTGGAGCTTACAAAGCAGACGGGAAGGACTACGGGCTCGCTGACGGCCAGCATTCAGCGCGAGCACCGCGAGGACGTGACCGTGAACACGCGTGACGTCTCGTGGAACTACGACGCGGCACTGAACTTCCAGTACCCCGTGATCGAGCGCTACTCCTTCTCCGGCTCCCTGGGGTACAGTCACATCGACTACCAGGACAAGGCGCTGTTCACCAACCTCTCGACGTATTCGGGCAGCCTCTACCTCTACTACGTCCTGAGCGAGCAGAGGGACTTTTTCGTCTCCTACCGCACCATGTATTCGGACGAGGCGACGGGCGCCTACGACATCGACAAGGACCTCTCGGCGGGCATCAGTGGGAAGATCTACGGGCCCTTCAACGGCTCAGTCCAGTTCGGGTACCAGACGAGGAAGCCCTATGGGACGGTCGACAAGGGCACCTTCAATGACGTGAGCGCCAACGGGACGGCGACCTGGAACATGGACCGCCGCAAGAGCATCACCGCCAGCCTTTCCCGGTCCTTCGCCACGACCGCGACGGCCCAGTCGGTCGAGTTCACCAAGGCGGGCCTCCTGTTCCAGGACTCGTTCACGAGCAGGGCGAGCGCGACGGTCTCGGTGGATGTCGGCCAGAACAAGTTTCTGGGCCTGGAGGGGCTTATCCGCCCGGGCGGGCCTGCCAGGGTTGACTCGTTCTATTCGCTAAACGCTTCGTATTTCTACACCTTGAACCCCCACGTCAAATTCTCGATAAGTTACGCCTATTACCAAAGCTATTCCAACCTCGCATATGCCGAGTTTCCTCGGCACCAAGTAAACATGAGTCTGCTCTCGCATTGGTGAGGGACTCGACCCCGTGAACATCCTATTCAAGTCCGCACTGGCCGCCTCGCTGCTCGTCGCCGCGCTCGTGCAGGCGCGCGCCGAGGGCTCGCCGGCCAAGGCCGGATCCGACAGGAGCCAGGTCTACAACATCCGGTCAACGGACAAGCTCAGGATATCGATCTTCCAGGAGGACGACCTCTCGACCATATGCCGCGTCGACGCAAAGGGCACGGTCAACCTGCCGCTTGTCGGCGAGATCCGCGTCTACGGCCAGACGCTCAGCCAGGCCCAGCGGACGATTGAGGACGCCTACAAGGACGGGAAGTACCTTCGCAATCCCCAGGTCACGGTGGCCGTCGAGGAGTATGCGCCGCGCGAGGTCTCGATCCAGGGCCAGGTGAAGAACCCGGGGCGCTATCCCCTGCCCGTGGAGTCGACCATGAGCGTCCTCGACCTGGTCACCAAGGCCGGGGGATTCACCGACTCGGCCCAGGGCAAGGCCGTCCGCGTGACGAGGATCCAGCCGGATGGCTCGACCAAGGTCATCACCCTCGACGTGGAGAGCCTCATCAAGGGAAAGAGCAACGCGAAGACCAACGAGGACAACAAGGCCCTGCTGCTCGAGCCGGACGACATCGTCTACGTGCCCGAAGCCATCATCTGACGAGCCCTCGCACCGCAATGCCCGACTCACATCCAACGAAGCCTCAGCGGCACGCCTCGCACGGCGGCGACGACGACAACGTGGTCGAGCGCAGGACGCTGCGCGACTACTACATCATCCTGCGCGAACGGGTGTGGATCGCGCTGCCCGCGGCGGTGCTGCTCTCCGTGGGCTACTTCTACTTGCAGGCGCGGAAGACTCCCATCTACGAGTCCGTCGCATCCCTCCAGTTCGAGAAGCCCGAGACGGTCGTCACCAGCCAGGGCGTCGTGGACCCGTCCGTGCGCTCGGACATGGACCTCAACACTTACATCCACGACATCAACAGCAACCGCCTGCGGACGAGCGTCGTCGAGTCCATCACCCCGGACGAGCGCAAGGTCCTGGCCAAGGCGGCGATGAAACGCCTCCCGCCGGGGTCGATGCCCCCGCCCGTGGGAGCGCTCCTGGGATCGGTGAGCGCCGAGCCGATCCGCAGCAGCTACCTGATCACCATCACGGTGCACCACGAGGACCCGGAGGCCGCGGCCCTGATTGCGAACAGGTACGTCGAGAAGTTCATGGACTACCTCTTCGAGAGCGTCGGGGGCAAGAACGAGGAGGCGGTCACCTACCTCAAGGGCCGGGCGAAGCAGCTCCAGGTTGAGGCCGAGGACGCGGAGAAGCAGCTGCAGGAATACATGCGCCTGCACAACCTGGTGTCGCTCGACAAGAGCATCGACATCGTCTCGGACCGGCTGAAGTCGGTCAATTCTGCCCTGACAACCGCCCGGCTCGACATGCTCAACGTCGAGCAGCTGGTCCAGCAGGTCGCCGAGTTCAGGAAGACAGGGAAGGACCTCCTCGAGATATCCTACATCGCCACCCACGGCGCCGTTCCCACCCTCAAGGCGCAGCTCAACGAGGCCGAGCAGACCCAGGCGCTCCTGATGGAGCGCTACCTTGAGAAGCACCCGAAGGTGATCGACAACGCCGACAAGATCTCGATCACAAAGATCCAGCTGGCGAAGGCGGTCGACCTTGCGATTGCGGACCTGAACACGCGCCTCGCGTCCTCCCGAGACAACGTGGGGGCGCTGCAGAAGGAGTACGACTCCCAGGAGTCCAAGGAGCTCAGCCTGCGTGCGCTCAGCGTCGACTTCAACTCGCTGCAGAGCCGCGCCACGGTCGCCAAAAGCTACTACATGGAGATCCTGGACCGGCTTAACCAGACGACCACCTTCAAGAACCTGGACAAGATCTCGCTCCACCCGCTCGACAAGGCCCAGGTGTCCGGGGGCCCGATCTCCCCCAACATCCCGGGGATAATGCGCACCAGCATCGGGCTCGGCGTGCTCTCCTTCCTGGGAATCGCGATCGGGCTCGGCTTCGTCGACGACCGGGTCAAGAGCGCCTGGGACATCGAGTCCTTCATCGGCGTGCACCTCCTCGGGATCATCCCCCAGCTCTCGACGATTGCCGATGACGAGAAGATCGGCCTGGCGCAGACGTCCTCCGGCAACGAGTCGGGCAGCGAGGCCTTCCTGAGCCTCTACAGCTCGGTGAAGATCCAGTCGAAGCTGGACTTCCCCAAGTCGCTCCTCGTGACGAGCACCATTCCCGGCGAGGGGAAGACCCTCATATCGTGCAACCTAGCGTCATGCTTCGCCCGGCATGGCAAGAAGACCGTTCTGGTGGACTGCGACCTTCGCCGCCCGATGCTCCACAGGCATTTCCGGCAGCCCAACACGGCGGGCATCATCTCATGGTTCGAGCACGGGGCGCACCTGGACGGCGACATCCTGACGAACGCGGACCTCGGGCTCGTCAAGCTCGCGGAGAACCTCTGGCTGCTGACCTCGGGCGGCCGCTCAAAGAGCCCGACCGAGATCCTGGAGAATCCCGTGTTCGCGAGCCTGATCGAGCGCCTCAAGAAGCAGTTCGACCTGGTCGTGATAGACTCGCCGCCGATGGGCGCCGTGACCGATGCGACCCTGATCGCCGAGCGCACGGACGAGGTGGTCTACGTCTGCCGTTTCAACCGGGCCTACAGGAAGCACATAAGGCTCTACATCAAGGCCCTCAGGGAGGGGAAGAATGAGATCCTCGGCATCGTGCTCAACGGCCTGTCGCCGCGGCGTATCGAGTACTACTCGAACTACCGCTACTACCGCAGCTACAAGAAATACTACGGCGCACAGACCTAGGGACCCCTCGTCCGTGCCGACGCCCCTTTCAGCGTACCTGCCCGAGAAGTTCGACCCGAAGAAGCCGGTCGCCCTCATAGCCGGCCAGGGCGTCTACCCCCGGCTTGTGGCCGCCCGGATCCGCGCGGCGGGCGTGCCCCTCAGGCTGATCGCCTTCGAGGGCGAGACCGCCGGGGAGCTTGTCTCCTCATTCCCCGAGGGCGACCGCCACACGGTCCACGTCGGGCAGGTCGGCAAGACCCTCGGACTCCTCGAAAAGTTCGGCGCGGGCTGCGCGATCATGGCGGGACAGGTGACGCCCCGGCGCCTGTTCGACGGCCTGCGGCCCGACCTGAAGGCCGCCCAGATCCTGCTCTCGCTCAAGAGACGAAACGCCGAGACGATCTTCGGCGCGATCGCCAAAGAGATCGAGGCCCTCGGTGTCAGGCTTCTAGACGCCCGCGCCTTCCTTGACGCCGAGCTTGCGGAGCCGGGCTGCATGACCGGGGGCAAGTTCCCGATCGACCGGGAATACCTGGACCACGGCGTGCACGTCGCCAAGGAGTGCGCGCGCCTCGACATCGGCCAGGGCTGCGTGGTGCGAAAGGGAACGGTGCTGGCCGTCGAGGCATTCGAGGGTACCGACGAGATGCTGAGGCGCGCCGGTGGGCTCAAGGCCGACGAGACGCTCTTCGTCAAGACCGTCAAGGCCAGGCAGGATTTCCGGTTCGACGTCCCCTGCTTCGGCATGCGCACCCTTGAGACGATGCACGAGGCGGGCCTCCATGCGGCGGCGCTCGAGTCCAAGGGGGTCATCATCCTCGAAAAGGAGGCCGTGCTTGAGAAGGCGCGGTCCTGGAAGATCAGCATCTTCGGGTTCTAGATGACATGGGGCGGACAAGCGAGGCGCGCGGGCGCGGTCTCCCGAGTCCGTACGGGCACGGATGCCAATAAGTGGTTGAACCCTTCCGTCAGGACACCCGGCACGGGGGATTTGCCCGCTGAAATCGCCGGGATTCCCCCGACGACCTGAATCCGCGCTGGTTACGGGTTGGAGGCGAGGGCGCGGCTGGCCGACGAGTCCTCGGAGGAGGCCATGATCTCAACCTGGCGGCCGGCATTCGCCTGCGCCGTTTCCTGGGCCAGCTTGACCATCATCCCATGAAGCTCGGCGTAGGTGCCAGCCTTGTCGCTGGACATGCGGGCCACGGGGGCCGTCGAACAACCACCGGCGAACAGGGCCGCAACGGCCAGCACTGCGGCTAGGGTTGATTTGCGGGGGAGCAGGCGTGTGATTGAGGTATTCATGGGTTTGTTTTGACGACCTCACCATCGGCGCAGGCCGGCTTCCCTGCACTTCTGGAGACTACGTAGCCCGCCGGCGCACGCCGTGCCCCAGGAGCAGGCCGGATTGTCCGAGAAACCCTATGTTTCCCAAGATACCGCCAATAAAACACTTACAAATTGAGCGGTGAGGAACCGAAGGCCAACGGTCCGCCCGGACCCGGCGTGTCGCGAGGCGTAGTTGTACCCATTGCGCCAAAGGCGCAGACCGTCTCCTCAGCTAATCCCAAGCGACTGCATCGCGGCCTTCATGTATCCGAGCGCGTAGGCCATGCCGGCGTGCCAGGGTGCCGCGCAGGTCATCTGGGGGGTGTGGTCGGGAATAAGGACTCCCTTGAATCCGTTCTCCTTGAGGATCCCGAGCACGCGCAGCATGTCCACGTCGCCGTCGTCGACAAACGTCTCCCGGTAGTGCGGGACGGTGCCCCGGACGTTCCGGAAGTGCACGTACCCGAGGCGGCCGGAGCGGCTGTAACGGTCGACCGCGTGGTAGAGCCCGCCCTCGGTCATCTCCGCGATGGATCCGATGCAGAACTCGAGCGCGTTGGACGGGCTCGGGTCGAGGTCCAGGAGCCTCTGGTAATGCCGGGGCTGGAAGACGAGCCGCGGCTGGCCCCGTATGAATTCCATCGGCGGGTCGTCGGGATGGGCCGCGAGCCTCACCCCCGCCTCCTCCGCCACCGGCAGGACCTCGGCGAGGAACCGCTTGAGCCTGCGCCAGAGCTCGTCATGCGTGACGGGAGGCAGGTTGCCCGCGGGCGCGTTCGGGTCCACGACCATGTTCCACGCCATGCCGAGGGGCACCGGCGCGTCGTAGGGACCCTCCATGCCGACACTCGGGGCCCCGCCCCGCGCGTAGTTGCCCCGGGTCCTGCCCGCGACGCCCGCTATGCTGAAATTGTAGCCCATAATGGGGATCCCGGCCTCTCCCATGCGCCGGATGATCGTCTGCACGTTATCGACGTGGGCGGCCCGCCTCGGGCCGTCGAGGAGGATGTCGTGCCAGTGGGCCGGGTCGAAATTCTCGATGGCCTCGAGCGTGAGGCCGGCGTCCTCCACCTCCCGCCGGAGCGTGACCAGTTCCTCAAGGGACCACAGCCTGTCCGGGTCGCCCGCCAGACCCCAGCCCGTGTCCGTCCCGGTGGGCTGGTCGTCCCGGGTCGCGTGCGCCCCCCCGCGGAAGTAGTCGACCAGGTGCGCGACCACGTGGGTCGCGCCGGCCTGGCGCGCGAACTGGAAGTTCTCGCGCGTGAGCATGTGACGGTAGAGGCCGATGCCGAGCTTCATGGGTGTGTGTCGCCTATCCGGAGGCTTTCGGGCGGCCCCAAGTAACTCGGCCGGAGGCCGCCCCTGTCGATGACGATCTTCTCGAAGACGACGCCCGGGTCCACCCGCCACAGGGTGAGGACATGCCTCCCCGCGCCCGCCACCGCGTGACGCGACCGGGAGTGGTGGACGCCGTCGGAGACCATCCTCTCCCACCCGCGGCCGGAATTGTCGTCCGCGGAGAGGTCGATCACCTGGGGCGCCTGCCCGTCGAGCGAGATGGCGTAGCGCAGGCCGCGGCCCGGCACATAGGCGAGGGTCGGGGCGGCGATCACGTCGACCTCGGCGTGGCCGCCGTCGGCGAGGAAGAGGTCGTACTCGAGCCGGGGCGACCCCGGGGCGGGCGTGCTGGAAGGCGACGTCACCGGGAACGAGGTCACCCCCGAAAGCGTCCGCCCGAAGTCGGGGAGGACCGACCAGGAGAGGTCACCCGATCCCGAGGCCCTGCTGAAATGCGCCGCCTCGATCGAGACCATCCCGTCCGCCTCTGCGAACTCCCCTGCCGACTGCGGGACCGCCTCACCGGGATTATTCACGGGAACCGCGATTTCCGCGACGGTGCGGTCGTCCGGCCCGCGCACCGTCACCGTGGCCGAATGCCTGCCCCAGGGCACCCTTCCCCAGCCGATCGAAACGCGGACCCGCAGGTCGCCGGTGACCAGGGCCTCCTTGGGATCCACCGTGAGCCAGGGATCGGACGACGACGACGAATACCGGAACGGCGCCGCCCCCCGGTTGAAGACCTCGAAGGATCGCGGGGCCCTGTCAAACGGGCTGAGCTCGGGGAGCCTCGGGGGCGCCTGGCCGGGACCGGTGCCGGGCCACGACTCGGCGCTTCCCTCAACGGCGACGGCGGGCTCGGCCCCGGCGGGGACCGCCACCTCGGAGACGGAAGGCATCGCGTTCACCTCGGGCTGCTGCCAGCCCGTGTAGCCGATGTGCGTCTGGTCCATGAAGTGGCGCCACTTGCCCCCGGCAAAGTCCTCGTTCCAGAACCTCGTGAGCTCGGAGTCCTCCCGGAAGAGGGCGCGCACCCGGTCGGCCTCGGCGTTCGCGGAGGCCCGCCCCTGCGAGGCGTGGAGCCGGTTCATGCCGGCCTCCACGTAGAGCTCGTTCACCACCCGGCACGCCGTGACCGGATGGAGCACCAGCTGGTAGAAGGCGTCCCTGGCGGCCGGATTGAGCCCCGACTGGATCCGCCGGGCGCTCTCCTCGAGCCCCTTCCATCCCGCCACGACCGCCTCCGCCTCCCCGTAGTTGACCAGGCTGAAGGTGTCCGGGGACAGCAGCTCGGGCTTCCTGCGGCCGTTGAGCTTGGCGTACGCCGAGAGGATCCCCGCTATCTCGGCCGCGTGCTCCTCCCCGAACTGGCGCGCCGCCCAGGACCGCGTGTAGTCCCCGAGGGCCTCGTAGGGGATGTCCGAGGGCGCCCAGGCATACCTCAGGAAGAATTCCATGGGGAACTCCTTCTCCTTGAAGCCTCCCACGTTGACGATCCACAGCCTGTCGGCCCCCAGCTCCGCGGCCAGGTGCATCTGCTCCCAGACCTTCGTGATCGGCACCGTGTCCAGCCACTTGTAGTTGCGGGGGTCGCCGACGTAGTCGAGGTGGTAGTAGATGCCCGCGCCGCCCCGGCGCCTCCTCTCCTCGGCCGTTGGCAGGCGCCGGAGGTTGCCCCAGTTGTCGTCACACCAGAGCAGCGTGACGTCGTCGGGCACGCGCATCCCCTTCTCGTAGTAGCCCTGCACCTCCTTGTAGAGCGCCCAGACCTGCGGCACCCTGAGGAGGTCCGGGTTCACCTCCCTTGAAAGGATCTCGCGCTGGTCCGAGACGATGCGCTCAAGGAGCGCCACGTTGGCCGACTCCGACATCGGCAGGTCACCGTCCCCGCGCATCCCCACCGTGTAGAGGCTCTCGAACGCGCGGTTGCGGCGCACCCCGTCCGCCCAGAACCCGCGAAGCTCGGGGCCGTTGGCCTCGTAGTCCCAGGGCCCCTTGCCGTGGCGTTTCCACTCCTGCTGCGCCCGCAGCATCGGCTCGTGGTGGGAGGTGCCCATCACGATCCCGAACTCATCGGCCAGCCCTGCGTCGAGGGAATCGTCCTCGTTGAACGCGCTGTCCCACATCGCGGGCCAGAGGCAGTTGCCCCTGAGCCTGAGCAGCAGCTCGAAGATCTTCTCATAGAACTGGTGGTTGAACCCGCCGAACTTCTCCTTCGCCCAACGGCTCAGGGCGGGCGCCTCGTCGTTCAGGAATATCCCGCGGTACTTGACGGCGGGACCCCGGTTCACGAGGTGCCCCGGCGTGACAAAGACCTCGTCGCCGTGACGCGCCGGAACGTCTGCCCACCAGTACCACGGGGACACCCCGATCATTGCCGAGACCTCGTAGGTCCCGTAGATTGCTCCCCGCTTGTCGCTCCCGGTGACCACGAGGGCCTCCGCGACGCCGGGGACCGGGTCGCTGACCACCTCGACCTGGAAGGCCTCCCACCTGCCCTCTATCCCCCGGACGTCGATCTTCGCCGAGCGCACGAGGCCGTCGATGAGGGCGCTCCGCCCCAGGGTCCCGATGATCACGACCCTAGGTCCCATGGTCCCCGGGTCGGAGGCCATCTCCGGCGTAAGCCCGGACACCCGCTGGACGTCCGCCTGGAGGTCCCTCGCGGCGCGCAGGACCCCCGGGAAGTCGCCCTTGTCGACGATGATCGGGGCTGCCTCCTGCCCCGTGACGATGCCGAAGGCCCCGTTCCCCGGATGCTCCCCGGGCACCGCGTCGCCCCGGGCCATGCCCGGCAGGAGGCCAAGCAGGAGCAGCCCGGCCAGGGCCGAAAGGGCTCGGGAGCGTGGGAAAAGGGGTTCCATGAAGGGCATTGTCGGGCGGCGCCCGGAGCCGCCCCGGGGGGTCCCTTGAACCAATCAGGCCCGCTCCCGGTTTCAAATGCTGAATTCGCCCATTGTGGGCCGGGGCCGCGCGGGCCGCTTGCCCTTTTGCCGTCAGTCCGTTCAATTTGGCCGTTCACCGGTCAGGACGGGTCCAAACCTATGCAAAACGATGTCGTCGCAGTGGCGGTCAAGGGGGTGGTGCCAACCCCCAACGGGTGCGCCGTGTTCCTGGGCAACGAGGAGAAGATCTTCGTGATCTACGTGGACCACTTCGTCGGCAACGCGATCCAGATGACCCTGGACGGGGTGAAGAAGGACAGGCCGCTCACCCACGACCTGATCGGCAGTATCCTGACCGGGCTCGGCACCCGGCTTGACCGGGTCGTGATCAACGACACCCACGACCAGACGTTCTTCGCACGGGTGCTGCTATCCATGGAGAACGAGCTCGGGACGAAGATTGTCGAGATCGACGCCCGCCCGAGCGACTCGATCGTCCTCTCGCTCCAGCAAAAGCGGCCGATCTACGTGGCCCGCGCGGTTTTCGACGCCGTCGAGGACAAGACGGAGGTCCTCGAGCAGTGGCGCAAGCAGCAGGACGACCCGGGGTCGGAGCTCACCTGACCGTGCCCCAGGCACTGCCGCCACCGCTGGCCGCGGGCCAGCCCCTCACGGCCCTCGCGCCGATGCAGGACGTGACCGACCTCGCGTTCATGCGGGTGATCGCCCACTACGGGGCCCCCGACTACTTCTTCACGGAGTTCTTCCGCGTGCACGCGCAGTCAAGGCCCGAGCGCCACATCCTGCGGAGCATCGACGAGAACGACACGGGGCGCCCCGTGTTCGCCCAGCTGATCGGGGAGGACATACCGCACATGGTGCGCACGGCCGAGGCGCTCGCCCGCCACCCGATCGCGGGGATAGACGTGAACCTGGGCTGCCCCGCGCCGAAGATCTACAAGAAGAACGTCGGGGGCGGGCTCCTTCGCGACCCCCCGAGGATAGGGGCGATCCTGGCCGCGCTGCGCGCCGCGGTCCCGGGCCTGCTCACGGTCAAGATGCGGATCGGCTTCGAGGACGCGTCAAACCTCGGGCGGATCCTCGACCTCGTGAACGAGAACCGGATCGACCTGCTCACCGTGCACGGGCGCACCGTGAGGGAGATGTACCGGAGCGAGGTCCATTATGACCGGATAGCCCAGGCGGCGCGCGGGGCCCGCTGCCCGGTGCTCGCGAACGGAAACGTCACCTCTGCCGGGAGGGCCCGGCGGATCGTGGAGGAAACCGGCGCGGCCGGGGTCATGATCGGGCGCCATGCGATCCGCAACCCCTGGATCTTCCGCCAGTGCAGGGACCTCTACCTGGGCAAGCCGCAGGCGCCGGTCATGCTCACCGAGGTGCGCGAGTACGTGGACCGGCTCTACCGGGAGACCCGGGACCCGGGGATCCCCGAGAGGGCCCACGTGAACAAGATGAAGAAGTACCTGAACTTCGTGGGACAGGGGGTCGACGCCCAGGGCTCGTTCCTGCACGACATGAGGCGGGCGGAGGACGAGGCCGGGCTCTTCGCGGTGTGCGACCGCCACCTGGCGGGCCGGGAAGGCGCGGAGTTCTCACCCGAGCCCTACCCCGGGGTGATCGCACGGCCCAACTGCGAGACTCCGGCCGAGGACGCGGACGGGTGCTCGCTCGAGACCGTCACAGCCTAGTCCAGGGTCCCTACTCCAGGCCCAGGCTCTTCCTGCCCGCCTCGGAGATCATGCGCGGGTTCCAGACGGGGTCCCAGACAATGTGGACCTTGGCCCGCTCGACGCTCGGCAGCGCGGCGATCTTCTGGCGGGCGTCCTCGGCTATAACCGGTCCCATCCCGCATCCCGGGGCCGTCAGCGTCATCTTGACGTCGACCGCGTTGGCTCCGGTGGGCAGCGGCTCGATCGACAGGTCGTAGATGAGCCCCAGGTCGACGATGTTGACGGGGATCTNNGAAGCAGGTCCGCAGCGCATCCCACACCGCCTTCTCGTTGAATTCGCCCCCCGCCGCTGCGCCCTCCTCGGTCAGCTCAAGGCCCTCGACAAGCGGCGCGTTCCCGCGCGCGATCCTGAAGAGCCCCCCGTCGGCACGGACCGTGACGTTGCCCCCGAGCGTCTGCATGACCTCCACCCGGGTGCCCGCCGCGAGCGTGACCGGG
>PLXR01000028.1 GCA_003151495.1 Opitutaceae bacterium
TCATCCTCGCGAGCTGGGGCATCGCTTTCTTTGAATATGTTTTCATGATCCCGGCCAATCGCTGGGGCAATTCGGTCTATTCCGTCACGCAGTTGAAGATCATCCAGGAAGTCATCACGCTTTCGGTCTTCGTTGTGTTCGCCATTTATTATCTGGGCGAAAAAATTCGGTGGAATTATGTCGCGGCGTTCGTATGCATCGTGGCGGCGGTGGCGTTCGCGTTCTGGCCGCAGAAGAACTGAATTGGCCACAGAGGCACAGAGGCTCCGAGTGAAAATCCTATTTGTTTTCTCTGTGGCTCTGTGCCTCGGTGGCAAACCTTTGTGTCTTGGTGGTTAAAATTCTTGGCAGTTCCGTTTCATTCTGTTTAATTGGCTGCGCCGAATGAGCCGATTGTCTCCCATCGTCCCGCTGATTTTTTTTGCCGCGATTTTTCCGTTGGTTTCATTGGCGCAGGAGCCGCTGTCATGGCAGATGGGCGGATTGAACCAGATCATTCCCGGAGCGCCGGTCGGCGTTTTGGACACGGACATCCTCGGCAAAACGGCGACCGGCACCAACGGAATCTATGTGAGATATGGCGACACCGTGTTGACGGCGGACACTGTGGCGGTCAACAAGAACACGGGCGAGGTGGTGGCGGACGGTCATGTGCGGATCGAGCGGCAGGGCGGGCAGATTTGGACCGGCGAGCAAATCACCTACAACTTCAAGACTCACCTGATGCGGAGCGACCGGTTCCGCACGGGCAAATCGCCGGTGTTCGCGGCGGGAAGCGGACTGGCCGGCGACATGAGCAATCACGTCTATACCGCGAGCAACACCTATGTGACGACGGACGACGTGAGCGAACCGGCCGAGCGCATCCGCGCGAGCCGCGTGACGATTGTTCCCGACAAATACATCGAGGCGTGGAACGCGGTGCTGTTCGTGGACGGAGTTCCGGCGTTTTATTTTCCGTATTACCACCGCAACTTGGGGCCGCACGCGGACAACTGGAATTTCCTCGGCGGCTACCGCAGCGAGTATGGCGCGTTTTTGTTGAGCGACTACACCTGGTGGCAGAGCGACGCGCTGGACGGCAAGTTCCATCTGGACTACCGCACGGACCGAGGCCCGGGCATCGGGCCGGACTTCAACCTGCATCTCGGCCAGTGGGGCGAAGGGACGTTCAAGTATTATTATTTGCACGACAAAAATCCGAACACTTTCACCAACGGCCTGGTGAATCCCGGCTCGATTCCCGAAAACCGCCAGCGCGTTTATTTTGGCTGGCAGGCGGTGCCGTCCACGAATCTGGACGTGAAGGCGCTCGTCAATTACCAGAGCGACCCGCTCATGATGCACGATTTTTTTGAAGGCGATTACACCGAGAATCCGCAGCCGGGCACCTTTGTCGAGGCCGACAAATATTCCGAAAACTGGAGCCTTGACGCGCTCACCACGCCGGAACTCAACAATTTTTTCAACCAAGTCGAGCGGCTGCCGGACGTAAAACTCACCGGCCTACGCCAGCAGGTTTTCGACACGCCGCTTTTTTACGAGAGCGAAAGTTCCGCCGGCTACTACCGCAAATTTTTCGCCGACACGAACGGCCTCGCCGCCAACACGAACCTCGATTATTCCGCCGCGCGCGTTGACACCTATCATCAAATCCTCCTGCCGTGGACGTTTTTCGGCTGGCTCAACGTCGCGCCGCGCGTCGGCGGACGGTTCACCTATTACGGCACGGAAAGCGGGCCGGGCGGGACAAACGCTGCCGCCAGCCGCACCGTTTTCAACACCGGCATCGAGGCGTCGTTCAAGGCGTCGCAGCTTTGGGCCAGCGCGACAAACTCATTTTTTCAGATCAGCGGCCTGCGCCACATCATCGAGCCTTCGGTCAATTACGTTTATGTGCCACATCCCAGCGTGGCTTTCTCGCAACTGCCGCAGTTCGATTCCGAATCGCCCAGCCCGCTGCTGCTGCCCGTTCAATTTCCCGACTACAACGACATTGATTCCATTGACAGCCAGAACGCCATCCGTTTCGGCATCCGCAACACGCTGCAAACGAAACGAAACGGCCAGCTCGACAATCTTCTCGACTGGAATGTTTTGATGGACTGGCGCATCGTCCCGAACCGGACGCAGCAGACGTTCAGCGACATTTACAACGACCTCACGTTCCGCCCGCGCACCTGGATCACGCTCACATCGCAGACGCGCTATGACGTCAACGACGGCCATTTCAACCTGTCATCTCACCAGCTCACGCTCACGCCCAACGACAAATGGAGCTGGGGACTCGGCCATTATTATACGCGCCCCGGATTCGTGGACGCTGGCGACAACTTCGTGACCAGCACCCTGTTTTACAAGATGAACGAAAACTGGGGCTTCCGCGCCGTGCATGATTTCAACGCCGAGACCGGCCGCCTGCAGGGGCAGTTTTACACCATCTACCGCGACATGAGGAGCTGGACGGGCGCGCTGACGTTCCGCGTAGTGGACAATGGCGTCGGCCCGGAAGATTACACCGTCGCCTTCACCATCTCGCTCAAGGCCGCGCCCCGTCATCTTGGCGAGGACAGCGTGCGGCCGTATGGCCTCGTTGGGGAATGAAAACCGGCATGGCGGTCATCGCAGATTGCGGACCAGGGCGTTTCAAACGAAAATGTGGCCTCACGCAAAGGCCGCAACGGTGCAAAGAAATTGTTTTTCAGGACACTTCGTGTTCTTTGCGTGAGTTGAATCCCGGCCGCTGTTTAATCTGTGATGAACGCCATAAGAAATAAATCGCCGGATACACCACCAGCACGCAGAGCGTGGAGGTGATGATGCCTCCCACCATCGGCGCGGCGATGCGTTTCATCACGTCCGCGCCGGTGCCGTGACTCCACAAAATCGGCGCGAGTCCGGCTATAATGACACACGCGGTCATGACTTTCGGGCGCAGCCGTTTCACCGCGCCATGGTAGATGGCGTCGCGCAAATCAGCCGGGCTTCGCATCAACCCCTTTTTCTTCCAGTCGTCGTAGGCGAGATCGAGGTAGAGCAGCATGATGACACCGGTCTCGGCGTCGAGGCCGGCGAGCGCGATGATGCCCACCCAGACGGCCACGCTCAAATTGTAGTGCAGCAGGTAGAGCGTCCAGAACGCGCCGACCAGCGAAAACGGCACGGCGAGCAAAACGATGGCGGTCTTTAACAGAGAACGTGTGTTCAAATAAATGATCAGCGAGATGAGCAGCAGTGTCAACGGCACGACCATCAGGAGGCGTTGTTTGGCGTGCAGCATATATTCGTATTGACCGCTCCAGAAGATATTGTAGCCGGGCGGCAATTGGATTTGACCGCCGGCAACCGCCGCGTTCACGGCGTGCATGGCGTTTTGGACGTAGGTGCCAATGTCAATGTCGCGGACGTCCACATAAACCCAGTCGTTGGGCACGGCTCCTTCGGTCTTGATGGACATCGGGCCGTCCACGACCTTGATGGTGGCAAGTTCGCCGAGCGGAATTTGTGCGCCGGCCGGCGTGGGAATGACAATGTCGTGCCGGAGCGAATACAAATCGGAACGGAAGTCACGATTGTAGCGCAGGTTGATGGTGTAGCGTTGCAAACCTTCCACGGTCGTCGTCAAAGGCATTCCGCCGAGCGCGACAGACAGCACGTCTTGCACGTCGCCGACGGTCAGGCCGTAACGCGCGATGGCGTCGCGATTAATGTTAAATTCAATGTAATGTCCGCCCATCACGCGCTCGGCAAAAGCGCTGGCGGTGCCGGGCACCTGGCGCACGACGGCCTCGACTTCCGTGCCGACGCGTTGCAGTGTCGCCAAATCCGGTCCGGCAATCTTGATGCCGACCGGCGTCTTGATGCCGGTGGACAACATGCCAATGCGCGTGGCGATCGGCATCGTCCAGAGATTGTTCAGGCCGGGGATTTGCACCGCGTCGTTCATCGCGTCCACGAGCTCGTCCGGCGTGCGGCGGCGATGTGCAATGACTTTGCCATTGTCGTCCTTGATGTCCACGGCAGGCCACTCGGATTCCGGCTTAAGACGGATGGTGGACTCAATCATGTCCAAGGGTGCCGGGTCGGTGGCGGTCTCGGCGCGGCCGGCCTTGCCGAAAACGGTTTCGACTTCTGGAAACGATTTGATGATGCGGTCGGTGACTTGAATCAGTTCGCGCGCCTTGGTCGGGGAAATGCCCGGATCGGTCGTGGGCATGTAGAGCAGGTCGCCCTCGTAGAGCGGGGGCATGAACTCCGAGCCCAGGTTCTGGTACGGGAACGCGGCGCCGATCCTCGCCGCAAGCGCCCTTGCCCCGCCCTCGGGGAGGCGGTCAACCACAAGGGCGTTCCAGGGGAGGAAGACCCATCCGACGATCAGGGCGGCGGCGCAGATGACGGCCCAGCGGAACCTGATCACGAGGTCCAGCAGGGGGTGGTACAGCCAGATGAGCGCCCGGTTCAGGGGATTCCTCTCCTCGGGGAGCATCCTTCCGCGGACGAGATAGCCCATGAGCACCGGCGCAAGCGTGACCGACAGGAGCGCCGCGGCGGCCATCGAGTACGTCTTGGTGAACGCCAGGGGCTTGAACATGCGGCCCTCCTGGTCCTGCAGCGTGAAGATCGGCAGGAAGGACACCGTAATGACCAGCAGCGAGTAAAACAGGGTCGGGCCCACCTCGACGGAGGCATCCCGGATGATCTCCCAGTGGGGCTTCCTGCCTCCGTCGCGCTCGAGGTGCTTGTGGGCGTTCTCAATCATGATGATGACGGCGTCCACCATGGCGCCGATGGCGATTGCGATGCCGCCGAGCGACATGATGTTCGAGCTGAGCCCCTGCCGGTACATTATGGTGAACGAGGCGAGGACCGCCACGGGAAGGATGACAATGGCGACGAGGGCGCTGCGGAAGTGCAGCAGGAACAGGAGGCAGACGAGCGCGACGACCACGCTCTCCTCGAACAGCTTGGACTTGAGCGTGTCCACGGCCCGGTCGATCAGCTCCGTGCGGTCGTAGACGACCGTGTACTCCACGCCCTTGGGAAGGCTCTTCATCGCCTGGTCGAGGCGGGCCCGCACGGCCTGGATGACCTGGCGTGTGTCCACGCCGTAGCGCACGACGACGATTCCCCCGACCGTCTCGCCCTCCCCGTTCTGCTCGGCGATCCCCCTGCGCATGTCGGGCCCGACCTGGACCGTCGCCACGTCCCCGAGCTGGACCGGCGTCCCGCCGGGGCCGCGACCGACGGCTATCTTCCGGATGTCCTCGACGCCCGCGACGTAGCCCTTCACGCGAAGGATGAACTCCTTCTCCCCCATCTCGATGGAGCGGCCACCCACCTCGCCGTTGCTCCTCTTGACGGCCATCGCTATCTCGCTGATGGAGAGATTGTAGGCGTGGAGCCGGTGGGGATCGACGGTGATCTGGTACTGCTTCACGTAACCGCCGATGGAGGCCACCTCGGCCACTCCCTCGACGCTCGCGAGCTGGTAGCGCAGGAACCAGTCCTGCATCGACCTGAGTTCTGCAAGGTCGTGGCTCTTCGAGTTGAGCGAATACATGAAGGCCCAGCCGACGCCGGTCGCGTCGGGGCCCAGCTGGGGCGAGACTCCGGCCGGGAGGCTGGCTGCGATGCCGCTAAGGTACTCGAGCACCCGGCTCCGGGCCCAGTAGGGGTCGGTGCCGTCCGCGAAGATGACGTAGACAAAGGAGAAGCCGTAGTAGGAGTAGCCCCGCACGACCTTGGCCGAGGGGACCGAGAGCATCTTCGTGGTGAGCGGGTAGGTGAGCTGGTCCTGCACGATCTGCGGGGCCTGCCCTGGCCACTCCGTGTAGATGATGACCTGGGTGTCCGACAGGTCGGGGATCGCGTCGAGGGGGATCCGTCTGAGGGCATAGTAGCCCCCGAGCACCACGGTCAGGGCGGCCACGATGACGAGAAACCTGTTCTTCAGGGAGAAATTTATGATCCGCGCGAGCATGGGGGCCTGGGCTATTCCTTCCCGGTTCCCGGCGGGGCACGCAAGGGGTCGATCTCCTCGCCGCATTCCAGCATCTTGGACCCGTAGAAGGGGTTCCTGATCTCCGCGGACCTGGAGAGCCACCGCCCCGTCCCTATTCCAGGGGCCATCGGGCACTGGAAGATGTGCAGCCTGCCGCTGCTGTTGACATGGTTCTCGCGCGCGAGGTCTGCGACCGCGGTGCTGAAGTAGGCGAAGTCGAGGCGGGCCGACTTGAGGTCGTCCCTGTCGGCAAGGGCGTACCGGAACCTGCCAAGAGGACCGTCCGCGGCCTGAGCGCCCGACGCGGTGAAGGCGGAGAGGGCCTGCCTCATCGCGGGCAGCTCCTTTCGGTAGCCGCCCAGGTCATCGGCGGCGAGCGCCTCGGCCGCCTCGACCGTGACCCCGGCCAGGTCCTGCAGGAGCACGCGCGCCGCGCCCGTCAGGGCCGAGGGCTCCTCCATCCCTACGGCTGCCGCGGGGCCCGGCCCGGAGGCCCCTTCAGCGGCTGATCCCGGTCCCCCGGGGGACCTGAGCATCTTCTGAATCGCGTCGCGAAGCTGGCTCTCCGAGTCGAGCATGAACTGTCCCGAGGTCACGACCTCCTCGCCGCCTTCCAGCCCGGCTAGCACCTGGTAGAGGTTTCCCTGGCTTCGCGCCCCAAGCCTGACGGTCCGCGGCGAGAACGCCCCGTCGCTGAGCGCCACGAACACGGTATTGTGCTCGCCGCTGCGCAGCACCGCGAGGTCGGGCACAAGCACCGCGGAGTCGGCCAGCTCGGAGGCGAAGCGCACGTCCACGTACATCCCGGGCCGCAGGTAGCCGTCCGGGTTGTGCAGGACGATCCGGGCCGTGGCCGCGCGGGTCTGCTCCTCCACCTGGGGAAGCACGGTCGCGACGGTGCCGCTGTAGCTGCGCTCCGGGCCGTAGGTCACGCGGACGGTGGCCTCCTGACCCTGGTGGACAAAGGCCAGGTCCTGCTCGAAGACCTGGGCGAGCACCCACACCGAGGAGAGGTCCGCAAGGCGGAAGATCTTGTCGCCGGCCTTCACCATCTGCCCGGACACGGCCATCTTCTCGATGACCATGCCGTCGGCCGCGGCCCTCAGGATGTAGGTGCGCCTGGCCTCCCGCGTGCTCGCCACCTCCGCGATGAGCCCCGCCGGAAGATCGAGGAGGTGCAGGCGGGCCAGTGCGGCGCGGGTCATCGGCCCCCCCGCATCCCCCTCGGCGCGCAGGGCGACGACATAGTTCAGCTGGGCGTTATAGAGTTCGGGCGCGTAGATCTCCAACAGGGGGTCCCCCTCCCTGACGGCTGTCCAGGTCGCGCCGACGAACAGCTTCTCGATCCATCCGTCGTATTTCGTGGTGACGTCCCGCAGCCCACCCTCGTCGTAGGCGACCGTCCCGACGGCACGGAATTCCCTGACGACGGGCCCGCGTGTGACCCGGGCGGTCCTTATGTTCATGCGCTGCGTCGTCGCCGCATCAACCCGTATCGTCTGATCCTGGGCCCCGGGCCGGTCGTAGACCGGGACGAGGTCCATTCCCATCGAGTCCTTTCCCGGCTTGTCGCTGACCTCGCCAGCGATCATCGAGGACTTGTAATACTTGACCCTCTGCGCTCCTCCGTTCTCCCGGACAGGCGTCAACGCCATGCCGCAGATGGGGCAGTTCCCGGGCTCGCTCTTGATGACCTGGGGGTGCATCCCGCAGGTGTAGAGCTGCTCGGCGCCAAGGCGCCCCGGGGCCAGGAACCCCAGGAGGACCAGGAGAATCGCGGCGAGCGAGGCGAAGCGGCTTGGGAGGGGGTTGGCGTGTTTCATCGCGTGAAGGGGACTAGGGGGTGCGGGTCGGTGTGTCCGCGACCAGGGGCGAGCCCGCTGGCGCGGCTTCAGCGGAGAGGAGCAGCAGGTCGGTGACCGCATTCTCGCGGTCCCTGAGCGCAGCGAGGCGCTCAATCCTCATTGCGAGCGTCATGATCCCGGCCTCGGGGATCGCAGCCATGCCGTTCTTCCCCGACTGGTACCCGGCCTCCACGGTCGCGACGGTCCTTCCATAGCCGGGCAGGGCGGTGCCGTCGATGTAGGAGATCATGCTGTCGGACTCGTGAACCATGTGGAGCGCCTCGGCCAGGCGGGCGGCAAGGCTCAGTTCCTCGGCCCCGACCCGCGCGAGGGCGGCGTCGCGCCTTGCCTCCGCGGCCGCCGTCATCGCGGCGATCTTTTCCCGCCACACGGGCAGCGTGACCGACGCGAGCGGGCGGACGAGGATGGGGCTCGCCTTCAGGTCCGCCATCGCGCCGACGGAGAGGTCGGGAGTGCCCGCAGAGCGGGCCACCTCGACGCTCGCGACCGCCGCATCCACCGTGGCCCGCATCTGGGCAAGGCCGGGATTGGACAGGAGTATCCGTCGCCAGAGCTCGTCTTCCGCGGGAAGAGGGGTGGCGGCGAGCTCCGCGCGGGGCCATGCAGGATCCGGGTCCCCGGGGTGCAGGCCGAGGTTGTACTTGAGTCGGCCCCGCACGGTGATGAGCCGGTGCCTCAACTCCCCGGCCTCGGATTGCGCCTTGGCTCTCTCCGTGGCAAGGCGAACCTGGTCCTCGAGCGTGCCCGTCCCGCGACCCGTCGCGTAGTCCGCCTCAGCCACGTCGGCGGCCTGGCCGAGGGCCTCGATGGAGAGATCCTTCAGTCGGACAGCCCCGTCGAGATAGGCGAGTTCGATCCACGAGGTCCGGACATCGGAGGCTGCGCCCACCACGGCCGCCGCATAGGCCCGGTAGGCGACCCGGCTTGACGCCGTCGCCTCGCGGGCCATCGCCTCCCGCTTGCCCCCGGTCGTGAGGCTGAACATGAGTCCCGGCATGAACTGCAGGAGGGTGTCGGTGACGTCGGCCTCGAACACGAACTGCGGGTCGGGCAGCGACCTGGTCGGCGCGATGGCCTCGACCGAGGCCCGCCAGTCCTGGTAGGCTGCGGCCACCGCGGGATGGTTCAGCGCGGCGAACCTCTCGTAGTCGGGGAGGGTTGAGTCGGGTCCAAGCGAGGCCGGGTCCGCCGGCCGGCCGGCCGGCGGCAGCTGGCGGCCAATCTGCGACATCTGGTCGCGGGCGGCGACCTCGCCTCGCTGGGCGCCTGCGCAGCCCCCCAGGGCGAGGGCTGCAAACAGGGCGGCGGGCGCAATGAGTCGGCGGGAGGGCATAGGGGCTCGCAGGGTCATACACGGAGCGGCTGGCAATCCCTCGGCATTTCTTCCAGTATTTTTGAGGGATTTTGCCGCAATCGCTGTATAATCCGCATAACCACCATGGATTCCCCCCCCGATTCCCTCTCGCAGGCCCTTCAACCCTGGAAGGTAAGCCCGCCCGTGCAGGGCGCCTTCAGGGCGGATGTGTGGAAGCGCATTGGCGACCGCACCCGGGAGACCTGGGGAGTGTATGTGAGGGCGCACGCCGCAGCATGGCTCGTCGCGGCCACTGTCGTGATAGGCGCCGCAGCCTACACGGGGCACGCCACGGCGCAGGCCCGGGTGCGTGCCGACCGCGAGGCCCTCGCGGTGACGTACCTGGTGGATCTCGACCCCAGGGTCCAGGCGGAGCTCAGGCCCTGAACCCATGAAATACCTCCTTGCAACCCTTGGCCTTCTCGTCGCGGCGGCGGGAGCGACGGGGATTGCCTGCTACCTCCTGGGAAGCGAGCCGGGGCTCCACGCCGCCGCAAGGAAGGGCGACCCCATGGCGTGGCTGCGGACGGACTTTCATCTCGACGACCGCCAATTTGCGGCGATCCGCCAGCTCCACGACGGCTACGCCGGGGCCTGCGACGAGCACTGCCGGCGCATCCAGGAGGCGACGCGGCAAAGGAGGGCGTTGTCGTCAGGGGGCGCGGACCCGGCCGCGCTGCAGGCGGCCGACCGCCGTCTCACTGAACTGCGCGAGATTTGCGAGACCGCCATCGCGCGCCATGTCAGGCAGGTCGCGGCGATCATGTCGCCGGAGGACGGCCGCAGGTACCTCGCCATCGTGCTGCCAAAGATCGCACACTTCGACCACACGGCGGCTCCCGACCTGCACTTGGAGCACTCAACCTGACCCATGGATGCCGACCCGGGCGTTCGCCCGAGCGACGAGGACCTCATGTCCCGCCTCAGGGCGGGGGAAGGGGAGGCCCTGGCGCAACTCATGGAACGCTGGGAGATTCCTGTGAAGCGCTTCATCTTCCGGATAGTCGGGAACACAAGCGAGGCGGAGGACCTTGCCCAGGAGGTGTTCCTGCGCGTCTTCACGAAGCGGGGCACATACCGGGAGGGGGCGAGGTTCTCCACATGGTGCTTCTCCATCGCCGCCAACCAGGCCAGGAACCGGCTCCGGTGGTGGCGAAGGCGCCCAACCCTATCGCTCAACTCATGGAGCGGTGAAGGAGGCGAGCTTCCCGACGAGTCGGCCCAGGGTGCCGAGGCGTCGAGCCAGGCGGTGCGGCGCGAGCGGATAGCCGACATCCAGAGAGCGGTGTCCGACCTCCCGGTCGATCAGCGCACGGCGCTCGTCCTTTTCGAATACGAGGGCCAGTCCATGGAAGGGATCGCCTCGGCGCTCGGGTGCTCGGCCAAGGCCGTGGAGAACCGCCTGTACAGGGCGAGGAACCAGCTGAGGAAGGCGCTCCTCCCGGCGCAGTAGCGGCGCGGGCGGCTGCGGGAACGGGCCGGCGGAGGGCGGGGCCGCTCCGTTGCTCCAGGCCCGTCCCGCTGGGCGCAGCCCAACGCCCGCTCATCGCGGCGAACGCCCATTGGATCGCATTGCCGTTGCAATTGGGCGCGAACGGAGCGCCCTTTGCCCGCATGAAAAAGCTGCCCCTGATCGCGCTTGTTCCGGCGCTCCTGTGCGCGCCCTCGTCGTTCGGCCAGTCCGTGACCCTGCCGCAGTTGAGCCCCAAGGCGGTCGTCTCCCAGACGGTCGGGATCACCGATGTCACGGTCACCTACCACCGCCCCTCGGTTCAGAAGCGTGAAGTCTGGGGAAAGCTGGTCCCCTTCGGATTCATTGACCAGGGATTCGGGACATCGAAGTCGGCGCCTTGGCGCGCGGGCGCGAACGAGACGACCCAGGTGTCGTTCCAGCACGATGTCACGGTGGCGGGGAGCCCGCTCAAGGCGGGCACCTACGGGCTCTTCATGGCGCTGGCGCCCGACGGCGCGGTCACGGTCATCTTCTCCCGCGACGCCACGACCTGGGGCAGCTTCTACTACGAGGAGGGCAATGATGCTTTGCGCGTGCAGGTGAAATGGGAGGACGCCCCCTTCCACGAGCTCCTGACCTACGACTTCACGGATGTCACCAAGGACTCGGCCGTCCTTGCGCTCTCTTGGGAAAAGAAGCGGATCCCGATCCCGATAAAGGTGGACACCGACCACGTCGTGCTCGCGTCGCTCAAGGGCGAGATGCGCAACGCGGCCGGATTCCAGTACCAGGGATGGCTCGCGGCTTCGGGCTACGTTCTGCAGAACAACCTCGACCTGCCGCTCGCGCTAACCTGGGCGGAGTTCGCGGTGAGCGGCCCGTTCATCGGGGAGCGCAACTTCAACACGCTCTCGAACAAGGCGGACGTGCTCGAGAAGATGGGTCGCGCCGCGGACGCAAGCGCTGCGATGGACGAGGCGATGAAGTACGGCTCGGCCGGCGACATCCACCAGTACGGGCGCAAGCAGCTGGCCTCGCACAATTCGGCCCGCGCGATGGAGGCCTTCAGGCTCAACGCCCAGCTCCATCCCGACGTCTGGCCTGTGAACTACGGGCTTGCCCGCGGCTATTCCGCCGTAGGGGACTACAAGTCGGCCCTCGACGCGCTGCTGAAGGCGCAGGCCCAGGTCCCCGAGGGGGACACGGTCAACGCCGAAGCGATCAAGGCCAACATCGAGAAGCTCAGGAAGGGCCAGGACATCAACTGAGCCTGCGTCGGCGTCCCCGGGGGCGCGGCCCTTCAGTTCAACAGCGGCGGTCCCCCGGCCGCCTCGGCGTAGTGCTCTATCAGCCATGTCTCACCTCGAGCCTTCATCAGGGGCTCGACCTCGGCCCAGAGCTGGCCCGCGCCATCCCTCCTCCCCAGGCGGGCGCACGCGATGGCAAGGTAGGCCTTGGTCTCGCTCGTGAGAAACTCGCCGATCGGGGTCGAGGCGTGCTGGGTGAGGCCCGCGACGGCATTTCGAAGGTCCCCGTGGGCCCGGGGGTAGTCGCGCTCGGCGAGCGCGATCATTCCCGAGCAGCGCGCAAATCCGGCCTTGGCCAGTTGCGACATCTCGAATTTCTCCGCTTCGGCGAGGGCCGCCTTCGCTCCCGACAGGTCCCGCTCGTGGCGGGCCAGGAAGGTGCCGTAGTCGATCCATTCGACCGAACGCTTCTGGCCGGCCTCCATGGCCTCCAGCATGCATGCCTGCTGCCTGTCGAAGTCCCCAGCATGCTGGTAGACCGTGGCGAGCCTCCCCAGGAACAGGCGCGGCTTCACCGGAATCGTCGTCCGGACCCGTTCCATGAGGGTGAGCGCCTCGGGCAGCCGGCCCTCGGACGCCAGGGCGTAGGCCTCCCGCGTCATCATCTCAAACTCCGGGATGCCCATGCCCAGGATCCTGCGGGCCCCTCGGGCAATGCCTATGAACCGGCGCATCCGCCTCCAGTCCTTCCAGACGTTGGCATCCATGATCTGGTGGAAGCACACCATCGGGGTCAGCTTGAAGATCATCCACACGAGATACACCGGGGTCGCCACGAGTCCGGCGATTCCGAGCGGGCGAATGGGGCCTGCCCGCATGAGGGTCACGGCGTTCCAAAGGAGGAGCGGTCCAAGGTACACCATGTGCTTGCCGATCGCCCAAAGGACCTTGTGGCGCAGTGTGCGGCGTCCCCTCGATGAGATCTCCTCGGCGGGGCTTATCCGCGGGATCCCCTTTTCGGCAAGCCCCGAGCCGTTGATTACCATGTGCCTTATCGACTCGATGTTCTCCCCGTCGAGGAAGCGGACTCTCGAGTAGCCGCGGCTCGCCAGCAGGGCCTTCGCCTCTTCGAGGTTCTCCGCCTCTATCTCCTCGGCGACCTCAAGCCCGGAAGGGCCGGTGGCCTTGAACACAAACGCACGGAGGAACCGGATATTCAAGTAGGCCCGTTCGGACAGGCTCCCCCGCGCCGACTCCAAGTCAGCGGCCTCCACCTTTCCATTCACCAGGTGTCCAGTCCTGTCCACGGCCTGAAAGAAATAGTGGGGCACAGAAGGGGCGAGTCAGGCAGGTCCGGTGGGGCTCGGGGCCGTGAGTCTCATCTGTGGGACTAATACTGCGAAATGGGGGGGATTCAATCTCCGGCGCCCGGGCGGGGTTGGGATTGCATGGGGGGCTCCGGTGGCCAATCGTGGGGATTGCTTACCGCAACCCCTCCCCTCCATGCGCAAGACCCTCCTCTGCACCCTTTTCCTGGCCGTTGCCGCCACGAGCCTTTCGGCGGCCGAACAATCCGCTAGCCCCGCGTCCGCCAAGAAGTCGATCTGGGCCGGCAGTCCCTACCACCGGCCCGAGCCCAACCCCAAGGCGGGACTCCTCTCGCGGATCTCCGTGAAGGGGAACCGTTTCGTTGACCCGGCGGGTGAGCCGGTCCTCTTCCGCGGCCTGTCGATCGCCGACCCGGACAAGCTCGAGGAGGAGGGGCGCTGGAACAGGGAGCTCTTCGCAGCCGCCAAGGACTTTGGCGCGGACCTGGTGCGGATACCGGTCCACCCCGCGGCGTGGAGAAGCCGCACCAAGGAGGCGTACCTCGTCCTCCTGGACCAGGCGGTCGACTGGTGCACGGACCTTGGGGTCCACGTGATCATAGACTGGCATTCCATCGGCAACCTCGAGACGGGCATGTTCCAGGACCCGTCCTACAACACCGACAAGGCCGAGACCCTCGATTTCTGGAGGACGATCGCGATGCACTTCCACGGGAACCACACGGTGGCCTTCTACGAGCTGTTCAACGAGCCCACCCTCTACAGCGGGATGCTCGGCACGATGAGCTGGACCCAGTGGCGGGAGATGAACGAGGAGATGATCGGGGTCATCCGCTTCTGGGACAAGGAGGCGATTCCCCTGGTGGCGGGATTCGACTGGGCCTACGACCTGACCCCCTTGCGCTCCGAACCGGTCCGGGCCGAGGGTATCGGCTACGTGGTCCATCCCTATCCCAACAAGCGGCCCCAGCCCTGGGAGCCCCGGTGGGAGGAGGACTATGCCTTCGCCGCCGACCGCTATCCCGTCATCGCGACCGAGATCGGGTACAGCGTGAAGCCGGGGGAGCCGGACGACGCCGACCACTACGGAGCCCGGATCACCCGCTTCCTGGAGGAGAGGGGGATAAGCTGGATGGCGTGGGTGTTCGACCCCCTCTGGAGCCCCCAGCTGCTGCAGAGCTTTGACGGATTCGTGCCGTCGGGAAGCGGCGAGTTCTTCAAGAAATCCATGCACGGCAAGCCCGCGCCGCTGCTCCCGAAACCGAAGGGTTAGTCGGCCTGTCCGGTGCGGACCCCGTCACGGGGATCCCGCTGCAGGCTGAGGAGGGAGACGACGATCGCCAGGACCGCGTAGGCCGCGGTGAACTGGAAGGCGAGCGTGCGCGCCACGCCGGACAGCTCCCAGGGAAGGTACATCCCGCCGCCGGGCTCCACCGAGTGGATGACGCCGAAGAGCGTAAGGAGCGCCCCCGCGAGCAGGGTCGAGACCGCCGCGGCGGGCCGCCTGTCCACCAGGGCCGCAAGGAAGCCGGCCCATATCATCGAGGTGATGATGAAGCCGTTGCCGAGCGCCACGATCACCCCGAGCTCGGGCATCCCCTGCGCCGTGGAGGTGAGCAGCTCGCTGAAGCGCTCCGCGGGGACATAGGCCGGGTTGCCCAGCTCGATCGCGAGGAGCCGCGCGATCGCCGGGAAGAAACTGAACACCACCGCCGCGGCATGCCTGCCCGGCGAGGCCTCGAAGGCCTGGGCGGTGATGTCGATGGAAACGAAGACGAGTATCGGGGCGAGGACGGCCAGGGGGACCAGCTCCACCAGGTTGGACAGGTACCCGAAGATTCCCCCAAGTCCCACGAAGACTCCGGTGAGGAGCGTGTATCCCGAGCGGGCCCCCATCTTCTTGTAGGCAGGCTGCCCGATGTAGGGCGTCGTCTGGGCGACGCCCCCGCACAGGCCGGCGACAAGGGTCGAGAAGGCCTCGGTCAGCAGGATGTCGCGCGTGCTGTAGTCGTCGCCGGCAACGCGCGCGCTCTCGGTCACGTTTATGCCGCCGATCACCATCAGAAGGCCGAAGGGCAGGATCAGCGGGAGGTAGGGCACCGTCGCCGAGAGCCCGTCGACGAAGCCGAGTGTGGGCATCGGCAGGGCGAACCGGAGGGTGAGTGCGCCCGGCGCCCTGAAGCCGGGCCCCGCAAGCCCCAGGGGCCCGAGGACGTAGTAGAGGGCCAGGCCGAGCAGGACGGCGGCCAGGACGCCCGGGATCCTCCCGGGAAGCACTCCCTTGGCGACCACCGAATAGAGGACGACCCCCAGGGTCACGAATCCCACGATCGGCACCTGCATCACCTCCACTATGGGGATGAAACCGATCAGCATGAGCGCGATGGCCGCGATCGAGCCCAGGAGCCCCGCCCGCGGGATCGCCCGGCCGACCCACGCTCCCGCGAACGATAGCGCGAGCTTGAGCACGCCCATCACCATCATCGAGGCCATGCCGAGGTGCCAGGTAGCGATCGCCGCCGCGTGCTCGTCGAGCCCCGCCTGCTTGAACTTCAGGAAGGCGGGCCCGAGGACGAGGAGCGCGAGTCCGATCGTCGTGGGCGTGTCGATTCCCAGCGGCATCGCGGTCACGTCGTAGCGCCCCGTCCTGCGGGATAGCCTCACGGCCATCGCGGTGTAGATCAGGTCCCCCACGAGCACCCCGAGGGCCGTGCCGGGGAACATGCGCGTGAAGACGATGTCGGCGGGGAACTTGAACAGGCCCACGAGCACCGACGCGAGGAACGCCATCACGGCGAGGTTGTCCACGACCAGTCCGAAGAATCCATTGAGGTCGCCTGCCAGGGACCAGCGGCGTTGGGGGTGGGCGCTCGTCACGGGCCACGAGAAAAGCCTTTTCCGGGGACATTGCAAAGGCTGAGTGGGAGGGCCCCGCTTTGTTCTTTAGGGCCCGGGACCCCGCGCCTAGGATCGCCGGGCATGAACGCTGACGCGCTCCATCGCCCCTCGCTCGCGGCGGCCCTTTTCCTCTGCGTCGCGCTGGGAGCGGCGGCCGCGGCCCCCGCGGGGGACCCCGTGAGGATAGGGTTCTTCATGTCGATGACGGGGCGCGACGCCTCCTTCGGCGAGGCGTCGCTTGACGGGGCGAGGGTAGCCGTCGACGAGCTGAACGCCGCGGGCGGCGTCCTTGGCCGGCCCGTTGAGCTGGTGGTCGAGGACGACAGGTCCCTCGCGGGCGAGTCTGCGACGGCGGTCAAGAAGCTCATTTCGCGCGACCATGTGGTCGCGCTCGTGGGCGAGTGCTCTTCGGCCAGGACGCTCGAGGCGGCGGCGGTCTCGCAGGCAAGCGGAATTCCCCTGGTCTCGCCCGCGTCCACGAGCCCACGGGTGACCCAGGTCGGCGACGCCGTGTTCCGGGTGTGCTTCATAGACTCCTTCCAGGGGGAGGTCATGGCCACGTTTGCGCGGCGCAGGCTGGGCCTGAGGCGGGCGGCGCTCCTCGTGGATTCAACCGCCCCCTATTCCGTCGGCCTGGCGGACTATTTCGCCCGGACCTTCGCGGCCCTGGGCGGCGAGGTGGTGGCCACCCAGAGGTACTCGGGCACCGACACTGACTTCCGTGCGCAGCTGACGGCGATCCGGGGCGCGCGGCCGGACGCGCTGTTCCTGCCGGGCTATTACGTCGCCGCGGGCCTGGTCGCCCGGCAAGCCAGGGACCTTGGGCTCCGGGCCACGCTCCTTGGGGGCGACGGTTTCGAGGCGCCCCAGCTCCTGGAGATCGGCGGCGACGCGCTCGAGGGCGCCTACTACTCGACGCACTTCGCCGCCGAAAATACGGGCGCGGCCTCGCGGGAATTCGTGGAGAAATTCCGGGCCAGGTTTCGCGCAGTGCCGAACGGCCTCGCGGCACTCACCTACGATGCCGTGAGGCTTGTCGCCGACGCGGTCGGCCGCGCGGGCACGACCGAGAGGGGCGCGCTCCGGAACGCGCTGGCGGCCACCCGGGGCTTCCCCGGCGCGACGGGAACGACGACGATCAACCCGCGACGCGACGCGGACAAGGACGCCTCGATCATAGCGGTGAGGGACGGAAGGCTCACCTTCGTGGAGACAGTCCGGCCGGAGCACGCCGCCGATTAGTCAGCCCCCTGCGGCCGGGTGCGGGGATCGGTCCATCCACTGCAACTCCGTCACGACGTCCCAGTAGACGTTGTAGCGGTCATAGCTTATCCTCCAGAAGGGGAGCAGCGTGACATCCGCGGGCCTGGCAAGGCCGACCGTGTGGAACTCAAGGGGCTTGCCCGGGTCGCGCACCACGTACGCCTCGATCGGACCTGCCCCGCGCACGAGGAGCGGCACGGCGGCCGGCTGCTCCTTGAAGTTGTCGTGTTGGTCCCGCGCATAGGGGGCCGTGGGCGACTTGGGCCCTGGTCCGAGGTCGGCCGCCAGCACGATCGGCCCGTAGAGGAACGCCAGCTTCGACGGGTTGTCCGGGGTGGCCTCCGTGCGCAGGGCGATCGGTATCGAGACCTCGAGGCGGTCCCCCTTTGCCCAGTCGCGGGTGATCGCGGCGTAGGTCCCGGGCGTGCCCGCGACCCGGAGCGGGCTCCCGTTGAGGAGGAAGGTCACCTCGCCGGCCGCCCATCCCGGGCACCGGACCATGAGCGTCAGGCGGGCGCCGGGCTGTGACACGACGGTGAGGACTGTGCGCCCGTTCTCCGGGTAGTCCGTCTCCTGCCGGAGCCTCAGTCCCTTCTCCCGCCAGTCGAGCTCCGAGGGAATAAAGAGGTTCACGAAAAGCTGGTCCCCGCCATGAGAGTAGATGGCCTCGCCGTACTTCGTGTGATTCTCCATCCCCGTGCCGACGCAGCACCAGAACGAGTCGGTCGGGGTGCTGTACGTCTTGAAGAAGCCGGGCTGCAGCGACATGAAGTAAGTGAACATCCCGCGCTCTGGATCCTGCGAGGCGAGTATGTGGTTGTAGAGGGCGCGCTCGTAGAAGTCGGTGTACTCCGCCCTGGGGTCCCATCCGAACACATGCTCGGTCAGCTTGAGCATGTTGTAGGTGTTGCACGTCTCCGCGGTGTCGGCGCCCAGGTTGTGGGACATCTCCCGCTCCTCCGCGAAGAACTCGTTCTTGCTGTCCCCGCCGATGACGTACGAGTAGTGGTGGGCCACGAGATCCCAGAAGAAGGAGGCGATGGCGCGCGCGTCCGGGTCCCCGGTGACCTCGTAGGTGCGGGCCTCGCCGATGATCTTGGGGATCTGGGTGTTCGCGTGCAGCCCTGTGAGGGGGTCGCGGCGCCCGAGGAGCGGGTCGAACACGGCCTTGTGGTAGAAGCGCCGCGACCCGTCGAGGTAGCGCGCCTCCCCGGTGAGGGAATAGAGCTCCACCAGGACATCCATCATCCCCCCCTGCTCGACCTCGAGCATCTTCTGGTCGAGTTCGGGCGACAGGCCGGAGGTGATCTTGTCGACCCAGTCCGCCAGCCTGAGTGCGACGTCGCGGGCCTGCGTGCTGCCGGCCAGGACCCATGCGTCCTTCAGCCCGTTGAGCACCTTGTGCTCCGTGTACCAGGGCGCCCATGCCCCCCCCTTGAAACCGTGCGGCGCGTCAAGCTCGACGATGCCACGGCCGAGGTTGCGCAGCGTCCCGAGCTCGAGCGGGGGGAGCGCCCCCACGTATCCGTCGCCGACCGCGGCCTGGCACTGCGCCAGCTCGGAGACGATGTAGGTGATGCGCTTGAGGAACCGGTCGTCCCCGGTGGCCGCGTATTGCTGGGAGATCGCCGTCAGGTAGTGCCCGAGCGTATGCCCGGCGAGGCCCGCGCGCTCCCAGCCCCCGTAGCTCGGGGCCCTCGGGGCCAGGCCTGCGGTGTCCCTGAAGGAACTCAGGAGGCGGTCGGGCTCAAGCGAGAGGAGATACTCCGCGTTGCGGCCCATCGCCGCCTTGAAGGGGCCGCCGAGCAGCCGCACCTCACCAAGCGGGAACGGGCTGGCCAGGGGAGCGACCGCAGGCGCAACCGCCCCCGCCCTCAGGCCGCAGGCCAGGGCAATCGTCAACACGGCGCAGCCCAGCATGGCGCCCGTCCGCCGCATGGGTTTCATCTCACTCCGCCCCCTCCACGGAGAAGACCTCGACGGGCTCGTCGCGGCCGCGGACTGGGGCCGCTCCCAGGTCGCGGACCCTGTAGCGCCCGCGCATGGCCCTCAGCGTCGCGGCGCTGATCAGGATGTCGGCGCTGAACTGCGACATGCGTGTCAGGTCCTGGAGGCGGGCGGCGACATTGACCCCGTCGCCGACGACCGAGTAGTTGAGCCTGCGGGACGAGCCAATGTTGCCCGCGATGATCCTTGAGGTGTTTATCCCGATCCCGAACGATAGCTTGGCGCGGCCCTCCGTCGCGAGCTCGGCGTTGAGCCGGGCGAGGGCCGACTTCATCTCGATCGCCGCAAGGACGGCGTTGTCCGCGTGCCCCGACTGCTCCACCGGCGCCCCGAAGATGGCCATGATCGCGTCGCCGATGTACTTGTCCACGATCCCATGGTAGATCTCCACGATCCCGCTCATCCGGTCGAAATACCGGTTGAGGAGCGTGAGGACCTCGCGGGGGGCCATGGACTCGCTCAGGCGCGTGAAGCTCCTCAGGTCTACGAAGAGTATGGTGACCTCGCGCTCCTCGCCCCCGAGCGCGCCCCCGTCGCGCATGAGCTGTGCCGCGACCTCGGGGGACACGTTCTTGTCGAGAAGGTCGCGGACACGGTCGCGCTCGGCGAGCCCCTCGCTCATGCGGTTGAAGGCCGTCGCGAGCTGCCCTATCTCGTCGGCGCGGTCGAGCCTCAGGTGGATCGCGTAGTCGCCCCGGGCGATCACCTCGGTATGGCGCGCGAGCGCCCGCAGGGGCTTGCTCAGGTTGAGCGCGAAGACGGGGGCGACCAGGGCGGCGGCCACGAGGGAGGCTATGAGGAGGATGAGCAGGAATCTCTCGAGCTGGCGGGAGGAGATCAGCTCCTCCTCGAGGGAGCGCTGCAGCGCGATTGCCGCGCGGCCGGGCGTGATGAGGGGCAGAAGCGGGCGGTAGGCGGTGACGTAGGACTCGCCCCCCACGTCGACGGTCATGATCCCATCGTTGGACGTGGGGGGCGCCGACGACCGCGCAATTCCCTCCTGGAGGGTCGACTCGACGGGAAGCATGTCCGAGGTCGAGCCGTAGTAGAACGTGACCTCGAGCTGGGCGTCCGCCTTGAGCAACTTGGCGAAGGCGTGGTCGATGGGCAGCGCGAGCCCGATCCAGGCCACGATCTCGGGCGGGGGGGCGTAGATCGGCACGACGAGGAGGGAGTACAGCTTGCCCGAGGGGCCCTCCGGCGGCAGCCGCGCGAACCCCTTCGCCCTTGAGTCGTCGGCCACCTCTGCCACCTTCACGAGATCCTGGAAGGGCCGGAGCGCCGCGGCGGGCAGGGGTCCGCCGGTGTCCCCGATCCTGGCCCCGTTGGGCCAGAGCAGGGCCATGAAGGGGACCCCCATCCGGACTTTGTAGGAATCCAGGGCCGAGCGCACGGTCGCCGGGTCCGGTTGGTCCTTCAGGAAGAGCTGTCGGATGGAGTAGTCGTCCGACATGAGCGCCGCGCGCCCCGAGAGCTCGTCGAGCCTCGCGTCGACCCGCCTCGTGAACAGCAGCGTCCCCTGTCTCAGGTTCTCGTTGATGCGGCCAATGGCGTTCCTGCGGTTCGCGGTGCGGACGAGCACATAGTCCGCGCACTGCGCGACCGCGACGAGAGCCACGATAAGGAGGAGCAGTCGCGTCCCGAAGCGCCGGAACTGCGGCAGTCTGAGTCCGTTGGATCCCAAGGGCTCGCCCTTACTTGTAGTCGGAGCTCCCGCCGTCGGGGGCGCGGCGGATCCGGCGGTCGGGGCGCAGCGTCACGGACACGACCTGGGTCGTGTCGCCGGACTCGGCTATCGTCAGCTCACGACCCACCTTGCCGGCGAGGCGCGGGTGCCACACCTCGAGGCGGTAGCGCCCCGGGGGGAGCCCGGTGATGTCCGCGGCGCCGTCGGCGCCGGTCTTGGCGAAATACGGGGTCGAGAGGACGAAGACGTAGGCGACCATCCAATCGTGGATGTTGCACCCGAGCGTGACCGGCCCCGGGTGGTCGAAGACGATGGCGGCGGTGGACTCGCCCTTGTAGAGGGGGATCTCGAACTTCTTCGCAGGCGAGACCGAGTATACGTGGTGCTGGACGTTGTCCCTGTTCGGGAAGACGACGCTCGTGCCGACGACCACGGGCGTCACATAGGGGTCGAACATCTGGTCGTGCTGGGTGATCGCCACGGGCTCCGCCGGCGGCTGGACGGGAACGGGAGCGTCGAGCGCGACCACGTAGGCCACCGCGTCCGGAACCGCGAGCCCCGTCGGGTCCTTGGTGACGACACGCACGGTTCCGGCCGCCCGCAGGGCCGAGGCGGACGCCGCCAGGAGGATCAAGGTCGTTACTCGGCGCATTGCTTGCCCTAGAATTGGCGGGTAAAGCTCAGGCTTACGACATTGTTGTCGTAGCGGTCGAGCCCGACTGAGGTGAAGTGCTCGAACTGCAGGGTCAGGGAGCTGTGCCTCCCGATGGCGGGGGAGATCGCTGCGCCGTAGGACCAGGTCCGCTCGCTGACCCTCCACGCGACGAACGGCTCGTTGAAGGTCCTGACGTAGTGCCAGGCGCCCGGCAGGTTGAATGCATCGCTGTCGATCGGCTCCCAGCCGTAGGGGGACTGCTGCGCCGTGTAGTTCGCAACCAGGTCGCCCACCCGCCAGCCCCCGATGACCCTTAGCCTCCACGTCTCGTCCAGGTCCAAGTTGACCGAGGCGACGAGGCTGGCAAAGTTGCCCGAGAAGACGACGTCCCGCGCGTCGTAGCTCCCCAGCTTGCCGTCGAGAAGGAACTGCACGGAGTCGCTGGCCCGCTGGCTGTATCCGAAGATCAGGTCCCCCTCGAACTTGCCCCGCTCCGGGTCGTTGAAACCGACCCACTGGCCTGCGAGGCCCGCGTAGAGGTTCGGGGCGAGCGCGCCCAGCCCGAGCTTGTGGCGCAGGCAGAGCTGGGGGCCCAGGGCGACGCAGTCCAGCCCGCTGTACGACGTGCACACCTCGGCGTCGGCGGACAGCGAGGTGACAAGGAGCGTCGAGAAGTCAACGGTGTGGATCCACGTCGCCGCGCCCCCCGCATCAAGGTCGAAGGAGCTCCGGATCCCGTCGCCGCTGGGGGCATTCGTCACGTTGTCCTGCCAGGTCGCCGAGGTCGTCGCCGACAGGTAGGGCCCGCCCGCCACCGCCACGGCGGGGGCCAGAAACACCACGAGGGGCGCGAGGATTCTTCCTTTGGAGCGCAACATTCAGGACGGACACCGGATTGGCATCCGGGCGAAGCAAAGGTGTTCGGCGCCCGGGAGACAAGCCTAGCGGAACAGGGCGCCCGCTACCGGGGAATCCTGACGACGACAGGCGGGCTGTCGCCGGCCGCGCTTCGCGCGGCGACCGCGACCGTCGGCGCCGGATCCTGGGAAAGCCCCGCAAGCACCCTTGAAACGGGGTGCGAGGGGTCGCAATGGATCACGTCCAGGCCCTCGATCACGATGGGCCCGCCCGCGGGCAGGGGAGTGACGACATAGGCGACGACAGGGCTCCCCCCGTCTGCGGCCGGCGGCAGGATCCGAAGGCCGATCCCGTCACCGCCCTTCGTGGCCGACACTTGGGCCGGCGCCTGGGGGGGCTTGAGCCGCTTCTTGTGGGCGGGCGTGACATTGGCCGTGGGGGGGGAGGGCGGGCTTGAGCCAATCCTGTTGGCAGCCGACACGGCAAAGGTGACCCCATGGCCGTCCTCGAGCCCGCCGAAGACGACGAAGCCCCTGGCCTGGAAGTCGGCGGACGTGACGACGAGCGTGGCCCCGGTCGAGGCGGCCACGGTGTAGTAGAGCACGGGCGCGCCGCCGTCCTGGCATGAGGGGATCCACGTGACGTAGCAGAACCCCTCCTCAGCCTCGGCCGAGACATGGTTCGGGGGCCGCGGGGTCGTCAGGGCGCTGAACCTCCGGTCGAGGAGATAACGGTAGGCCGGCGGGATGCCGGCCCCCTCGTTCGCGGCCGCGGGTGTGCCGGCGCCGTGAAACCCGATCATGGGCTGCGAGACCGCGTTTGACTGGAGGCGCACCGAGTCCAGCCCCTTCCCGGACAGGATCGCACGGCTCGGGAAGTGGTCGAACTGGTTGCCCTCGACCGAGACGTCCTCGGAGCGGTCCAGCTCGATGGCGCCCCTGTCGACCCGCTCCATGGCCACGTAAGAGAACCGGCTCCCGGCGACCCGGACCTGCGCGGACGCAGTCACCCGCAGGGCGTAGGAGGAGATTTCCCCGAAGACGCAGCCGTCCACGGCGCCGCCCTGGACGGCGGGTCCCAGGTCGAGGGCGGGAGTGCTCATGCGGAGGAACTCGTCCTCCAGCAGCTGGACGCCGCCCGCGAAGGCGAAGCTCACGGCCGCGGCGGGGTCGGACCCGGGGCGCGATCCCTCCGGCGAGGCGTCGGAGGCGCTGGACACCGCGGTGTACTCGAAGCCGATGCCCTTGAGGATGATCCCGGTGAGCGGCCTGTCCCTCGTGCCCCTGCCGATCACGAGCGCGCCGGAGCTCGCGGCGACGACGTCGGCCGTCGTCATCTCCTCGCCGACCCGGGGAGTATAGTAGATGCGGCGCGCGGGCCTGTCGAAATACCACTCGCCGGGCATGCCGAGGAGCTCGAATGCGTTCTCCACGAAGAGCGGGGCCGCCGCGGACCTCTCAGACCAGATCGCCCCGGGGGCCTGCGGCACGAAGAGGACGTCGCCGGGGTTCTTCCAATGCGCCCTCGGGTCCGCGGGGGCGGCGGGGAGGATGGCGGCACTCTTAGAGAAGGCCTGGAGGAGCCGCCCGTGGGTCCGGTTCGCCGGCGTGCCGTTGACGTAGAGGTTGAGCGTCGCAAGGAGCCCGTCGGGGGCCGGGGCGGACCAGAGATTCCTTTCCTTGTCCGCGAGGGTCCAGCCGGCCAGGTGATACCCCCCGCTAAGGACGGGATGCTCCCCTGGGGCAGCCGTGTAGACGACGTTGTAGCCGTTCGTCCCGGAGTCCTCCGGCCCAAACTCAATCGGCCTGTCCAGGCGGTGCTCGCCAGCGATGAAGACCGTGATGTCGTCGGACATGTCCCTGTTCTGCGTCCTGACTACGTCCCGGGCCCGCTCGACCGTCCGCAGGGGCCGCTCCTCGGTCCCTGGATTGGTGTCGTCGCCTTCCGGTGAGACCCATAGCGCCGCGTCCGCGCACAGCGCCGAGGCGAGGGCCATGGCCAGGAGGCCTAGGGATTTCGCGAGGGCGGGCGGGGTCACGGTCCCCACCATGGCGGCGCAGGCGCACTCGGCAACACAAGGAGAGGTGCCGGGGTGCGCCCCTGGTCTGAGGCACCCGGGAATCGTGCCTAATCCCCTGCCTGGCCGGGGGTTTGGGGCCGACGGGCTCCATGCACCGCCCCTGGGGGGCCGCGCGGGAGCTTATTAGCCTCGCGTTGGACAGGGTTCCGAGCGGAGGTGTGGGATGCCTTTTACAAAACTCGGCCTGGGGCCCAATTTCCTGCGCGGTGTGCAGGCCATGGGGTACACCGAGCCCACCCCGATCCAGCTCCGGGCGATCCCTGTGGTCCTTTCGGGCAAGGACCTCGTGGCCTCGGCGCAGACCGGCACGGGCAAGACGGCCGCATTCGCCCTGCCGGTGCTCACCATGCTGGGAATCCACAAGAAGGAGGGCCCCCGGGTCCTGGTCCTCGAGCCCACCCGCGAGCTGGCGGCGCAGGTCGAGACGGCGTTCCGCGACTTTGGGCGCTATTCGGACATCCGGGCGACCGTGCTCCACGGAGGAGTAGGATACGGCCGCCAGCGCAGCGAGCTGCGCGCCGGAACCGACGTCGTGGTGGCGACCCCGGGCCGCCTCATGGATTTCCTCCAGGAGGGGGAGCTCAGGCTGGGCGGCATCCAGATCCTCATCCTGGACGAGGTCGACCGCATGCTCGACATGGGCTTCATCCATGACGTGAAGCGGATCGTCCAGAAATGCCCGCCCAAGCGCCAGACTCTCTTCTTCTCGGCGACCGTCCCGCCGGAGATCGCCGCAGTCGCCTCGTTCGCGCTCAGGGACCCGGTGCGGGTTGAGATCGGCGTGTCACGCTCGGTCACGACCCTGATCACCCACGCGATCTACCAGGTGCACCAGGAGCAGAAGTTCGAGCTCCTGCTGGCGCTCCTGGCGGCGATCGACTTCAACAGCGTGCTCGTCTTCTCCCGCACGAAGCACGGAGCCGACCGCATCGCGCGCCGCCTGCGCGAGGCGAACCACAGCGTGGCGGTGCTTCACGCGAACCGCTCGCAGAACCAGCGCATGGAGGCGCTCGAGGGATTCCGGAGCGGGCGCTACGAGGTCATGGTGGCCACGGACATCGCCGCGCGCGGGATCGACGTCGCAGGGGTGAGCCACGTCATCAACTACGACGTTCCCGAGAACCCCGAGGACTACGTGCACCGCATCGGGCGCACGGGAAGGGCCCAGGCCGTGGGGGACGCGTTCACGCTCGCCACGCCGGAGAACAACTCGGACGTGCGGGCCATCGAGCGCTTCATCGGCCAGGAGATCCCGAAGCTCAAGCTCGAGGGGTTCACCTACAAGTCGGCGTCCGACTTCCCGCCCAGGCCTGCGCCGCAGGGTCGCAGGGGCGGGGGCGGCGGATACTCGGGCAGGCCTAGCGCCCCCCACCCGCGCGGGAAGCCCGGCGCGCACTGGGGCCGCCGGTAGGGCGCGCCTACGCCTTCTGCCCGTAGTAGGCGCTCGTGCCGTGCTTGCGCTGGAAATGCCGGCGGAGCAGGGCCCCGGGGAACCGGGTGCCCGCGGGACGCAGCGCGAGCGTTTCCAGGGCGAGCCCGGCGCAGAGCTCGAGCGCGACCGCGTTCTCTACCGCCTCGGCCGCCGAGTGTCCCCACGTGAAGGGTCCGTGGCGGAACACGAGCACGGCCGGGACCTCCTCCGGGTCCAGCGACGCGAACCGCTCCGCGATCACGCGGCCCGTCTCCAGCTCATACTCCCCGGCAATCTCGGCCCGGGTGAGCTCGCGTGTGACGGGGACCGGCCCGTTGAAGAAGTCCGAGTGGGTCGTGCCGAACACGGGTATCGGCCGGCCCGCCTGCGCAAACGCCGTTGCATGCGCCGAGTGCGTATGGGCGATCCCCCCGGCATGCCGGAACCTCCGGTAGAGTTCGAGATGCGTCGGGGTGTCCGAGGAGGGCCTCAGCCTTCCCTCGACCCGCCTCCCCTCGAGGTCCAGGAGGACCATGTCCGCGGGCCTCAGTGCGCCGTACCCGACCCCGCTCGGCTTTATCGCGACGATCCCGCGGCGCCGGTCGACGGCGCTGGCATTGCCGAAATTGAGGGTGACAAGGCCGTGCGCGGGCAGGCCCATGTTCGCCTCGTAGGCCTCGCGTTTGAGTTCGGTCAGCATGGGGGATGGGCACGGAGGCCCGGGATCAGGCGCGCGCTGCGGGACCGAGGTGGAAGTAGGCCTCGTTCCATCGCAGCTCCTTCTCAAGCTCCGTGAGCCTCGTGTCCTTGTCGATCATGATCATCTCGATGCCGGATATCTCCGCGAAGTCCCTGAGGTGCTCCGCCTTGACCGAGTAGCTGAAGGCAGTGTGGTGTGCCCCCCCCGCCCGGATCCACGCGCCGCACGCGGTCTTGAAGTCGGGGCGGCATTTCCAGATGGCCCGGGCCACCGGCAGCTTCGGCAGGGGCTCGGGCGGGGCGATGACGTCGACCTCGTTCACGATCAGCCTGAAACGGTCGCCGAGGTCTATCATCGAGGCATTGAGGGCCGGGCCCGGGGGCGCGTCGAACACGAGACGCGCCGGGTCCTCCTTGCCTCCTATTCCCAAGGGGTGGACCTCCAGCGAGGGCTTGCGGGAGGCGATCGACTCGCAGATCTCGAGCATGTGGGCGCCGAGCACTAGGCTGCCCGAGGGGTTCAGGTGGTAGGTGTAGTCCTCCATGAAGGAGGTGCCCCCGGCCAGCCCGTCCCCCACGACCTTCATCATCCGAAGGAGGGCAGCCGTCTTCCAGTCGCCCTCGGCCCCGAAGCCGTAGCCCTCGGCCATGAGCCTCTGGACGGCGAGTCCCGGGAGCTGGCGAAGTCCGTGAAGGTCCTCGAATGTCGTCGTGAAGCCCTTGAACCCGCCCTTTTCGAGGAATGCCCGCAGCCCGAGCTCTATGCGGGCGGCCTCCTGCAGCGAGGCGTGGCGCTCCCCGCCGCGGCGCAGCGCCGGCGCGACCTTGTAAAGCTCCACATACTCGGCGCAGAGGCGGTTCACCCGTGCCTCCGTGGCATGGCCCACCTCGCCCGCAAGGTCGCCGACGCCGTAGCCGTCGACCTGGTAGCCGAAGCGCGTCTCGGCCGAGACCTTGTCCCCCTCGGTGACTCCGACCCGGCGCATGTTGTCACCGAACCTCGCGAAGCGCGCCCCCTGCATGTCCTGCCAGCCGCGGGCGACCCGCATCCAGGCGTGGAGGCGGTCCGTGACCTCGGGGTCCTGCCAGTGGCCGACGATGATCTTCCTCGGAAGGCGCATCCGCGCGTGGAGGAAACCCGCCTCGCGGTCGCCATGCGCCGACTGGTTCAGGTTCATGAAGTCCATGTCGATNNGTGTGGAGGTGGGCGAAGGGCTTGCGAAGCGCGGAAAGGCCGCCGATCCACATCCTGGACGGGGAAAAGGTGTGCATCCAGAGGATCACCCCCGCGCACTGGGGGGCCTCGTTCGCCTGGAGGCAGGCGGCCCGCACGGCCTCGGAGGTCGTCAGGACAGACTTGAACACGAGCGGGTAGGGGACGCCCGCCGAGGCGTTGAGCGCCCTCGCCATCGTCTTGGAATTCTCGGACACGAGCCTCAGGGGCCCGGGCCCGTAGAGCTCCTGGGAGCCCGTGAGGAGCCAGACCTCGGATCTTGGGATGTTTTTCATGGAGGTGTTCAGGCTACTCGCCCCTTGCCCGCGCGCGCAGGTTGAGGAGCCCCTTCATCACGCCGGACAGGTCCGTGCTCCGGCGCACGCCCCCGAAGCCGTCGTGGAGCGTGCGGTAGTGCCCGTAGAGCCGGTCGTAGGTCTTCCTCCTCGCGGGGTCGGGACGGTAGGAGACCTTCCTGAGGCGGGCCATCGCACGCTGGGCCGAGGGGAAGTCCCGGTGGGCGCCGGCCAGGACCGCAGCGCTGATCGCCGACCCGAGGGCGCAGGCCTGGTTCGAGCCGGCGACGTGCAGGGTGCAGCCGGTCACGTCGGCGTAGATCTGCATGAGCAGCGGGTTCTTCTCGGCTATGCCCCCCGCGCACACGATCCTCCGGATCGGCACGCCGTAGCTGCGGATCCGCTCGATGATCATGCGGGCGCCGAACGCGGTCGCCTCGATGAGGGAGCGGTAGATCTCCGCCTGCGTGGTGTGGAGCGAGAATCCGACGATGAGCCCGGAGAGCCGGGGGTCGACGAGCACCGTGCGGTTCCCGTTGTGCCAGTCGAGGGCCAGGAGGCCGCTCTCGCCCGGCTCGTGCCGCGCAGCCTCGGCCGCCAGCCTCGCGTGGAGCGCCGCGTCGCCGCCGCAGACCGTCTCGGTCCACCACTTGAAGATGTCGCCGACGGCGGACTGCCCCGCCTCGATCCCGGTGAAGCCCGGCAGGATCGCCCCGGGGACGATGCCGCAGATTCCGGGTATGTCCCGGACCTTCTTGCTCCCCGAGACGACGGCGCAGTCGCAGGTGGAGGTGCCGATCACCTTGACCAAGGTCCCCTCCCGGATCCCGCAGGCGATCGCCCCGTAGTGGACGTCGAACTCGCCTATCGCGATGGGGATGCCCGCGGGGAGGCCGAGCCGGGTGGCCCAATCCCGGCCGAGGGAACCGGCGGGGGTGGTCGCGTCGTGGGCGCGCGCGTAGAGCCGGTCCCGCAGGGACGCGAGCCGCGGGTCCAGCGCCGCGAGGAACTTCTTGTCGGGGAGGCCGCCCCACTGGTCGCTGTAAAGGGCCTTGTGCCCCGCGGCGCAGACGCCGCGGACGACGGCCCGGGGGTCGGACACCCCGGCGAGGGTGGCCGGGATCCAGTCGGCGAGCTCGACCCACGAGTACGCCGCCCTGAACACCGCGGGGTCGACCTCCAGGCAGCGCCATATCTTGGACCAGAACCACTCGGACGAGTACCTGTTCCCGCATTTCGCGATGTACTCGGGGCGCATCCGCGCGGCCACCTCGTTGATCCGCGCGGCCTCGCGCCAGCCCGTGTGGTCCTTCCAGAGCCAGCACTGGGCCGACAGGTTGTGCCGCCACCGGCTGTCCATGGCGAGCGCCCGGTTCCTGCGGTCCACGGGGATAGGGCTCGAGCCGGTCGTGTCGACGCCCACGCCGACGACCTTGCCCGCCGAGAATCCGCGCGTCCGCCGTGCGGCGGCGAGCGCGCCCCGGACGCTCTCCCTCAGGGCGACGAGGTAGTCGCCGGGGTGCTGGCGCGCAAGGTTGGCGTCCCTTGGGTCGAGGAGCACGCCCTCCTTCCCGCTGCGGTAGCCGGAGACGAAGCTGCTGATCTCGGCCCCGTCGCGGCAGCGCACGACGAGCGCGCGCGCCGAGTTCGTTCCAAAGTCGATTCCAAGTGTGAAGGCCATGGGGGTGGGGTGGGCGCCCGGAACCTAGCCGGCCCCTTGCCGGAGACGATCCTGAGTTGACTGGACGGTAAAGTGAACCGAAGGTCGCAACCCCCGGGCGGCTCTTCCTACCTTCGCCCGTCCCTGTCCCCTAAGGTAACCCCCGTCTGCCTTCCCCCCAAAGCCATGGCTCCGTCCTCCTCCACGCTCACGCCCATCGACTGGCTCGCGATCGCCCTCTATTTCGGACTCCTGCTGGGCGTTGCGGCCTGGGTGGTGCGCAAGAACAAGGACACCGCCGCGGACTACTTCCTGGCCGGGCGCAACCTGGGGTGGTGGGTCATCGGGGCCTCGATCTTCGCCTCGAACATCGGCTCCGAGCACATCGTGGGGCTCGCGGGCTCGGGGGCGTCCGACGGTGTGGCCCTCGCCCACTACGAGCTCCACGCCTGGTGCCTCCTCGTGCTCGCATGGGTGTTCGTCCCCTTCTACTCGAGGGCCCTCGTCTTCACGATGCCGGAATTCC
>PLXR01000110.1 GCA_003151495.1 Opitutaceae bacterium
CCTGATCAACCGCCACGGCTACGGCTACCCCCTGCCGCCGCACTCGATCAACTATCGGGCCAACATCCGCGCGCTCGCCGAGCTGGGGTTCGAGGACGTGGTCTCCGTCAACTCGGTCGGCTCCCTGAAGAGGGAGATCCCGCCGGGCTCCATCGTCTCGTGCTCGGACTACGTCTGCCTCCAGCAGGGCCCGGCGACCTTCTTCGACACGGAACTGCGCGGGGGCGCCGCCGGCATCGCGAACAACCTGATCCCGCTCCTNNACGCGAACGGCCTCGAGGGCACCGAGGTCGACTTCTCCAAGTTCAAGGACCTGGTAAAGGGGAACCAGGAGAGGGTTAACAGGCTTTTCACCCGCATGTTGGAAATCCTTGCATAGAGTGCTACGGTTACCCCGATGAGCGAATTCCTCCAGTCCGACCGGGTCGCGGGCGCCAAGGGCACGCTCGACCGCCTCCGGGCCAACATGCGCCTGGCGATCCTCGGCAAGGACGACGTGATCGAGCAGCTCCTTGTCTGCCTCGCGGCGGGCGGCCACCTGCTGATCGAGGACCTGCCCGGGGTGGGGAAGACGACCCTCGCCTACGCACTCGCGCGCTCGACCGACTGCGTCTTCTCGAGGATCCAGTTCACGAGCGACCTCCTCCCCTCCGACGTCACCGGGGTGGCGATCTACGACGAGAAGACCCGGGAGTTCGTCTTCAAGCCCGGCCCGGTCTTCGCGAACATAGTCCTTGCCGACGAGATCAACCGCGCCCCGCCGAAGACCCAGTCGGCGCTCCTCGAGGTCATGGACCGGGCCAAGGTCACGGTCGACGGCACCTCGCACGGCGTCGGCTCGCCCTTCATGGTCTTCGCGACCCAGAACCCCGTGGACTACGAGGGGACCTTCCCGCTTCCCGAGAGCCAGATGGACCGTTTCCTGATGCGCCTGCGGATGGGATATCCGCAGCACGCCGACGAGATCGAGATCCTGCGGACGGCGCGCAGCGGCTACGACTCGATGGCGCTCTCGGCCGTCGCCTCGCGCGACGAGGTGGCGGCCCTCCAGGCCCTCGTGCCCCAGGTCTTCGTCGAGGACAGCGTCCTCGACTTCATCCTGCGGATCGTGGCCGCGACGCGCACGGAGGTGGAGTTCAAGGCCGGGGCCAGCGTCCGCGGCGGCCTCGCCCTGCGGACGGCAGCGCAGGCCCGCGCGCTCGTCAACGGGCGCGACTTCGTCCTTCCCGACGACGTGACGGATCTCGTCCCGGCGGTCCTGGCCCACCGCCTCGCGCTCGCCCGGCAGACCGGTGACGCCCTCGAGGAGAGGCGGGCCGTGGGGGCGCACCTGAAGCGCATCCTCTCGGCCCTGCCCCCGCCCGCGTGAGCGCGCCGGCGGGAGGCGCGCGGCGCACCTTCTGGAGGCGCGCCCTCTGGGGCCTTGTCTGGCCGAGGCGGCGCGAGCGCATCCAGCCCACGATCTCGGGGGTCGTCCTCATCGGGCTCTCGATGGGCATCGGCACGGCGGCCTATAACTCGGCCAGCAACATCCTCTTCATCGCGCTGGCGCTCCTCCTCTCCTGCCTGATCCTGAGCGGAGTCCTCGCGTGGCTCAACCTGCGCGGGGTCGACTGGAGGCTCGAGGTGAAGCCGCCCCTGCGCGCGGGCCAGGAGGCAGAGGTGAGCCTCCTCCTCGCCAACCGCAAGCGGTTCCTGCCGACCTACGCCCTCTGGTTCGAGTTCGCTGCCGGGCCCTACGAGAAGCGCGAGCCCTCCCGCCCCGAGTCGACGATCACGGCGAAGGGGATCGACGTCTGGGCGACCCTCTCCCGGGCCGAGGCGGCGCTGTCCCGGGGGACCGTCCACCTGCGCACCCGGCTGGACCCGGGCGGCTCGGCGGGTCTCGACTGGGCCTTCACCCCGGAGCGGAGGGGACTCGTGCGGATTGAGCTCCGCGGAGTGGGGTCCCTCTTCCCCTTCGGCTTCCTCAGGAAGCTGACCGGCACCGAGATCACCCGGGACGTCCCCGTCTGGCCCGCCCCGGTGGAGTACCGCCGCCTGATGGGCGCCGCCCCGAGGCGGCCCGAGGGCGATCTTCGCCGGGCGCGCATCGGCAACGAGGGGGACGTGATCGGGCTGCGTCACTACGCGACGGGCGACTCCCACCGCCTGGTCCACTGGAAGGCCAGCGCCCGCAAGCGCAGGCTCCTCATCCGGCAGTTCTCCTCGCAGAACTCCGACGCCTGCTCGATCTGGCTGCGGACCGACGCGGCGCTCTGGAGGAGGCCCGAGCAGTTCGAGGTCATGGTGAGCCTCGCGGCGACGCTTGCCCAGGACCTGTTCCGGGCCGGCCGCCTCCAGTCCACCGCGATCGACGGCACGCGCCAGATCCCCGCCAGGAGGCTCGCGGACCTGGAATCCTTCCTCGACCGGCTGGCCGTCGTCGCCCCGACGCAGCTCCCCGGGACCCCCCCCGAGGGGGAGCCCGCCCCGGCGCGGCCCCGGGTGAACGTCATGACCTTCGAGCCCGAGGGAACGCGCGGCGTCGCCGCCTACGTCAATGGAAGCAAGACCGCAGCGACTTAGCCTCGACGAGCTCCACCAGCTCAGGTGGCTGATCGGCGGGGCGCTCATGATCCTGTCGGTGGCGACGGTGTTCTACCTGGACATCGACTCCGGCATCATGGCCGCGGTCGCGCTGGCCGGCATCGCGGCCGGCCTGGCCCGGCCGAGGCTGCCCGCCCGGGTTCCCGCCTGGGTGCACCGGCTCGCGTTCCCCGCGATCGTCCTCTTCTTCGCGGGGGACCTTCGGGTGACCGGGCAGCTGCTGCCCGCGATCGTCAGGCTGGACCTGATGCTCCTCCTCTACAGGGGCATCTCCTACCGAGCCCGCCGCGACGACCTCCAGGTCGTCGTCCTGGGGCTCTTCCTCATCGTCGTCGCGGGCGTCCTCACGGTGTCGCTCCTCTTTGCCGCGCAGATCCTTGTCTTCACGGCCTGCGCCCTGTGCCTGCTGCTCGTCGTCACGATCGCCGAGTCGACCGAGGGGGGGCAGGCCCCGAAGCTCGCGGTCCGCGGGGTCGTGCCGCCGTGGGCGGCTCACGCCGACTGGGGGAGGCTCTGGGCACGGCTGCGCGAGGTCGCCGACTGGAGGCTCCTCGCGTCTGCGGCCGGGCTCTTCGGGGGCGTCGTCCTTGTCTCGGGCCTCCTGTTCCTGGCGATCCCGCGCTTCCAGCTCGAGAACAGCCTCTTCCTCGAGCGCTTCGTGACCAAGCGGGCGATGACGGGGTTCAACGACTCGATCAAGTTCGGGGACATCACCGAGATCACCCAGGACGACAGCATCGCGTTCAACGTCGACCTTTCCGACCCTTCGCAGGCCCCCAGGTCGCCGTACTGGAGGATGATCGTCCTGGACCAGTACGGGAACGGCGGCTTCAAGCTCTCCCCGGTCCTCAGGTCCGAGCTCGGCCGCGAGCGCACCTCCGCCAACATCCTGGGGGTCGGCGCGACGGGCGCGCGCGGCCTGGCGACCTGGACCTTCTACGTGGAGTCGGGCGTCAGCCGATACCTTCCCCTCCTCGGCAACTTCTGGGCGCTGCGCTTCCGCGAGGCCCAGAACTTCCGCTACTCCCCCGACATGGCCATCGTGTCGCTGCGCGACGAGCCGGCGTCGATGACGGCCTTCAGGGTCGAGGGCATGTCCCCCGACTCGACCGAGCTGCACGACCGGCAGTTCGCGGCGATGTGGAGGAAGCGGGGGCCGGCGGGTCTGCACGTCCAGCTCGGGCTCCAGCTCTCCGAAGCCGACAGGGCCGCGCTCGGCCGGATCGTCGCGGGCCTCGCCGTCCCCGCGGGCGCCGGGGCCCAGGAGTTCGCGGACCGGGCGATGGCGTGGCTCAGGAGGTCCCACCGCTACTCGCTCTCGCCGCGGATTCCCGACGGGCCGGGCGACCCCCTTGTCCGCTGGATGGCCTCCGGCGAGTCCGGCCACTGCGAGCTCTTCGCCGGGGCCCTGGTCCTCATGGCCCGCTCCGCCGGATACCCGGCCCACGTCGTGACGGGCTTCAAGGGCGGCACCTGGAATGCCTACTCGGGCAATTACACGATCCGGAACTCCGACGCCCACGCCTGGACGGAGGTCTGGGACTCGGGGCGGGATGCATGGCTCAGGGAGGATCCTCTCGCGGTCTCCGCGGCCTCGGAGCTCGCCCTGGAGAAGGGCGACGCAGCCCTTGCCGGGCTCATGGACCGCAGCTGGTCCGCGCGCCTCAACAGCCTGCGCGTCTTCTGGTACCGGAGGATCGTCAACTTCGACCAGCAGTCCCAGGTCGACACGCTCAGGGCCGTCCGGGACGTGACCGGGAACTCGGGCCGATGGCTGCGGGAGGCGACGGCCGCCGCGGCCGGGCGGATCAAGGCCTGGTTCCGGGGCCCCTGGGACCTCGCCCGCCTCGTCCGCGTGGCCGGCACCGTGTTGGCTGCGGTCGCGGCCGGATGGGGGATCTCCAACCTGCGCTGGCGCATCGCGTCGGTCGGTCGCGGCGGGAGGACCGATCCCGTGCGCCGCGAGGCGGGCAGGTGGCTCGCCCGGGTTGACGGGCCGCAGGCGCTCGTGGCGGACCTGCAGAGGCTGCGCTACGGCCCGGCGCCCACCTGGCCCCGTCCGGCGGACGTCTTCAGGAATGCCCGGCGGGCTGCGTCGGGCTCGCGGCGATCCCGGCGCCGCGCCGCTTGGCAAAGTAGGCCTTGAGGATCGCCGAGGCGATCGGCGTCGAGTTCCGCCCGCCTCCGAAGTTCTCCCCCGGGGGGCCGTCGACCGCCACGGCCACCGCGATCTCCGGGTTCTCCAGGGGCGCAAAGCAGATGAACCAGGCCTCGTCGGCCTTTCCCGTGGGCCGCACGACCTGGGCGGTCCCCGTCTTCCCCGCGATCCGGACGCCGGGCACGCGGAGGGCCTCTATCGTCGTCAGGAACTTCGCGGTCCCCTCCGGGTCGGACGTGCACCCCTCCATCCCCTTCAGGATGGCCCCCCTCTGGGATGCCGACAGGCCGATCGGCTCGGTATGCTGCCCGGGCCGGTTCGCCTCGTGGATGAGCGTCGGCGTGGTCCAGGTCTCGCCCCGGGCGAATGATGCCGCGAAGCAGGCCATCTGCAGGGGAGTCACCTGGACGTCGCCCTGGCCGATCGACATGTTCGCGGTGTCCCCCGGCAGCCAGCTCTCGCTGCGCTTCTGCCTCTTCCAGGCGGGGCTTGGGATCAGCATCCTGTGGGTCTCGCCGGGGAGCTCGATGCCCGTTGGGCGGTCGAGGTGGAACCTCCGGGCCTGGGCCGCGATCACGTCCGCGGAGGTCCTCAGGCCGACCGTGTAGAAATAGATGTCGCAGCTCACGGTGATGGCCTCGGGGAGCGCGAGCGAGCCGTGGTGGCCCTGCCCGTTCTCGCACCCGAAGCGCCGGTTGCCGACCAGCATGTACCCGTCGCAGTCGGAGGGGGTCTCCTCGGGGGTGATGGCCCCGGAGAGGAGCGCCGCCGTCGAGACCACGATCTTGAAGGTCGACCCCGGGGAGTAGACCCCGTTCAGCGCGCTGTTCGTCCAGGCCTTCCGGTCCTCGATGTCGGCGGCCGCGGCGAAGCTCAGGCGCGGCGAGAAGGAGTTCAGGTCGTAGCCGGGCAGGCTCGCCATAACGAGCACCTCGCCGGTGTGGACCTCCATGGCGACCGCGGCGCCGATCTGGTCGCCTATCGCGTCCTCGGCCGCCTTCTGGAGGTCGATGTCGAGGCTGGTCGTGATGTTGTGGCCCTGCACGGGGAGCCGGTGCTCGATCGGGGGGTTCACCTTGTAGCCCGAGGGGTCGACCCGCAGGATCGTGTAGCCGGCCTCGCCCTGGAGTGTTGAGTCGAACTGCTTCTCGAGGCCGTCTTTGCCGATCGACCCCTTCATCTTGAGCGTCGTCAGGCCCTCGCCCGGGAATTCCTCGTCGTCGGCGCCCTCGTTGACGCCGACATAGCCGAGCGTGTGGGCGGCTGCCCCGTCATAGGGATAGTACCGGGTGTTGGAGGTGTACACCTGGAGGGGCGAGTTGACGGGCAGGTGCTCGACCAGCCTTGCGAACTCCTCGGGCTTCAGGTCGTCGACCAGCGTGTACGGCAGGAGCAACTGGTGCTCGAGGTGGCGCTGGAGGGCCCCGGAGTCCACCTCGCCGCTCCTCCCGAGGAATTCGTTCACCTGGTCCATGTAGCGCTTCACGACGCTCGTGTGCGCGATCCGCTCCAGCTGGGAACTCGTCGGGATGTCGCCCTCCCCGGTGCGCCGGTAGTTGTTCCGGACCCGGATGAACTCCTCCCTGAACTCGGGGCGGAGCTCGTCGAGGTAGAGCACGACCGCGAACCGGGGCCGGTTGCCGACCAGGAGCCTCCCGCTCCTGTCGTAGATGTTCCCGCGGGGTCCCGGGACGATGACCCGCCGCTCGTTCTGCTGGCGCTCCTCCTCGTGATGGATCGAGCCCTTGATCAGCTGCTGGTAGGCGAGGCCGGCGCCCAGGACGGCGAGCAGGAGCGCGACCACCCCGTGGAACGCGATGAGCCTCGGATCGTATCCGGACTTGGATTCGACGAGGCTGCCTGAGCGTTCGGTGGGCGCGGCCATGGGCGGGAAGCCGGACCCTACGCCAGGCGCCAGGGCTTCGCACGCGCCAATTCGAGGGAGCGCAGCTGGAGGGCGAAGAACCAGGGCGCGACGAGCGCGACAACGGCCTCGCTCCAGGCGAGGTCGCTGAGGAGCCGGGGCCACGCGCCGGCCCCGAGGTGGGCGGGCTTCACCCGCATGAGCGCCAGGGCGAGGAAGAGGGCGATGTTCACCAGGAGCGCCACAACGACCCGCACCAGGGTCTCGTCGCGCTGGAGCCGCTCCCTCAGGTTGAACACGACGGCGTGCGCGGCCCCGAAGAGGACGGCGTGCGTGCCGAACGCCACCGGGCTCACGGCGTCGCAGAGGAGCCCCCCGAGCAGCGAGGCGGCGAAGCCCTGCCGGAACGGCATTGCCAGGGCCGAGTAGGTGACGAAGAGCCCCCCTGCGAAGAGCCAGACGTGGAACCCGGAGAGGGTGCTGTTCACCTCCGCCACCAGCGTGTGCAGGAGGTAGAGCGTGAGGAACAGGGTGGCGGCGCCGCGCATGGTCTTCCCTCCCAGTGCCCTAGCCCGGGTTGTCGCGGACAAGCACGGTCACCTCGGTCAGCTCGGAGATCCGGGGGTCGAGCTCCACCTCGCCCGTCTTGAAGAGCCCGTCGGCGCTCGACTCCACGTGGGTGATCCTGCCGATCGTGAGGCCCGGGGGGTAGACCCCGCCCAGGCCCGAGGTCGCCAGGCGTTTCGGGACCGTGGCGCTCGCGTAGACGTCGAGCGGCACGAACTCGATGATGCCCCTGGGGGCGCCGAAGACCTGGTTGTCGCCCCCCTGGTAGCTGATCGGGCGGGTGTCGCCGTCGACGACGGCCGCGATCCGCAGCCCCGGGTCGCTCGTCAGCTGCACGACCGAGGTGTACGCATGGACCTCCGCGACCCGGCCCACGACGCCCCCGCTGTAGACGACGGGCGCCCCCACCGGGATCCCGTAGTCGGAGCCCTTGCGGATCACCATCCGCTGCCACCAGCTCGAGAAGTCCCGCCGCACGACGCGCGAGTGCTCGAAATGGAATCCCTCGATCGGGGGCATCTTAAGGAGGGCCTGGAGGCGCGCGATCTCCGACTCGAGCTCCCCGTTCTGCTGCACGGAGAGGGTGTAGGAGGCGTTGAGCCTGGCCATGTCGCGGCCGGCCTCGATCAGCTCGTCCTTCGAGTGGAGCCGCAGCGCCCAGAACCTCTGGAGGTCGTTCGCGTAGGAGGCCGCGGCCGCCACCGGAGCCGTCATCTCGAAGAAGCTCGCGCGGACCGCGGCCTTGAACGCCGTGGGGGCCGCGAACCAGGCCGCGACTGCGATACCCAGCGCTACGAAGGGTCGGGCTTGGTCAAATCGCTGGGATCGCCCAATCCTCACGCGTTCTGCATGAGCCAGGACAGGTCGTTGAGGACCGCTCCCGTGCCATTGGCCACCGCAGAGAGGGGATCGTCGGCCACCGTCACCGGCAGGCCCGTCTTGTCGCTGAGCAGGCGGTCTATGCCGCGGATCAGCGAGCCGCCGCCGGCCATCACGAAGCCCCGGTCCACAAGGTCGGCGGACAGCTCGGGCGGGCATCGCTCGAGCGTCGTGCGCACCGCGTCCACGATCGACGCGATCGTGTCGGAGAGCGCCTCGCGCACCTCCTGGCTGGTGATGTGGATCGTCTTCGGCAGGCCGGCGACCGAGTCGCGGCCCTTGACCTCCATGGAGAGCTCCTCGTCGAGGGGGTAGGCGGACCCGATGCGCATCTTGATCTCCTCGGCCGTGCGCTCGCCGATCAGCAGGTTGTAGGCCCGCTTCATGTAGCCGATGATCGCCGCGTCGAGCTCGTCGCCCGCGACCCGGATGGACTTCGAGAAGACGATCCCGTTCAGCGAGATGATGGCGATCTCCGTCGTGCCGCCGCCGATGTCGACGATCATGTTCGCGGCCGGCTCGTCGATCGGGAGGCCGACGCCGATCGCGGCCGCCATCGGCTCAGGGATCGTGATGACCTTGCGCGCCCCCGCGTGGGTGGCGCTGTCCATGACCGCGCGCTTCTCGACCGCGGTGATCCCCGACGGGATCGCGATCACGACCCGCGGCGGCGCGCGGAAGCTCTGGCTGGCCTTCTGGATGAAGTAGCGCAGCATCGCCTCGGTCACGTCGAAGTCCGCGATGACACCATCCTTCATCGGCCTGATCGCCGTGATGTTGCCGGGCGTGCGCCCGAGCATCCGCTTGGCCTCGTCGCCCACGGCCCTCACCTTGCGCGTCACGGTGTCGAGCGCCACCACCGAGGGCTCGCGCAGGACTATTCCCTTGTCCTTCAGATAAACCAGCGTGTTGGCCGTGCCGAGATCGATGCCGATATCGTTGGAGAAATAACCGAAAAGGTTGGCCATGTTCGCGTGTTGCGGGGGAGCTGGTAGCGCTGGCGTTGCCGCCGACGGAATCGAATGGGCTGCGCAGGAAGCTGTCAACGAGGGAAATACGCCGCTTTGGGTTGACGGATCGGGCCAAAAGAAACGATTTTGCATTGGGGGGCGGCCATGCACGGAATCCTGTTCATACAAGACCTGGCGATAATCCTTGTGGTCGCCGGGGCTGTGAGCTGGTTCTGCCACAGGATAGGGCTTTCGACCGTGGTGGGCTTCCTGGCGGCCGGGATCCTCGTCGGGCCCGGCATGCCCTTCATCTCCCTCGTCTCCGACGTCGTGGGGATCGAGACGCTCGCCCAGGTGGGGCTCGTGTTCCTCATGTTCTCGATCGGCCTGCGCCTGAGCCTGCGCAGGCTGCGCCGCATGGGCCTGCCGCTTGCCGCGGCGGTGGTCGCAGGGGCGATCGCGATGTACTACCTCTCGAGGCTCCTCGCAGCCGCCCTCCTCTGGAGCTCGACCGAGGGGCTGTTCCTGGCGGGCATGCTGATGATCTCCTCGTCCTCGATCATCGGGAAGATCCTGCACGAGACCGGGCTCAACCACGAGCGGGCCGGCCAGCTTGCGATCGGGGTCTCCGTCCTCGAGGACGTCGTCGCGGTGGCGATGCTCGCGCTCCTCGAGTCCGTGGTGCAGCTGGGCGGGGTGGGCGCCTCCCACGCCTCGGCGATGGGCGTCACGCTGCTCCACCTGGGCGCCTTCGTGGCGATGGTCGTCGTGGCCGGGCTCATCATCATCCCGTGGCTCCTCAAGCGCATGAGCGTCTCGATGGGCGAGGAGCTCCAGACCCTAGGCCTGGCCGCGCTCCTGTTCGGCCTTGCGATCCTGGCCCAGAGGGCGGGCTACTCGCTTGCCCTGGGGTCGTTCCTGCTCGGCATCATCGTGGCGGAGACGCCCCACCGCCACCAGGTCGAG
>PLXR01000111.1 GCA_003151495.1 Opitutaceae bacterium
TGGGCCTGGCTGCTCAAGCTCGACGCCGAGCTGCGGGCCTTCAAGGGCGACCCGCAGGCCGCGCGCTGGGCGGCCGCGCTCGATCCTCTGGCGCGGGCGCTGGCCGCGCGCTACAAGGACTTCCTGCCCAAGCAAACCTATCCCATCCGCACCGGCGTGCACCCGAACACGGCGTTCGGGCTCTCCTTTGCGCTCGACTGGGCGCGCGCGGCCGGCGACCGGGAGCTGGAGGCCCTGCTCATCGAACGCTCTCGCTTTTACTACCTGGCGGACAAGAACGCCCCGGCGTCCTGGGAGCCCGGCGGCGAGGACTTCTTCTCCCCCTCGCTCATGGAGGCCGACCTCATGCGCCGCGTGCTCGACCCTAAGCCGTTCGCCGCCTGGTTCCAGGGCTTCCTGCCGGCCCTGCCCAAGAGTCTTCAGCAGCCCGCTGTCGTCGGCGACCGCAGCGACCCGAAGCTCGTCCATCTGGATGGCCTGAACCTCTCGCGCGCCGCGGCCATGCGCGCCGTCGCGGCGGCTCTGCCTACTGAGGACCCTGCGCGCGCGGCGCTGGTCGCCGCCGCCGCCAAGCATCTGGACGATGCCCTGCCCCACGTGGCCAGCGGCGACTACGCGGGAGAGCACTGGCTGGCCACCTTCGCGGTGCTGGCGCTGTCGGCGCCCGTCCCTACAAAATAAGGCGCTCGTCGAGCCGGCTGACCTCGCAGCGCAGCGCGGAGCCCTTGGCCGCTAGGCGCTCCTCGGCGCGCAGCTGCACGCCGTCCACCGGCGCGTCCTCGGCCAGCGGCAGCAGCAGCAGGCGCTTGACGCCGGACTCCGCGGCCAGGTCCACGATCGGCTCCCACGCGCCGCGCCCCAGCGCGTCCTTCGGCGCGTCCTGCGTCAAAGAGCGCCGGTAGCCGTGGACGAGCAGGTCCGCGTCCTCGAACAGATCGCGGAACTTCTCATGCTCGTGCTTGTTCCAGCTGGCCTGGTCCGGCGCGATCTCGTGGGCCGGGCAATAGACGAAGCTCTTGCCCTGGGCGTCCAGCCGGTAGGCGAGGCAGGCGCCGGGATGCTGGGTCAAGCGGGCCGCCACGCGCGCGCCGGGCGCCGGCGAGAACTCCCCCTCGCGCTGAGGGTAGAGCAGCGGCGAGCCGCGGGAGCCGTCGGGCTTATTGGCGCAGAGGTAGGGGGCCACGCGCTGCAGCGTGCCCTCGGCGTCGTCGGGACCGGCCGCGTTGAGGCGTCCGCCGGCGGCGACGACGCGCGCCGCGGCCCGNNCGCAACTCGGCCACCGCGCGCGGCTGGTAGCGGCTGAGCAACAGCCACGTCAGTGGATGAAAGGAGCGCTGGCGCTCGACCCAGGCGGAAAGCCCGCGGCCCGCGTCGAAGATCAGGCAGAACGCCGCGGTCTCGAGCACGGCGGCGCCGGGAAGGATCGTCGCCACGAGCGGCGGCGCCGGCGGCAGCAGATGGGGCGCCGGCGCCTGCGGAAAGCCCAGGATGCCCGAGACGGCACGCTCGAAGGCGCCGGGGTCGAACGGCTTGTTGAAGAAAAGGTCGGCGCCGTTGCGGAGCGCGGTGTCGCGGTCCTCCAGGAAGTCCTTCGCCGTCAGGACCGCCACCTTGACGCCCCGCGTCGTGGGATTCGACTTCAGCGCGCGGCAGGCCGTGAGGCCGTCCATGCCGGGCATNNGGTTTTCCTGCACGAGCTGGACCGCGCCGGCGCCCGTGAGGAAGTGGCTGACGGTAAGCCCCTTATCACGCAGAATCTCGCCCATGAGATCGCCGAGGCTGGGGTCGTCGTCGAAGATCAGGACGTCGGCCATGGCTCCCTCGGCTCGAAAGGCCCAGGCGGGGCCTGGGGCGCAGGACCTATTGAGCGCGCGCAACGACGGTCCTTGGCCGCGGTCATAGGGACGTTCGTCGCGCGGCTGCTACACTAACGGCATGATGACCGACACCCTTTCAGNNGCAGAAGCACCGCCGCGCTGTTGCCTCCGCCCTCAACGCTGTCCTCGGCCCCGCGCGCCGCGCCGACGTCCGCGAACTGGTCGCGGCGGAAACGGGAGCGCGCCGCGCCTCGCCGCGTCAGATGCTGTCCTGGATGCGCGTTAACATGCCTTCCGCCGCCGACCGCGTCGACGACGTGATGTTCCCCGAGCCCTTCCGGGACTAGCCGCAGCAGCCGCTGAGCGGGTTGCTGCTCGCGCTGGTGTCCGCGGGCGCCTGGACCGCGGTGCGCGGCCCGTTTCCCTGAGTCTGGCTGTCCACCGTGGTGGCGCTGGTGCCCGCGGTGCCGGCCGGGTCCGCGCGCACGCTCATCGTGCCGATGGCTCCCAGCGAGATCGCGATCACGAGAATCCTCATCAGTCTTGCCTTCATAAATGCTCCTTGGGCGATCCGCCTGCCCACCCGAAGTCTAGCCCCGCAACCGCGGGAACGCAAGATAAAAAACGGCAAAAAGCGATACCCGTTTGCTACGATCGGCCCATGAGAAAGATCCTCCTCGCTGCCGCCGCCCTGCTCGCCCCCGCCGCCTGCCTGGCCGCCGGGGTCACCACCCTGACCTGGCACGGCCACGCCGCTTTCGAGATTCACACGCCCAAGGGCCGGGTGCTCTTCATCGACCCGTGGCTGAACAATCCCGTCAATCCCGCGGCCAAGAACGGCGTCGACGCCGCGGCGAAGGTCAAGCGCGCGGACTACATCCTCGTCACCCACGGCCACTTCGACCACGTCGGCGACGCCGTGGCTCTCGGCAAGAGCACCAAGGCCCGCCTCGTCGCCAGCATGGAGCTCGGCACGAACATGGCTCGCCTGCTCGGCTACCCTGCGGAGCAGATGGGCTTCGACACGCTCGGCAACGCGGGCGGCGAGCTCAAACTCGGAGACGGCGAGATCGTCGTTCAATTCACCCCGGCGGTCCACGCGAGCGGCATGGACGTCGGCAAGGACAAGCCTCTGGCCTACGGCGGCAGCCCCAACGGGTTCATCATCAAGATCAAGGACGGGCCGACGATCTATCATTCGGGAGACACGGCGTTCTTCAAGGACATGGAGCAGATCGCCCCGGCCGACATCGACGTGGCGCTGCTCAACATCGGCGGGCACTTCGGCATGGAGCCCGACGCCGCCGCGATGGCCGCGCGCGTGATCAACCCGAAGCTCGTCATCCCCCACCACTACAAGACCTTCCCGATCCTGACCCAGGACCCCAAAGCCTTCTTCGAGGAGCTCGACGGCGACAAGATCCCGCACGTCGAGATGCAGCCCGGAGAGACGCTGACGTTCGAGGGCCGGGAACTGAAGAAGTAGCCGTGACGCGGCCGTCGCGCGAACGGCAAGCCAAGGCGCTAAGCTCCCCTCCAAAGCCGCATCAGGAGGAGCGCCATGGAGACCTTGATTATCGAGTACCGCGTCATCAGCCGGACGGAGCTGCGCAAGAAGATCGAGCGCCGCGACGTCGACCACCTGTGGAACGTCCTGTCGCGCGAGGCCTTCTCCTCCAAGGAAAACCTTCCGCTCTCGCAGCACGTGCCCCTGGAGACGGTGCTCCACCGGCCGCTTCCGGCCCGAAAGAACGCGGCGGTCATCCTCTATAGCGCCGGCCCGCGGTGCACTCAGGCCAAACAGGCCGCCGAAAAGCTCAAGAGCCTGGGCTACGAGAACGTCTCGGTTTACGAGGGCGGTCTCGAGGACTGGACCGGCGCCGGCTTGCCGCTGGTCACGATCTAGCGGCGCGGGCCGGCCTTTCATTTGGGATAATAGGCCGTGTTCAAGAAGACGGCCCTCGCCGCGCTCCTGGTCCTCGGGGCCTGCGTGGTCTACGTGCTGTGGCTGCCCGACGTGGCCCCGCTCAAGCGCGGCCCGATCAAGACCACTTCCTTCATCGAGCGGCGCCGGCGCGCCGCCGAGCGCGAAGGAAAGAAGCTCAAGATCCAGATCACCTGGGCCCCCTACGACCTCATCTCCGACGACCTCAAGCACGCTGTGGTCACCGCGGAAGACGACATGTTCTACCGGCACCACGGCGTCGACTGGGCAGGCACGCGCGCTGCGCTGATCCGGGACTGGGAGCTCAAGCGCCCCGCCTTTGGAGCGAGCACGATCACCCAGCAGCTGGCGCGCAACCTCTATCTGTCGCCGTCGAAAAATCCGCTGCGCAAGATCAAGGAGATGCTGATCGCGAAGCGCCTCGAGGAAACCCTGGGCAAGCGGCGCATCCTCGAGCTCTATCTGAACGTCGCCGAGTGGGGCCGCGGCATCTACGGCGCCGAGGCGGCCTCGCAGGCATACTTCGGCAAGCATGCCTCGGAGCTGACCGCCGACGAGGCCGTGGCGCTGGCGGTCGTGCTGCCGAGCCCGAGCAAGCACAACCCCGCCAAGCGCGGCCGCTACGTCGAGCGCAACATGCGGCGCGTGATGGGCCGCATGCGCAAGTCCGGCCTGCTGCCCGAGGAGGACGAGACCTCCGATGACGTCGCGCCCTCGACGGGCGCTCCAGCGGGCTTGACGCCTTCGTGACGAAATGGCCTAATGGCCCCATGAAACCCCTCCTGGTCGTGCTCGGCGTGGTCGCGGCCGGCGTGCTGGCGGTCGGGCTTTGGTTCATGGGAACCTACAACAGCCTCGTCGGACTGCGAGAAGGCGTCAACGGCTCCTGGGCTCAGGTCCAGAACGTCTACCAGCGCCGCGCAGACCTCGTCCCGAACCTTGTCAGCACGGTTTCGGGGGCCGCCAACTTTGAGAAGTCCACCCTCATGGCCGTGACGGAGGCCCGGGCCTCCGTGGGCCGCGTCCAGCTCCCGGCGGGGACCGCCCCGAGCGATCCCGCGCAGCTCGCTGCGTTCCAGCAGGCCCAGGGCCAGCTCGGGAGCGCCCTCTCCCGGCTCCTTGTCGTCTCGGAGCAGTACCCCGACCTGAAGGCCACCGCCAATTTCCGGGACCTCCAGGCGCAGCTCGAGGGGACGGAGAACCGCATCGCGGTCGAGCGAGGCCGCTTCAACGAGGTCGTGCAGGCCTACGACACGGCGATCCGCCGGTTCCCGGCCGTGATCCTCGCCGGGATGTTCGGATTCACCCCGCGCCCGTACTTCAACGCGGTGGCGGGCTCGGAGGTTCCGCCGAAGGTCCAGTTTGACTTTGGCGGCGCGGCGCCGGCGAAGCCGTGAGGCTGCGCCCGGCCGCTCTCGCGCTGTGGGTGCTCTCGGCCGCCTGGGCGGGCGCCGCGGAGGTCATTCCGCCCCCTCCCGCCGAGCACTTCAACGACTACGCCTCCCTGGTGAGCCCCGCCACGGCCGCCTCGCTCAATGGCCAGCTTGCCGACTTTGAACGCAAGACCTCCGAGCAGATCGTGGTGGCGATCTTTCCCAGGCTTGAGAGCGACTCGTCCGTCGAGGACTACACCGTCCGCGTCGCGCAGTCGTGGCATGCGGGACTCAAGGGCAAGGACAATGGCGCCGTCCTCTTCGTCTTCGCCGAGTCGCACCAGGTCTACCTCCAGGTGGGATACGGCCTCGAGGGGCCGATCCCGGACGCCCTGGCCAAACGGATCATTTCAGAGGAGATCGCGCCGCGGTTCCGCCGGGGGGACTATGACGGCGGTATGACGGCGGCGGTGGGGGCGATCATGGCCGCGGCGCGCGGGGAGTACCGCGGGAGCGGGCAGACCGTCGCCGACCGCAAGGGAAGCGGGTCCTCGGGGATCCCGATATTCGGGATTCTGGTCTTCGTAATGGTTGTGGTGTTCTCCATCCGGCGGCAGGCCTCCATGTACCATGGCGGGGGGCGCCGGGGGATCGGGGGGATGTTCGTGCCCATGATATTCCCCGGCGGAGGCGGCTTTGGCGGCGGAGGGGGCGGGGGTGGATTCGGAGGAGGAGGCTTCTCGGGGGGCGGGGGCGGCTTTGGCGGCGGAGGAGCCGGGGGAAGCTGGTGATCCTATGAATTTTCCATTCATGATGCCCAGCATCGACCACGGGAGGGTCGTCGACGCCATCAGGGACGCCGAGAAGGCGACCTCGGGCGAGATCAGGGTTCTCATCGCCCGGCACAAGGCGCCCGATCCCGTCGCGGCGGCCCAGGCCTATTTCAACAAGACGGGGATGGCGGGCTCTCCGAATCGGAACGGAGTCCTGATCTTCGTGGCGCCCCGCTCGCGCAGCTTCTCGGTCATTGGAGACAGCGGCGTCCACGAGAAGTGCGGCGACGCATTCTGGACGGGGCTCGCGGAGGCCATGGGGGGGCACTTCGGACGCGGCCAGTTCACGGAAGGGATCGTCCACGGGATCGGGAAGGCGGGCGAACTCCTCGCGCGTACCTTCCCGAGGGGCGCGGGCGACGCGTCGGCCGGGGCCCCGAGCGTCTCCGAGGTCGACTGATTCCCCCACCCTCGCCCGGCCTAGTGGGTCAAAAGGCGGCCTGCGAGCTGGGCCTCGAAACCGTCCTTGTTCTTCCAGCGGATGGCGACCCTTGCCTTGAAGGCCCCGCTTGCCGAGCGCCGGGTGTATCCGTCGTCCGTGATGTCGAAACGGACCGTCTCCGTCTCGACCAGGTCCTCCGAGTAGGCCAGGTACACCGCGACGCAGTCAAAGAGCGTCGTTGAGCGCAGGGCGTAGAAGTCGCAGTTCATCCACGTCTGTCGCGACGCGAACGTGCAGTAGCTCTCAATGAGCGCGCGCAGCATCGGGTCGCCCGTGGAGCTCCAAATGGCATGGTAGCGCTCGCCGGTCAGGTCCACGGAACCGCAGGTGTCCAGGGGGGTGAGAAGGATGTCCCTCCAGGGGGCCGAGAGGACGGCCCTCAGCCCCGCCGGGTCGACCCTCACGTTGGTCTCGGGCGAGGGCGGGCCGCCGCCATACCCCACGTCAAAGCTCCCGTACATGCCGACGAACCGGCACTTGGCGGCCAGACCCGGGGACCTCTTGAGCGCGAGCGCCAGGCTCGGCACGGGCCCGATCGCCACGACCGTCACAGGCTGCGGCGATTTGTCGACGACGTCGATGAATTCGGCGATGCCGTCCTTGTAGACTTTCCCGGGGTACTTCCCGATGTCATATCCGGCGATCCACGGTGTGAGGGTCTTCCCGTCGTCGCCCTTGGGTCCGTTGTTGTCGCCGATTCCTATCGGGATGTCCGCCCGGCCCGCGGCCTCGAGGAACTTGGCGGCCACATCGGCCCTGTAGACGGTGTCGGCGGGATCCGTGAGGACGAGCTTCACGTCCAGCTCCGGCGAGCGCAGCGCGAGCGCCAGGGCCCACGAATCGTCGATGTCCGTCCCAATGTCCGTGACCAGGATGACGGGTGCGCGTGCGCCCTGCGCGGAGGCGCTTGGGCCAAGGGCGAAGCCAATAGGCGCGAGGACGGCCAGGAGGGCAAGTCGGGGGATCTTCATGGAGGGGGACACTGCTATGCCCTCCCCCGCCAGGCCCTGCAACCCTTCCCCGCTGCCTATGCGCGCCTCTTCCGCAAGGCCGCCGCAGCCATGATCCCGATGCCGGCTGCGACCAGCACATAGGTGGAGGGCTCGGGCACCGGGGTGAAGTTGAGGATCAGCTGGTTGTCGGCTCCGTTGACGGTCAGCGACAGGTTAGCCAGGGGAACGATGCCGTTCTCGAAGCCCGCCACCCCGAGCGTGAAGTCGGTGGGGTTGAAGTTCTGGATCGTGCCCCCGGTGGTCGCTATCACCCACGAATAGGGGGCATACACGTTGAAGTTGGCTGCGGGATTCGAGTTTCCCGACGTGTCGTAGCTCAGGAGGTTGATGCCGAATCCCCCCGCCGTGGCGTTTATCGTCAGGTTGCCGGCGATGTTCAGCTGGGAGACGCCGTCGACACGCGCGTTGTCCTGGATGGTCCAGTAGAAGGATCCGCCGTTGTCGAACGCCATGTTTCCGGCGAACGAAAGACTTCCCGTCGGGTTCTTGTTATGCCCGGTGGGAATGCCCGGGGCCACGCCCTGTCCCGGGCCGATCGTCACCGTTCCTGAAAGGCCCGCGCCGGAGGGGTTGAAGGTCCCGTAGCCCACGAGGTTCCCCGTGGTGAAGACAAGGGGGTTCGTGAAGGTGACCCCCGTGTCCAGGCCAAAGGCCCCGGTTGAGGAGGTCGCGACCGTGACCGGGCCCGTCCCCGCGCCCTGGTTCGTCGCAATCACGAGAAGTCCGTTCTGGGTCACCGTGGTCCCGCCGGAGTACGAATTGTTCCCATAGAGGATCATCACCCTGTTGTTCATGGTGGAGAAATTCGTGACCACCAGCGATCCCGTACCGGTGATGTTCCCGCCGAAGTCGCTCTCCCCGGTCGCGTTTGTGGCGTCGACTGTGAGGACGGTTCCGGCGCCGAGCACCAGGTTCCCCGAGTTGCCGTGGAGGCGCTCGACGACGGGAGCCGTGGCACCGGTGAGGTCGATCGTCCCGGCGGCCCCCTGGAAGTCGAATTCGGCCGTGCCGGATCCGGCGGAGTTGCTGGTCGGGAGTTCCAATGTCCCGTTGTAGACCTGGAAGTCGCCGGAGAAGGCGGAATTGTTGCCCGAGAGTGCGACGGTGAGGGGCGCCGCGTTGAACAGCTCGATGATGCTCGTGTTGTCCCCGGTGATGGCGCCCGAGAGCGTGAAAGTGTTGGTCCCCGTGAGGTTGAGCTGGGGGGCGCCCGACATGGCGATGTCCTGGAATGAGATGCTGTTGGGCAGGTTTACGCCCGGCGTCGAGGCCTGTATCCCGGCAAAGCCCGCCCCCCCCCCGGGGGTGCTGGCCAGGGTGACGGGCCCGGTTCCAAGGGCCGAGTTGCTCCCGACCGACAGCGTGATGCCGGCGCTGTTGCTGGTGTTGACGACCGTGCCCCCGGAATAGCTGTTGGAGCCGTTCATGACGACGGTGCCGCTCGAATAGACGCCCTGGAAGGAGGGGCTGCCTATGACCACCGGGACCGGCGAGCCGTTGTCCGTGATGACGCTGTCCACGATGAGCTTGCCGCTTCCCGCCGCCGTCAGGCGCAGGGTGTTCGCCGACTGGTTCCCGTTGGTGACCGTCGACGGGGTCAAGGCGCCCGTCAGGACCGCGACGGTCGTCGTCCCGATGAACGTGCCGTCATTGAAGCCCGTAAGGTCCACGTTGCCGATCGTAACCGGGGAGGCCGGGTTCGAGGAGTCGAAGCCCACGATGCCCCAGGTGCTCGCCTTGTTGAAATAACCGAGGAAGGAGGCGGGCGTCGTCCCAATCGCGTTGTCGGTGTAGCCGAGGTAGCTCGCGCCGACGTTGGAGCTGTTTCCATTCGCCTTGAGCGACGTGGTGCCCGGCATGGCGCCCGCGCCGTCAAAGATGAGGAACCCGTTGTTCACGTTCGTGCTGCCGAGGTAGGTGTTCACGGCCTGGAGGTAAACCGTGAGGGGGGTCGGGGAGCCGAAATTATCGACGACGACGTTCGTACCGACCCCGCTCGCGAGGGGGGTGTCGACATAGAGGACGCCTCCCCCTCCCCCAAAGCGGAATGCGGCGCTGCTCTGCGGCGTTATGGAGCCCGTCAGGATGGCCGAGGTTGCCGTGCCTATCTCAACGCTCGGGTTGGTCATGCCTGCAAGGTAGATGGAACCCGAGAAGATAGTCGTCGCGTTTCCGGGGAGCGTGTCGATGCCGAAGCTCCCCGACGAGGTCAGGGACACATGGCCGAGAAGGTTTGAGAACGCGGTTGGGGACGGGTCGGCCGTCCCGACATAGGAGCCCTGGGGCACCGAGATCAATCCGGTGGCGGGTATGGAATTGGCCCCGAAGACAAGGCTCCCGTAGGGAAACGATGGATTGAGGCTCGTGCCCCCGGTGTAAGTGTTCGAGGTCCCCGTGAGCATGAGGATGCCCTGCCCTCCCACGCCGACGTTGCGCGGCCCGCCCGATTCGCCGATGTCGCCGGACAAGATGATCGGGTTTCGGGTAAGCGCGCCCGGGATCGGCACGCTCCCGTCGCTCGTGGGGGTCGGCAGAAAGGCGCTGGTGGCCTTGGGGTTGAAAATGACGTTGTTGTCCAGCGTCACCGGCCCGGAGTAAATCACGGGAGCGTCCCAGCTCTTCAGGCCGAGAAAGTTGCCCGACCCGGAGGAGTTGATCACAAGGGGGTTGGCGATGACCTGGGTTCCGTGCACGGTGAGGTTCCCGCCGTTCAGGAATGTCACCGTTCCGGTCCCGAATGGGGCCGAGTTCCAGATGCCGATCGAGAGCGTGTTCACGCCATTGCCGATGAAGGTGTTGCCGGTGTACGTGTTTCCTGCGGGGTTGCTGAAGACGATCGAAGCGTTGCCCGCGGGCCCTCCCACGAGCGTCAGATTGCCGCTCCCGGTGACCAGCCCCCGCACATATATGAAATTCTCGCCGGCGTTGAAGATCTCCGAACCCGATATCGCCAGGTTGATGTTCGAGGCGAAATCGATCGAGCCCGACTGCTCGTCCGCGGAGCCGATGCCGGCCGCCAGGGAGAGCGTGAGGGGGGCCGCGCTCACGAACGTGATGTCGTTCCCGTTCTCGAGAACGATCGAGTTCACGTTGTCGAGCGAGGACGTCAGCGTGATCTGCGGGAAAAGGCTGTCGTCGAAGAACAGGTTGGCCGTGCCGTTGTTGGGGGGGGTGACCTGGCCCTGCCAGCCCGTGGGGAGTTCGCCGCTCCAAATATAGGACTGGGCCACGGCACGTGCGGCCAAAGCCGACAGAATGCCTATCATCAAGGCGAGTCTTGGCGTTCGCATGGGCCAGACCTAACTGCATCCGCATTGCAGGTTCAAGCCCGTTGTCCCCCTGGTGCTGGGTATTCCCACGTATCGGGCTCGCCCTCCACCCGGGGGGTCCGATCCCCAGGCCTGATTCCCTTATGACCTAACCCGTTCCCCGTGAAAGAAATCCCACGAGGCGCTCCCGGATGCCCTCATTCCATTCCTCGGAGGTCACGCTGTACATGACGGTGTCCCTCAGGGTCCCGTCCCTGCGCAGGGACTGGCGCCGGATTACGCCGTCCTTCTTGGCGCCCAGGCGCTCGATGGCCGCCTGCGACCTCAGGTTTATGTTGTCCGTCCGCCACCCGACCACCGTGCATCCGAGGGTGCCGAAGGCGTGTTCCATGAGCCGGAGCTTGCAGGCGGTGTTCACGAAGGTCCGCTGCCGCGACGCCGCGTACCAGGTGTACCCGATCTCGACCCGCCTGGTCGAGGGGACGATGTCGTGGTAGCTCGTGGAGCCGATGATCCGGCCCGTAGAGAGCTCCCGGACCGCCCAGGGCACACGCGAGCCCTTGGCGCAGTCGGCCAGAGCCGTCTCGATGTACTCGAGCGTCTTCTCGGGCTCGGGCACGGAGGTGAAGCGCAGCTTCCAGAGTTCACCGTCCGCCGCCGCGTCCCTGAGCGCCTGCTCGTGCTCGGACCGGAGCGGCTCCAGCCTGATTCCCCTGCCCTCGAGCGTGACCGAGGGGTCCACCCTGAACGCCGGCACCGCCATCAGGACGAGGGGAACGGGGTCGCCCGCCTGACCAGCTGGAGCGGGATGCCCCACGGGTCTCGCACCATGATGAGGAAGGATCCGTCCGGAAGCGTCTCCTCGTAGGCGGGCGTGGCCCCGGCGGCGACGAGCCGCGCCCGGACCGCGGCCGGGTCGTCGGCCACAAGCGCCACATGGAAGCACAGCGGGTGCGCCGCCTTGTAGTCGGGATAGGCCGCGGCGGGGTTGCTGTAGACCTCAAAGATGACCCTGCCCGTGTCGTCCGCCAGGAACGACGTGAACGGGGAGTCGCTGCGGGAGCGCGCCACGCGCAGCCCGAGGTGGGTCACGTACCACTGGGCCGTGGCCTTGGCATCGGGGACGTTGAGGGCGAAGTGTTCGAATTTCATTTTTATGGGCTCCCAAGGAATGCGCGGATCGACTCGCGGGCCGGGGGGCCCGCGTCCTCGAGCACGTAATGGCCGGCGGTCTCAATGCGGTCAACCCGCGCGTCGGGATAGATTCCACGCCAGCGGGAAAGAATCCTCTCGTCGAAGCAAAAATCTCGCGCCCCCCAGAGGATGAGCTTCCGGTGGGCGGCGAGCCTGGGCAGGCCGGCCGAGATCTCCTCGAGCGTCTGCCGGCTCGGGTGCTCCGCCTCAAGCGGAATGTCGCGGATGAAGCGGTGGACCGCGATCCGGTTCGCCCAGCTGTCGTAGGGAAACAGGTAGCCCCGGCGCTCGTCCCAGGTCAGCCTCCTGGACGCCATCGCCATCCAGGTCGCGGGCTCGGCGAACCCGTTGAGCCCGCGCACGATGAACTCCCCGAGGAGGGGCAGCCTGCAGACGGCTATCCGCGCGGGGATCCACTCGGACGGAAATGCGGCCGTGTTGAGGATGACCATCCTGCCGATGCGCTCCGGCTGGCGGGTGGCGAGCCCGAAGCCGATCGCCCCTCCCCAGTCGTGGACCACCAGGTGCACTCGCCTCAGCCCTAGGCCCTCGACCAGCGCCGCGACATCGGAAATTCGGCTGGCGAGCGTGTAGTCGTAGTGCCCGGGCTTGGCCGAGAGCCCCATGCCGACGTGGTCGGGGGCGACGCAGCGCATGTGGGGCGAGAGCTCGCGGACGAGGTCCCTGAAATGGAACGACCACGTGGGGTTGCCATGGAGCATGAGGACCGCCTCGTCGCCCCGCGGGCCCTCGTCCAGGTAGCTCATCCGGGCCCCGCGGGGCGTCAGGAACTGCCTCGGGGAAAACGGGTAGAGCCGCGAGAGCCAGCCCGGCAGTCCTTGGGGATCGCTCACCATTCCAGGGCTAGCATGAGGCAGTTCAGCCCGCTCCCGATCCCCATGAGCGCGACCTTGTCGCCGTCGCGTATTGCGCCGGCGTCCACGGCCGCCGAGAGCGTCGCCGGCAGCGAGACGCTCCCCATGTTGCCCAGGGTCTCGAAGGTCGAGAAGTCCTTGGCGACATCGAGTCCGAGCGTCTCGAAGAGGCGCCTCCTGTGGGCGCTCCCGACCTGGTGGCAGATCGCCCGGTCGACGGAGTCGCGTCCCCAGCCCGTCGCGGCCGTGAACTCGTCCCATGTCTCCTTCGCGAGCGCGACGCCCGCCTCGAGCATCCGCTCGGAGTCGGTCTGCATCGCGAGGCCGCCGGCAGACGCCGTGTTCCCCTGGCAGAGCTCGCTGTGCTCGGTCGCGGACCGGCACACCCCCCCGAGGATCCTGCGCGGCCTTCCCCTGACCAGGTCCCTGTGGCACACCACCGCGGCCACCGCGCCGCAGCCGATCGTGAGGTTCGCGAAGTAGGGCTTTATCGAATTGCGGTCGAACGAGCCCCCGAGGAGCGTCCTGACCGTCTCCTCCACGAGCGGCCTGCCGTTCTCCCCCGCGGCGATCAGGGCGCACCGGATCTGGCCGCTGTCGATCATCCCTGCGGCGATGGCGATCGAGTTCAGGAACCCGAGGCACGCGTTCGACACGTCGAAGACCTGCGCGGAGGCAGGCAGGCCGATCTTGTGGTGGGCGAAGGATGCCGAGGCGGGCTCCAGCATGTCGCGGGAGACCGCCGCGTGGATGAAGAGCCCGATCTGCTCCCTCGGCACGCCGGAGACCCCCAGGACGGCCCTGCCCGCGGCCGCGCTCGCCTCGGACGGCATCGTGCCGTCGGGCCACATCCTGCGCTCCCGGATCCCCGTCATGAGCTCCAGGCGCCCGAACGGGAGCCGAAGGCGCTCGTAGAGGGGCCGCAGCTGCTCCTCGATCTGGGCCGACGTCCACACCTCCCCCGGGAGGGCGACCGCTATCGACTCGAGGCAGACGTTCTGGAAGCGCATGGGGCCGCGGTCCTCAGCGCTCGGGCCTCATGGCGAGCCGGATCACGTCCTTGTCGAACATGTTGCACCCGAGGCCCGCGTCCACGATCAGGGTCGCCCCGTTGATGCCGCTGCTCCTGGCGCTCAGGAGGAACGCGGCCGTGTTGGCCACCTCCTGCGTCTCGAGGTTGCGCTTCCGGAAGGTGAGCTTCTCGGCGAACAGGTAGCTCTCAAGGTACCCGGGGATGCCCGCGGACGCGCTGGTCTTGAGCGGACCCGAGCCCACCACGTTGAAGCGGACCTCCGAGCGCCCGCTGAACGACTTCGCCAGGAAGCGCGCCGAGGATTCGAGGGCCGCCTTGATCGGGCCCATGTAGCCGTAGTTGTCGGGCGTCACCAGGAGCGACGAGATCCCTATCGTGACGATAGAGGCGTCGCGCGCCAGGTGCGGCGCGAACGCCCGGGCGATCTCGACCAGCGAGAACGCCGACACGGCCGCCGCCTGGAGGAAGTCCTTCCTGCGGGTGGCGTGGAAGGGCTGGAGGCCCTCCGAGTAGTTGGCGAAGGCGATCGAGTGCACGATCCCGTCAAGGGGCGCCTTAGACATGGACGACACCTCGGCTGCGAGGCGGTCCACCGCCCCCTCCTCCTCGACGTCGCAGACGTGCACGGCCCTCTTGCCGAGGAGCGCGTCCAGCGACTTCCGGCGCTCGTCCGAGCGCACGCTGTAGATGACCCTTGCGCCCTCCTCCTCCAGGGTCCTGGCGACGGCCCAGGCGACGCTGCGCTTGTTGGCGACGCCGAACACCAGGAAAGTCTTTCCCTCGAGGGCCAGGAAGCTCATGGGGCGGCCTCCGGGACCTTCCAGGCAACCGAGAACTCGACACCCATGATCCGGGTTTCCCCCCGCTTCATGGACCCGGACATGAGGTAGAATCCGCCGAGCACGTCCTTGCGCCTGACCTCGATCGTGACCGTGTCGCCCGGGTACACGGGGCTGCGGAACCGCACGTCGGAAATCTTCACCAGGAGGGGAACCCCGCCCGGCGCGTTCCCCGAGAGGCTCTTGGACAGGTAGAGGGCGCCCGTCTGGAACACAGCCTCGCACAGGAGGACCCCCGGCGTGATCGGCGCCCCCGGGTAGTGCCCGAGGTAGAAGGCCTCGGACGCATGCCAGGTCCGCACCGCGGTGAGGCCGTCCGCGGTCTCGGAGAGGATCTCGTCGACGAAGAGGAACGGGGGCCTGTGCGGGATCCGCCGCAGGACCTCGGGGGAGACCTCGCTCACGCCGCCCTCCCCTCTCTCTGGGCGCAGACGTAGCGGTCGACCTTGTTGGCCGTTATGACGCCGTAGTTTATGGTCCCGAGCCACCCGGACATGATGATCCCGACGCTGCCCGCGTGGTAGAGCCCGGGAAGCTGCTCGGAGAGGTCCATGGACACCTTCAGGCCCTCGAACTTGGTGCCGAAGGACGTCCCGCCGAAATGCGTGGTGTAGCGCTCGATCGTCCGCGGGGTCGCGGCCTCCTTCCAGTCGATCAGCTCCCTGACTCCGGGAATGAACTTCTCCAGGGCGAGGATCGACTCCTCCACGAGGCGGGCCTTCTCGCCCTCGTACTCTGCCTCCGAAAGGCTGTTCCAGTCCGAGTACAGGCCGTTGATCGAGGCCACGACCGTGTACCGCCCGGAGCCCGGCCGCGTGTCGGGGTAGTAGACGGAGAATGT
>PLXR01000087.1 GCA_003151495.1 Opitutaceae bacterium
GCTCGCGAACCTCCTATTGATGTCAAGTCCTACTTTTGGGGAGTTTCGGGAGTGGAAACAGCGGGCGAATCAATCAGGAGCCACTCGGGGGCGCACTCTTATCAAGCCACGCGTTTCGGATGATCGAAGACCCGGGCAGCGGGTAGGCGGTTCGCGAGAAAGCCAACCCGCGAGGGGCGGCAGATAGCAAGTGAGCCATACCCGCTGCCTGGGAATCAGCCGCGAGGCAGATGTCGGTAGACCTCGCGGGCGACGTAGCGCTTCAGGATGCGGATGACCTCGCGCTTGGTGCGTCCCTCCTTCACTCGGCGCTCGAAATAGGCTTTCGTGTCTGGGTCGTGGGCGATGCGGACCATGACGATGCGCCACAACGCGCTGTTGGCCTGGCGGTCGCCGCCGCGGTTGAGACGATGGCGTGTCACCTTGCCCGAGGATGCCTGGATGGGCGACACGCCGCAGAGATGGGCCCAGGCCGCCTCCGAGCGCAGCCGCTCGGGGTTGTCGCCGGCAGTGATGAGCAAGGAGGCAGCCGTGTCGGGTCCGACGCCTTTCAGCGCCAGCAGCGCGGGCGCGGTGGCGAAGAGGAGGGGCTCTATGAGTTCATCGAGGCCGGCGATCTCGGCGTCGAGGAACCGGACTCGATGCGCCAGGCTCGAGATCGAGGCTTTTGTCCCTGCAGTGACCGGGTCGGGTGAACGCGTCGGGCGAAGCGACGTCGCCTGGGCGACCAGGGCGGGGATCGTCAGGCCCTTCAGCTGACAACGCAGCTGGTCAGGGGCCGTGTAGCCCAGATGGCGCATCTGGGTGAGGGCTTTTGACCTGGCCTGGCGGGCGGAGCGCTTGGCAACGACGAGCACGCGGATGGCCTCGACGGCGCCGTCCATCGATTTGGGCTGGCCCGCCCGCCCCGCCAAGGTGGCCCGGGCCGCCTCCACGGCGTCGATGGGGTCGGACCTGCCATGCCGGACACGCGCCTGGCGGCTCTGGCGGTCGACCTCGACGACCTCTATGCCCTGGTGTCGCAAGAACCGCGCCAGGCCGGCCCCGTAGGAGCCTGTCCCCTCCATTCCAACCTTCGCCACCTCGCCGAAACCCTCCAGCCACGAGAGCATTGCCTTGTAGCCGGCGGGGTCCGCTGTGAATCCCTCTGTTCCGAGCAGGCCGCCAACAGGATCGAGCGCAGCGGCAACGTGCACGTCAAGGTGAGTGTCCACGCCGCCGGTGACGGCGCGTGCAGCTTCTACGATGGTCATGGCCATCCCTTCCTTCCTATGTGGTCAAGGGGTGGCACGGCCGTCCCCGATCGGAGCGACGGGCGGTCCGGATTGTTCGTAGCAAGCCGGGCCAATCTCCCTTCCTCTGGGACGGGACGTGCCGTTGTCAATGTGCTGCCGGGAGACCTCGGCCGACGGGGCGCAGACACGATCTCGTGTCCGCTTGATCACAAGTCAGGCCGGGCACCCCGGTGCTCCCAAAATTACTGAGGACCAACCTCTCGGCGGTGGACCCCGGGAGACTCCAACATCATGATTGATAGTGAGCACCCGACCGGATCGCCCTGGAAACCAGCGGTGCGCAACCGGTGATCAGGGGCACATCTGCTGTCGAGTCGCTGCCCGCACCGAAGTGTGTTGAGATTGCACCGTGAACCCAATCCGGGGTTATCAGTGCGCAAGCCTCGGCTATCTCATCCTTCTGTACATTGGCCCCATGGCACTGTGTTTCGCTGGGGTAACCATCCTGACGAATGGCGGAGTGGCTGATTTAGTTAGTATGACCATCGCACTAATGGCCTTTTCGATCTTCTTCCAAAGGGCGATCGTTGTGGAAGTCAACCCAGCCGGGGTTACCGAGATCTTCCTGTTCGGGGTCATCTCACGCACGACGCCCTGGTCCGACATTCAGAATCTCGAAGGCGGTCGATTCCGGGCACGTCTGGTGCGAAGGGGCGACGGGAAGATGCGAACCGTTGCCATGTTTGATCCCCACTGGGTCGATCGCAAAGTTGTCCGAGCAATCAGGGAGCGCCTGGCCGATTCCACCAAACTGACCGCCCAGTAGGTGCCCCGCCGAGCCGGTGTTCTGGGGCACCCAATCGGGGAGATCTGAGCAATCTGCCGCTACGGATGAGAGGCTGATTCCGTGCCCCCGGTTGAGTCATCACTCATGGAAGCCCCGGCTCCCGATGAAGCCCCGTCTCGAAATGGGATGCGGGGGCTGGTTCCGATCGCATGTGGCCTGATGGCCGTAGGCATCATCGTCTCGATTGCGTGGTGGTCGACTGACTTGGGGGGAAACCTGGGTTCGACGGTCACGGTCCTCGGCGTCACCCTTGCAGCTTGCGTATCGGCGACCGTGGTGATGCGACTCGTGTGTCCTGAGCGGGAATCGCAACGCCGACTCGTCGCCACCGTCATCATCGGAGTTGGCCTACTTCTCTCCGCTGGGGCCTGGCACGGCACGTTGTTGGCTGTGAAGATAAGGACATACGAACCGGCGTGGCAGGCGGCCGTCGATCGAGCCGTGACCGCAACGACCGCAACTGGAGCTGCCTGCACCACCTCGACGAATGGCTACGTCTACATGCCAGGTATCGGTCATGCTGACGGGCGTTGTGTTGTTGTTCCTGGTGTGCACAACGGACTACAGGTCACGTTCTTTCCCCGCAGCGTCGCCTCGGGATCGGGGTTGCTCTACATGCCCGACAGCTCGGATGCCAGGATGCGGTCGGATGAGTGCCTCTCCCACCTTGATGGCCCCTGGTGGCAAGTCGGTGAGCCGAATGGCAACTGCCCAACGGGATGGACGTTCATACCGGGAGGATGATGCACGGGGCATGTCCATCGGGATTTGTCGAATGAGGGGTGTCCCACTGGTGCCGATCAGCCACGGTCGATAACCACGCCGCTCCCGGTGTTCAGGGGCATTCTGTCGAACGCCTCAGGCCGCAG
>PLXR01000029.1 GCA_003151495.1 Opitutaceae bacterium
AGGCGATCTCCTCCAGGCAGGCGATCTTCAGCCCCTGCCGCTGCTCGATCACCTGGACGAACTGCCCGGCCCCTAGCAGGGCGTCGTGCGCCCCCGTGTCGAGCCAGGCCGTTCCGCGGCCGAGGACCTCGACATGGAGCTTTCCGGCTTCGAGATAAAGGGCGTTCAGATCGGTGATTTCGAGTTCGCCGCGCTTGGAAGGCTTGAGCCGCCGGGCCAGGCCGACGACGTCGCGGTCGTAGAAATAAAGCCCCGGGATCGCGTAATTGGATTTCGGATTCTCCGGTTTTTCCTGCAGCGAGAGCACCTTGCCGTCCCGCGCGAACTCGACCACGCCGTAGAGGCGGGGGTCGGAGACATGGTAGCCGAAGATCGTGGCGCCGGCGGTCCGCGCGGTCGCGCCCGCCAGGGACTTCTCGAGGTCGTGTCCGTAGAAAAGATTGTCTCCGAGGATCAGCGCGGACGGGGCCCCGCCGATGAAGTCCGCGCCGATGAGAAAGGCCTGCGCCAGGCCGTCCGGGCTGGGCTGTTCGGCGTAGCTGAAAGCGACGCCAAAGGACGCGCCGTCGCCGAGGAGCCGCCGGAAAAGCGGAAGATCCTGCGGCGTCGAGATGATCAGGATCTCCCGGATGCCCGCGAGCATCAGGACGGACAGCGGATAGTAGATCATCGGCTTGTCGTAGACGGGCATGAGCTGCTTGCTCACGGCGATCGTGAGGGGGAAGAGCCGGGTGCCCGAGCCGCCTGCCAGGATGATGCCTTTGCGATTCATAGGGGTGGGCCCTGGGGGCTCATGCGGACTTCCCGAGCCTCTCCCGGGCGTATCTCCTCAACGTGATGTCGTTGCACCAGGCCCGGTTCGCCAGGTACCAGTCGACGGTCTTGGATAGGCCCGTCTCGAACGACTCCGCAGGGCGCCACCCGAGCTCCCGGCTTATCTTTGTGCAGTCTATCGCGTACCTGCGGTCATGCCCAGGCCGGTCGGCGACGAACGAGATCTGCTCGGCGTACGGCCTGCCGTCCGGCCTCGGCGACCGCGAGTCCAGGAGCGAGCAGATGAGCCTGACGACATGCATGTTGGTCTGCTCGTTGAGGCCGCCGACATTGTAGGTCTCGCCCGGCCGTCCGCGCTTCAGGACAAGCGAGATCGCCCTGCAGTGGTCCTCGACAAAGAGCCAGTCGCGCACCTGCTTGCCGTCGCCGTAGATCGGGAGCGGCTTGCCCTCGAGGGCGTTCAGGATCACCAGCGGGATCAGCTTCTCGGGGAACTGGTAGGGCCCGTAGTTGTTCGAGCAGTTGGTGGTGAGGGTGGGCAGGCCGAAGGTGTGGCGGTAGGCCCGCACGAGGTGGTCGCTCGCGGCCTTCGAGGCCGCATAGGGGGAGTTCGGGGAGAAGGCTGTGACTTCGGTGAAGGCTGCCTCCTCTGCCCCGAGGGTGCCGTACACCTCGTCGGTGGAGATATGAAGGAACCTGAAGTCATCCCTGTCCCCGCTGGCGAGCCCGGACCAGTGCCGCTTGGCGGCGTTGAGCAGGCGGAGCGTCCCGACGACGTTCGTCTGCACGAAGGGCTCGGGGGTGTCGATCGAGCGGTCAACGTGGCTCTCCGCCGCGAAGTTCACGACCGTCGTGACCTCATGCTCGTAGAGGAGGCCCGCGACGAGGGCCTCGTCCCCGATGTCCCCCTTCACGAAGGCGTAGCGGCTGTCGCCGGCAACTCCCGAGAGGTTCGCCTGGTTTCCCGCATACGTGAGCTTGTCGAGGTTCACGACCTTGCGGACGTGGCCGCCCTGCTCGTGCATCAGCTGCCTGATGAAGTTGCTCCCGATGAACCCGCAGCCGCCTGTGACGAGGATGTTCATCTCCCGCGTAGGCTAGGCGGCCTTCTTCCACGCCTTCAGGTCCCGCTCCACGGCATCGTGGACGGGGGTCAGGGACAGCCCGACGCCCGCGAGCTTTGAGGAATCCATGACGCAGTTCGACCTCGGGGTCTTGGCGGCCGTGCCCATGAACTCGGCCTCGCTCGCGAAGAACGAGAACTCCTTGTTGCATACGCCGGAGCGGCGGATGAGCTCGACGACCTCGCGGGTCGTCACCTTGCCCGGGTTCGTCACATTGTAGGTCCCGAAGGGCACGCGCCGGGTCCAGCACCCGATGGTCGCCTCGACGAACTCGTCCAGCTCGGAGATCGAGTTGGTCGCCTCCAGGAGGGTCGAGTAGCGCATCAGCTTCGTCAGGTAGTTGCGCGGGTTGTCCACGCTCTCGAAGGGGATCCGCAGCCTCCAGATGAACACCCCCGGCTTCCCGGATAGCACCTCCTCGCCCAGGCCCTTCGATCCGCTGTAGAAGGAGCAGTTGTCGGTCCGGAAGGTGAAGTTCGGCGCGTCCGTCTCCTTGAAGCCCGTGGGGCGGGGCCCGCCGCCGCTGTAGATGCACCCCGAGGACACATGGCCCCAGGGCACCCCTGCCTCCTCGCAGGCCTGGGCCACGATCCCGGGAAGCACGGCGTTGCCGAGCAGGCACTCGGCCTTGTGGAGCTCGCAGGCGTCCACGTTGGGCTTGCCGGTGTAGCCCGCCGCGTTGACGAGGAACTCGGGCCGGTCCCGCTCAAGGGCGGCGCGCAGGGCCGACGGGCTCGTATAGTCGACCTCCGAACGCCGCAGGCTGCGGAAGGGCAAGCCCTTGCGCTTAAGGAAGGCCTGGTAGGCGTGGCCGACATAGCCGGAGCCGCCGAGTAGATAAATCATCGAATTGAGAAGGGTTAAGACAACCGAAGCTTTCCCGGGAAACAAGGGTTTTTCAACCCGGTCAGGCCGCGGGGGGCGTCCCCGGGCATACTAGGGAAGGCCGCCCCTGGGTCAATCCGGCGTGCCTGGGAGGGACCGGCCGCCCGGAGGGACGGCCCCCTCGGGGACCAGGACCCGACCCCTGCCGGCGCGCCAGGCCGCCCAGAGGAGGCCCGCGGCGCCCAGGGAGACGAACACCCGGCCATTCCTGAGCAGACGGACGGCGAGGAAGCTCAGCGGCCCGGCCTCCACGGGAGGGGTGGCCGTGCCGGCCGCCTGCGCCATCTCACGCCTCAGCGGGGCCGGAAGAAGGGCCCTGACGCCCGGGTCTCGCATCAGGGGAATCAGGATGTCAGGGGGGCAGGGGATGAGGGGAAACGCGACCTCCGTGATCACTCCCGTGTCGCCGCTCCTGGCCAACCGCGCGAGCCGGGACTCATGCTCGAGCGTGTGTGCGCGGAAGGAGTCCAGGTAGGGAAGGTAGGTCGCCCGCGACCGGTGGACCTGCGCGCCGCCGACCAGCAGGAACCAGGCCGCCGCGGCGATCCAGGCGACCCGGCTCACGGTCCCCTGCCGGAGCGTTTCGAGCGCCAGCAGCGACGCCAGGGTGTTCGCCACGAACCCCAGGCACAGCACCTCCGTGTACCTCGAACTCACCAGGTCGCTCAGCCCCGCCCGCGACCAGGCGAGAGCCGCCGCCTGCAGGAGCACCCAGAGGCCGAGAACGGCGGCGAAGGCCCCCCTGGGGCCCACCTGCCCCCGCATGCACATCCGGACCAGCAGGAATGCCCAGGGAAACCACAGGACAAGGAGCCCGAGGGGATTCGGGGAGAGCGGCCACGAGCCGTAGGCGAGGAAAGCCTTGGCGAATTGCATGGGCGACTGCGCCCGCAGGGTGGGGCCCGGGTCAAACCGGGAGCGCGCGATCCATCCGGCGAGGGCCACGAGCAGCGCGGCCGCGTAGAAGAGGTCGCGGCGTTCCCATTTCCTGCGCCCGATGAGGCGGCCGGCGATGCCGGAGAGCGCCAGCGCCAGGGATGTCAGCAGGCCCGAGGCCATGCTTCCGAGCATGAGGAAGCCCAGCGCCATCGCCGCCCAGCCCTCCGACCGCCTCGAGGGCGGAACCTCGAGGACCGCGAACGCGACGACCGACCCGAGAATCATGAAGCCAAACTGAGTCTGGAAGCCCGACACCAGGTTCTCCCAGTCGCACAGGAGAAAGAGCGGGAGGATCGCGGCGACCGACACCCATGAGCCCCGGGCCCATCCGAGGAAACACCAGGCAACCGCGCTGATCCACGCCGCCGTCGCGGCCTGCAGGACATACATCGCGACCACCGCCACGCGGTTGTCCCACTCGCCGTTCACCAGGACGAGCGAGAGCGAGAGCGCGCGCGTGAGCACGATGCGGTGCTCGTTGTTGGCGGTGCAGAGGTCGCCGAGGGTCAGCGTCCCGCGGGCGAGGGGCGCCAGCAGGTCGCGGATCTCCGAGTACCACTGGTCGAGGTAGGGCGCCCAGGAGACCCGGCCCCGGGCGATGCAGAGCCGGCTGCCCAGGGCCACCATCCCCATGCTCCCGGAGGCCAGGAGGAGCGTCCCCCTGTCGATCCCGCGGTCCGCGCAGGCCGAGAGGAGCCACCTGAGCGAGCGCCACGCCGCGAATCCCGCCAGCGCGGCGAGCGCCAGCGCGAGCACGAGCACGCCCGGCGCGACGGAGGGTATCCCGGGGCTCAAGGTCGGAGTCGCCTGTAGTCGCCCCTGCTGAAGTATTTCTCAAGCCAGACGTACATGCAGATGAAGAAATAGCGGCTGCCCATCTCCTTGATCTTGAGCTTGGCGGCCCCGTGCCTGCGGTTGCGCCAGGAGATGGGGATAACCGTCCACGTGTAGCCGCGGACCATCGCCTTCAGGGGCAGCTCGACGGTGAGGTTGAAGTGCGGCGACAGGAACGGGCGGCAGCCCTCGATCACGCTGCGACGGTACGCCTTGAAGGCGTTCGTCGTGTCGTTGAGCGGGACTTGGAACATGACCCGGATGAAGAGGTTCGCCAGCCGGTTCACGAAGAGCTTGAACCTCGGGTAGTCGGTGACGTCGCCTCTGCGCATGAACCGGCTCCCGAAGACGCACTCGTTGCCCTCGCAGAGCAGGCGCCAGTAGCGCACCGCGTCCGAGGGGCTGTCGGAGGCGTCGGCCATCATGATCACGACGGCGTCGCCGCGGACCTGGCCGAGCCCGTGCACCACCGCCCGCCCGAAGCCGTTCGGTCCCGTGTTCTGGACGGGTGCCAGCGTCGGGATCTCCGACCTGAGCGACTGGAGCACGCCCCAGGTTCCGTCGCGGCTCCCGTCGTCCACGACGACGATCTCGTGGGGCACCGCCTCCCGGGCGAATTCGGCGTAGAGGGCGCGCAACGTCGCCGGAAGCGACTCCTCCTCGTCGCGGGCGGGGACGACGACGGAGAACAGCGTGAGGCTCATCAGAGCGGCGCCGACACCTCGAGCCAGTCCGGGTGCGTGCCGGCGTGGGCCGCGATCTCCTCGAGGATTGCCTGGAGCGCGATCCTCGGTTTCCAGCCCCAGAGCCGGGTCGCCCTCGCGCAGTCGAGCACGATCCACGGGACGTCGTTCGCCCTCGCCTCGGGCTCCGGGGAGGCCGGGTGCGCGCCGAAGCGCTCGTCGCACCAGTCGTTGAGCTGGCGCAGGGACGTTGCCGAGGCCGCGCCGCCTCCCGCGTTCACGATGCGGTCCGCGGCCGGCGTCTCCGGGGCGGCCATCTGGGAGAGGAAGAGGGGGACGAGGTCGCTCGGGTGGAGGCAGTCGCGCACCTGGTGCCCGTGGCCGCCGAAGCCGATGTACCTGAGCGGGCGCCTGCGCAGGTGGCTGTTCATCCAGAAGGCGAAGATGCCCTGGTCGGGGCGGCCGAACTGCCCCGCCCCGGCGAGGATGCCGCACCGGTTGACGAACACCTGGATCCCGAAGGACTGCCCGTATTCCAGGGCGAGGGCCTCGCTTGCGAGCTTGGTGGCCCCGTAGAGGGACACCGGCGCCGAGGTCGAAAACCCCTCCGTTATCCCTTGCGGCCCGGCCCCCGGAGGAAGCGCCCCGCCGCCGGGCCTGAAGGCCCGGTCCTCGACCTGGAGGGGAAGGGAAAGGAGGGGGTCGATCGCGTAGACCCGGCTTGAGCTCAGGAGGATGATCCCCGCCCGGTGGCGCTTGCAGTACTCCAGAAGGTTGATCGTCCCGCCCAGGTTGTGCTCGAGCAGCTGCCGCGAGCTCGAAAGCCCGTCCGTGCCCGCAAGGACGCTCGGATTGGCGGCCGCGTCGATGACCCAGTCGCTGGCGGGCAGGGCGTCGACGTCGCTCGCCGCCCTCTGGTCGGCGTGGATGAGCCGGATGCCGAGGCGCTTCAACTCGGCGCGGTTTCCCTCGCTCCCCGGCCGGATGAAGTTGTCGAAACCGGACACCTCGTGGCCCCGGCCCTGTGCGGCGAGGGCGCGCGCGATCGCACTGCCCGCAAAGCCGCAGATTCCGGAGATCAGGATGCGCACGCCCGATTAGGCTTCAATTCTGCGGCTGGGCCTGCGCGCCCGCGGCGGCCTTCTGCTTTGCCTCCTGGAAGGCCTTGCGCTGCTGGACGCCGATCTCAAGGAGGTCGCTCACGAGCATCCGCGCCTCGCGCTGCTCCTGGACCACCTTCTCCGGGGACTGGGGCGCGCCCGGGGGGGCGGGCCTGCCTGCCGGCCTGGGCCTGGGCCGCTCGCGGGGCTCGCCGGGCGCCCCGGGCGCGAACTGGCCCGCCGACGCGACGAC
>PLXR01000159.1 GCA_003151495.1 Opitutaceae bacterium
TGAAAACCATCCGGTTCAAGGCCGGGCTCGCGCTCAAGTCCGCCCTCTGAACCCGATGACCGACCACGCAGGCTCGGGGCGCGGGACCGGCGCACCGGCCGGCGGGGTGGGAAGGAAAATTTTCCCGTGAAGGAAAAACTCATCGCGGCCTTTCGCGCGCGCTACGGCCGGGCGCCGACGGTGATCGCGCAGGCGCCGGGTCGGCTCGAATTCATTGGCAACCACACGGACTACAATGGCGGCACGGTGCTGGGGGCGTCGATTGACCGCAGCGTCTGGGTGGCGGTGGCGCCGCGGACGGACGGGCAATGGCAATTCGCCAGTGCGACGCAGGAGGCGACGGCCATCCTGGCCGCGGCGAGCGCGCCCGTGAAACAGAGCGGCGCCCATCGCTGGGTGAACTATCCGCTGGGGGTCATTGCCGCTCTGCCCGCGTTTGGGCTGCGCGCACCGGGTGGTTTTGATTTTCTCGCGATGACCGATCTGCCATCGGGCGCGGGCCTGAGCAGCAGTGCGGCGCTCGAGCTGGCTGCGGCGCTGGCCTTCCTCGCGCTCAGCGGGCAGGACGCGCCGCGCGCGACGGTCGTGCAGCTTTGCCGGTGGGCGGAGAACCATTTCGTGGGGGTGCCCTGCGGCATTCTCGATCAAGGCGTGTCGGGCTTCGGCCGGCCGGACCAGCTCGTGTTCATCGATTGTCGCGGCCCGGGTTTCGCCACCGTACCGCTGCCCGCGGCGGCGCGGTTTTGGGTGTTCAACACGCACACCAAGCATGCGCTCGTCGACGGGTTGTATGCGGCGCGGCACCGCGAGTGCCTGGATGCCGCGAAGGCGCTCGGGGTGCCGCTGCTCGCCGATGTGACGCCCGCGCAACTGGAGGCCGCGCGCGACCGGCTGCCGCCGGTGGAGTATCGCCGCGCGAAGCACGTGGTGGAAGAGATCGCGCGGGTGGATGCGACCGTGGTCGCCCTGCGCGCGGGCGACCTGGCCGCGGTGGGCCGGCTGCTCACGGCGTCGCATCGCAGTTCCCAGGTGCTGTTCGAAAACAGCACGCCCGAGCTCGACTTCCTCGTGGATCAGCTCGCGGCGGCCCCGCACGTCTGCGGGGCCCGGCTCACGGGCGGCGGTTTTGGGGGCGCGGTGATGGCGATGACGCTGCCGGAATTCAGCGCGGCGCAGGCCACGGCGGTAGCGCTGGCCTACGAGAAAAGATTTGGCCGCCGGCCCGAGGTGCTGCGCACGCACACCGGCGACGGGGCCGCGTTACAATAGCTCGCCGAGGCTCGCGAAGTAGCCGGCAACCCAGCGGTGGAAGACGAGGAAGTAGAGCAGGCCGGCGATGGCGAGCATCGGGCCGAAGGGCACATGCATACCGAAACCCAGCGGCGCGGCTTCGCCCTCGGGCGTTTCAGACGGCGGCGCGATCGCCGCGGGCTTGCCGGAGAGTTTTTGCCAGAGCAGGGCGACAACGAACCAGACCGTGCCGACGACCGCGCCGCCGAACACGGAAAACACCGCGCCCTGCCAGCCGCAGAACGCCCCGATCATGCCGACAAACTTCACGTCGCCAAAACCCATCGCTTCCTTTTTCAGCGCCAGCTCGGCGAGCAGCGCGATCCAGAGCACGAGGCCGGAGCCGACCAGCAAGCCCTGCAGGGCCGCGGTGCCGGAGCGCAGGCTGTCGACGACATAGATGTTGCCGTGAAAATCATGCAGCGCCGGCACGAGGAAGGACAGCAGCACGCCCAGGAGCCCGGCCCCGATGGTGAACACATCCGGGATGATCATGTGGTCGAGGTCGATGAAGGTGGCGCAGACGAGCGAGGCGAGGAACACCCACCCGCAGACCGCCGCCATGTGCGGCAGCCTAAGCCAGCAGGCGAGGAAGAGGGCGCCCGTCAGAAGCTCCACGAAGGGGTACCGCGCCGAGAAGGGGCGCCCGCAGCAGCGAGCGCGGCCCCGGAGCATGATCCACGAGAGGATGGGGATGTTGTCGTGCCACGCGATCGGGGCCCCGCAGGCGCAGGCCGAGCCCGGCCTCACGATCGACCGGCCCGCGGGAACCCGGTAGATAACGACATTCAGGAAGCTGCCGATGCAGGCCCCGAGCACGAACGCCACCGTCGGGAAGAAGTAGGGGTGCATCGCATCCACGTCGGCGAGGGCGCTGGTCATGGCGGCATTCTGAAACGGGCGGCGATCAGGAGCCAAGAGCCTTCGCTGCGGCCGCCCTCATCGCCGGGGCGGTCCGCGGCGCGGGGACGCCGGTCCAGATCTCAAAGGCCCTCGCGCCCTGGTGCACGAGCATCCCGAGCCCGTTCGCGCCCGCGATCCCAAGCTCCTCCGCCTGGGCCAGGAGGCGGGTCCTCCGCGGGTTGTAGATCATGTCGAGCACGGCGGCCGGCCTGGGAAGGGCTGCCAGGTCGACGGGGGCGGCCGCGCCGGCGTCGAGGCCCGCGCTCGTGGCGTTGATCACGAGGGCGCCCTCGGGTATCCCGTGGCGCCCGTCCGCCATGTCGGCGCCGCGCACCGCAATCCCGCGCGAGAGCGGGGCCAGGTGCGCGAGGAGGGCGTCCAGGTTGGAGCGCGTCCGGTTCATCACCCAGAGGCCCGCGCACCCGGCGCGCAGGCACTCGACGGCGGCCCCGCGCGCCGCGCCGCCCGCCCCGAGGAGGACGACCGGCGTGCCGCCGAGGGACAGGCCCAGGTCCTCCCGGACCCCGGCGGAGAGGCCGTAGCCGTCCGTGTTGAAGCCGCGCCAGCCCGGGCCCTCGCGAAGGAGCGTGTTCACGGCCCCGGCCTCGGCCGCCCCGGGGTCAAGCGCGGAGACAAGCCCCAATGCCCTGACCTTGTGGGGCACCGTCAGGTTGACGCCCCGGAAGCCGTGGGCGCCCATCAGGTCGAGGGCCTCGCCCAGCCTCTCCGCCTCGATGTCGAAGGCGAAGTACCTCCACCCGGCGAGGCGGGCGCCTTCCGGGCCGAGCCCCTCCAAGGCCGCATTGTGCATCTGGGGGCTGACCGAATGGGAGATCGGGTGGCCGATGACCGCGAGGCCGGTGCCGCCGTGCGGCCACCGCCCCAGGTCCGACAGGGTGAGGACGGGATTCAGGGCTGCAGGTACCGCTCGTGGGTCGACTCGAACTCGTCCGCGAACTCCGAGAAGATCTGGGCGCGGGCCAGGTCGCTCGCGGCCGAGTAGTGGTTCGCGAGGTTGCGGCAGCTGCGGCAGAGCACCTCGCGGACGGTGGTGGGGGCCAGGTCCGAGGGCTTCGGCGAGATGTGGTTCGAGCGCAGGAGGGCGAAGACCTCGTCGGCGTCCCTGAACAGTCCCTGGTCGAACGGGTCGATGAAGAAGGGGGTCTCGTCCGCGTAGCACCCCACGACGAAGTGCCCCGGCAGGCCGACCGGCTCGAGCGGCATGCCGAGCCGCTCGCCGACGAGAAGGTAGAGCACGCTCAGGGAGATCGGTATCCCCTTGCGCCGGGTGAGGACCTTGTCGATGAAGCTGTTCAGGGGGTCGGTGTACTGCTCGACGTTGCCCCGGAAGCCCCACTCGTGGAAGAGCACCCGGTTGATGACGCGGCACTTCTCGCGGTTCGAGGAGGGCTCCGAGATCAGCTCGCGGCAGCGCGTGGCCATCTCGTCGATCTCGGCCCGGCACTCCGCGATGTCGAGCTCGGGCGTCACCGTGCGCGCGAGCAGGAGCGTCCCGGTCTCGAGCTCGTAGTTGAGCGAGCGTATGAAGGACCGGAACTCGCTCACGGGGTCCGTGAGCTTCAGCTCGTCGATGAACCACGAGGCGTGGCGCGCTAGGACCCGGTTCGAGCTGCGGGCCACCTCCTGAAGGAGGAGGGCGGCGGCGGCGCCGTGGGACGACAGCCTCGCCAGGAGCGCCCTGCGGACGGTGGGGCTCGGGTCGTCCAGGAGACCCAACAACGCCGCTTTCTCACCAGCAGGCAGTGTGTCCGTTTCCACGCCCAAAATTGGAATCCACTTTGTCAGCGCGTGGCAATACCGGAACGGAAAAATCGGAGCGGGATGCCCGCAAAATGCTCACGCGCGCGCGCCGAAGAGCGCCGAGCCCACGCGCACGATCGTGCTTCCCTCCCCGATCGCGGCCTCCATGTCCCCGCTCATCCCCATCGAGAGCTCGGGGAGCGCCGCACCGGATTCCCGCGTGAGCCGGTCCCGGATCTCGCGCAGGCTGGCGAAGGCCCTCCGGGCGACCGAGGGGTCGTCCGAGAGCGGGGCGATCGCCATCAGGCCGTCGACCCGGATGTGGCGAAGCGCGAGCGCGGCCTCGAGGAGGCGGCCGGCCTCGCCGGGCTCGACGCCCGACTTTGCCGGGTCAAGGCCCGAGTTGACCTGGAGCAGGACCGGCTGGGTCTTGCCGAGCTCGGAGGCGACGCGGTCAAGGGCCGCGAGGAGCTTCGCGCTGTCGGCGCTCTGGATGCGCGAGAAATGCCCCGCGGCGAGGCGCGCCTTGTTGGACTGGAGGTGGCCGATCAGCTCCCAGGCGACGTGGGCCGTGGTCTGGGCCTGCTTCTCGACGCCCTCCTGGACCCGGTTCTCGCCGACCGCCCGCAGGCCGTAGCGCGCGGCGTACTCTGCGGCGGCGGCGGGGAACATCTTCGTCACGGCAAGGAGTTCCACCCCCCCCGGGTCCCGGTGGGAGGCGGCGCAGGCCGCTGATATCCGCATCCTTACCGCGTCGGCGCGCCGCTTGAACTCGTCGTATTCCGGGAGCATCAACCTGTAAGAAAAACTACTTCATGGTTTACGCGAGCGAACTATCCCCCCTAATCTGCGGGCAATAGTTCGGCTAATCATGCAAATAGACAATTTTAAGATCTTCGCGGACCTGGTTGAGACCAAGAGCTTTTCCAAGTCGGCCAAGTTGAACGGGATCACGCAGTCCGCGGTGAGCCAGCAGGCCCGCGCGATGGAGCGCCACTTCAAGGCGCTGCTCGTCGACCGCAGCCAGAAGCAGTTCCAGCTGACCCGCGAGGGCCAGCGGGTCTACCAGTCCGCCAAGGACGTCCTGCACGCCTACGAGACCCTCCTCTCGGAGCTGCAGGAGATGAAGAAGGTGGTCAGCGGCACGATCAGGATCTCGACGATCTACTCGATCGGGCTCCACGAGCTCCCCCCCTACATCACAAAGTTCCTCCACGACTACCCCTCGGTGAACGTACGCGTGGAATACCGCCGCTCCAACCTTGTCTACGAGGACATCCTGCACAACTGCGTGGACTTCGGGCTGGTCGCCTTCCCGGCGAAGGTCCGGCAGGTGGAGAGCATCCCCTTCCGCAACGACCACCTCGTGGTCATCTGCAACCCCCAGCACCCCCTCGCCAAGCGGGCGGAGGTCGGCGTCGCGGACCTGGCCGGCCAGAAATTCATCGGTTTCGACCCGGACATCCCGACCCGCAAGGCGGTCGACCAGATCTTCCGCGACAACAAGCTCGAGGTCGAGACGGTCATGGAGTTCGACAACATCGAGACGGTGAAGCGCGCCGTGGAGATCGACCACGGCATCGCGATCGTCCCCCAGGCCACCGTCATCCAGGAGGCGAAGCAGGGCACGCTCTCCGTGCTCAGGTTCAAGGGGGCGGGGTTCACCCGCCCGCTGGCCCTCCTCCACCGCAAGGGCCGGGTCCTCACGCCGGCCATGAAGAAGTTCGTGGACACGCTCGGGCTCGACCTGCCCGCGACCCGGAGCCTCTGATTTGCGCGGGCCTTCGGCCTGTGCCATGGTCTGCGAGGCCCGACGCCCCCCCTCCGCCCATGAACCCACGCCTGCCGCGCGTCGCCGCGCTCCTCGCCCTTTTTGCGGTCCTAGCGCCCGGCCTGGGCGCCTCGAGCGTCCGGCCCGCGCCCGCCCCCTCCTGGAAGCTCAAGGACGTCGACGGCAAGGAAGTCACCTCGGAGCAGTTCAAGGGGAAGGTCGTCGTGCTCGACTTCTGGGCCACCTGGTGCCCGCCCTGCCGCGCCGAGATCCCAGGCTACATCGAGCTCCAGAGGAAATACATGGCCGAGGGGCTGGTGATCGTGGGGGTCTCCGTCGACACCGAGGGGCCCGAGGTTGTCAGGAAGTTCATGAAGGAGCTGGGCATCAACTACCCGATCGTCATGGGGGACGATGACATCGTGGGCGCGTTCGCGCCGATCCAGGGATACCCGACGACCTTCATTATCGACCGCGAGGGGCGCGTGAGGAACAAGAAGCTCGGGAGGGAGCCGACGGACGCCTATGAGAAGGAGATCCTCGCGATACTCAGGCCGCCCGCGGCTTGAGGGGCGCGGGGCTGGCGATAACCCCTTAACGCCAGCCCCGCTATTAGTCTGACCGGCTGTAGCCGGCTCGATACTACCCAAAACCCTGCTTAAGGCAGGACTGGGCCCCATTAGAGCATTGCGCGTGCCATTTGCTCAGTCTTTTGCGAACTGCAGCGCCCCCCCCAGCTCGTCGGCGATGATCCGGTCGCTCCGGCAGCGGGGCATCTTGTTCTGCCCCCCCCATTTCCCATGGTGGCGCATCCAGTGCTCGAAGACCCCGGGCATTACGAGCCTCACGAAGGGCGGGTCCAGGGCGCCCCCCTCCCGCTTGGCATCGTAGTCCTCGTTCATCCTCCTGAGCTCCTGGTCGAGCTCCACCGCCATGACCGGGCCGGTCGGCGTCAGGATCGTGCCGGCCTTCAGCTCCACCCACCATTCGTGGCGACCCCGCACCCTGCCGGTCGAGGAGCTCGCGAAGATCGGCGCGACGTGGAAATTGGTGATGGACCAGCCGTTTCGCCGGCACACGTTCATGAGCGCGTCCGTGATCTCCTTCTCGATCACGTGCTCCCCGAACGCGCTCAGCTGGAGCCGGGTCCTGCCGACGTAGACCAGCCTCGGGGGCTTCACGGATTCGAAGCGGACGATGTCCCCGATCACGTACCGCGCAAGCCCCGCGGGTGTCGTGATCACGAGGGCATAGTCCACCCCCGCGCTCACGCCGGAGAGGGGAACAGTCCTGCCCCCCAGGGTCGGCAGCCTTGCCTCGTCGTAGTCCGACATGGGCAGGAACTCGTAGAACACGCCCACGTTGGTCATGAGCCGCAGGCCCGCGGCCGCCTCCGCGTCCTGGGCCGCGACAAAGGCCTCGGACGCGGGGTAGACCTCGTGGAAGTTTACGTTGGGCCCGAGGACCGAGCGCAGCTCGTCCTGGAAGGGGGTCACGGGCACGCCCCCGTGGACGTAGCACTCGAGGTTGGGCCAGTACCCCTGGAGGTCCGCAATCCGGGGCGAGCCCTGGGACGCCCTCGTCCGCATCGCCTCGGCCAGGATCAGGACCCAGCTCGGGATCCCGGCGAGAAGCGTGATGTCGACCCCCATGGCGCGCTCGGTGATCGCGTCGATCTTCGACGGCCAGTCGGCGATCTGGGCGATCTCGGCGCCCGGCTCGTAGAGGTGCCGCTCGATCCAGCCCGGCATGTTGAGGGCGGCGATCCCGCTCAGGTCGCCCGAATAGGCCTCGAACGGCTCGGATTCCGGGATCGGCACGAGCGACGTCGACCCGCCCAGGAACAGGTGGCGCCCCTGGAAGATGTCGGACTTGCCGATCCGCGCCGTGTACCAGAGGATCGAGTTGAGCCCCGCCTTCCTGAAATGCGCGAGCATGGGCTCCGTCACGGGTATGTATTTGGTGCGCCCGGCGGTGGTGCCGGACGAGACCGCATAGAGCTGGCAGGTCCCGGGCCAGAGCACCCCGTCGTCGCCCCTCTTCATGAGCTCGATGTGCGGCGCAAGGGTCTCGTAGGTCTGGAGCTGCACCTTCTCCCGGAATGCCTGGTAGCCCATCCCCTCCTCGACGCCGGCCCCGGCCCACACCCATCCCCCGGCGAGCCTGGGTATCAGGCCCTTGAATACCGAGTCCTGCTGGCCGCGCGGGTCCGCCGAGCGCCTCAAGCGCCCCGACTCGCGGGCCGATAGTAGACCTGCGCCAAACTTCAGTAGGCTTCTAGGGACAGCAAGCATTCCTCCGGCACCCAGCCGCACTAGAGCAGCGTCGCGTTTCGCACCGCTGCAAGAGAATTCAGGTGGGCCGCCCCAACTTACGGGGTTTTGGCCCCGCGCGCGGCGCGGCGGGACCGGGCGGGGGGGGCGGGGGCCCTCCCGCCTGAAACGCTGGCCTTGCGCCGCGGAAACGCTTGGCTGGGACCCTGCGCGCCAAAGCCCATCCCCATGACGTTTCCCGACATCCTGCTTGAGGACGACCTCCTCGTGGCCTTCGACAAGCCGAGCGGCCTGCCGGTCGTGCGGGAGGGGGCCGACAAGGCGGGCCCCACGCTGATGGGGATCGTGCGCGAGCGCTACGGCCCCACGCTCGCGAACGTTCACCGCCTGGACGCCGGCGCGAGCGGGATCGTGCTCTGCGCGAAGACGAAGGCGGCCCTGGACTTCCTGAGCGGCCAGTTCCAGTCGAAGACCGTGAGGAAGGCCCACCAGGCGCTGGTCGTCCTCGTGCCGCCGGCGGAGGGAGCCCGTCCGGGCTCCCAGGTGCGGGACGGGTCCGGGGGCCTGCCGGGCGAGTTCACGGTCGACCTTGCGCTCGGTGAGGACGAGCACCGCCGGGGACAGGTGCGGGTGTTCCACGGCAGGGGCGGCAAGCCGAGCGTGACGCAATTCCGGGTGCTCGAGTCCTTCGGGAGGTTCGTGTGGCTGGAGTGCCGCCCGCAGACGGGGCGCATGCACCAGGTCCGGGCCCACCTCGCGGCCGCGGGGGCGCCCGTGCTCAACGACCCGCTCTACGGGGACCCCTCAGCGGTGCTCCTGCTCTCCGGGCTGAAAAGGGGCTACAAGGGCGGCGGGGAGGAGCGGCCCCTCGTTGCGAGGCTGGCGCTCCACGCCGGGGGCCTCGGCTTCGCCCACCCCGCGGGAAGGGAGCCGGTGGAGGTCCTCTCGCCCCTGCCCAAGGACCTGGGGATCGCCCTCAAGTACCTGAGGCGTTTCGGCGCCGCGGCCCGGGACTAGGGAACCGGGTGGACCGGCGGCGGGGCGGGGGTCGTCTGCGCGATCACGACCGCCTTGCGGCGGAGCGCCTCGCGGAGCACCGGCAGGGCCAGCAGGAAGACCGTGAGCACCCAGAACGGGGCTACGACCGCCCACGCCGCTATGGCGTGGAGCGCGGTCATCCCGAACTTCTCGAAGAACTCCCTCGGGTCGTCCCAGAGCATGTGGTTCATCATCCGTATGCCGAGGTGCTCGGACGGGACGTGGAAGACCCAGTTGCCCAGGCGAACCATGCAGTAGATGGCGGGCAGGTGCAGCGGCGTGCACAGGGCGTTCACGATCTGGATGATCGGCTGGTTGAGCCTGAGCATGATTCCCGCGACGAGGCAGAGGAGGGTCGTGGTCCCGAGTATCGGGAAGAGGGCGAGGGCGCTCCCGACGGCCAGCGTGAGGGCGACCTTCTCCGGCGTGATCCCCTGCGTGAGCTGCACCGCGATCGGGTCGATCACATGGCGCTGCCATGACGTGCGCTCCGCCACGGCGGTGACTGGCTGGGGGGTTTCGTTCACCAAGGTCCGACGCTACGGAGGTCTGCCGCCCGGCTCAAGCGTTATGGGCCGGCGCCATTCTGCGCTCCCTGGGCGGGGCTGCCGGCGCCCCGGTGGATCTCCTGGAGGTCCACCCGTCGCTCCATGGACGGTTGGGCGGCGTTGACGGTCGCGACCGCGATCGCGGCGGCCGTGGGCACGATCCTCTTGAGCGACGAGTACTCGGGGTGCGCGGCGTGCGCCCTTGTCGCCGCTTCGACGGACTCGTCGTGGTCGGCGCGCTCGCCCTCGGCCAGGACCGAGGCCGGCACGGCCTTCAGGCCCCAGATGAGGCCCGTCCAGGAGAGGGCCCTCAGGAGGTAGTAGGTGATGTCGAGCTCCCACCAGAAGAAGCCGTTGCGGGTCGAGCTCTGGTAGCGGTGGTGGTTGTTGTGCCAGCCCTCGCCCAGGGTGATGACCGCGAGGATGAAGCTGTTGCGGGAGTCGTCCTCCGTCCGGTAGCGGCGCCTGCCCATGAGGTGGGCCATCGAGTTGATGCAGGACGTTCCGTGGAAGAGGGCGGTGGTGCTGATGAAGAAGCCCCAGACAAGCAGCTGCCAGCCGTCCGTGTGGAGGCCGGGCGCGTGGGCCTTCAGGAGGGCGCCCAGCCCGAACACCGCGAAGGCGAACGCGAGCGGCACGACCGCGTCGAAGCGGTTCAGGAAGACGAGCTCGGGAAAGCGGTCGAGGTCCCGGACCTTGGAGTAGTCCGTCGGGAAGTTGCGCCGGCTCGTGATCCAGCCGATGTGGGACCACAGGAAGCCGTGCACATGGGGGGAGTGGGCGTCGTCGGGCTGGTCCGAGTGCTGGTGGTGGTGGCGGTGGTGGTAGGCCCACCAGAGGGGCCCCCGCTGGACCGTGGTCCCGCCGCAGAGGGCCAGGAAGAACTGCATCGGGCGCGACGTGCTATAGGTCTTGTGCGAGAAGTAGCGGTGGTAGACGCCGGTCACCGCGGCCATGCGCAGGAAATAGAGGGCGACCGCGGCCCCCACGGCGAACGGGCTCGCCCCGGTCCAGATGACCCCCAGGCACCCCAGGTGAAGGATGATGAAGGGAATGCAGCGCAGCCAGTCGACCCGGTCGGCCTCGGCGCGGACGGCGTCCGCGCCCGCGGGCTGGTAGTCGGCGTCAAACCATTGGATCAGCGTGGAAAGGATGCGTTGCGGGCGGCTTGGCATGGGGGGGAGTCGTCTGGAAATAAAAGGACAATGACACCGGCTGGCGCCACCGATCGCAAGGCCTGTTTCTGTGACGATTGGAAAGCGCTCCGCCCAAGGCCCTAACGCCCCCACGCCGCCGGGCGGGACCAATGGAAAAGGGGCGCCCCCCGCGAAGGGGGCGCCCCAGTTGGTTTCCTGTGCTTATGCTATGACGGGTCAGTTCGAGGCGAACTGGCTCGAGCCCACCGCCTCTACGACGCGGACCGGGAGGATGACTTTCGTCGCCACCGGGGCCCCGTTGTGGAGGGCGGGCGTGAACTTCCACTGCTTGACAGCATCCACGACGGCCCGCGCGAATGCGCGGTCCGAAGCGGACTTGATGCTGACGTCCGTGGCGTTGCCCGTCGTGTCGACGACGAACTCCACCTGGACGGTCTGGCCGATGTCGTATCCGTCGACCTGGGGTGAGACCACGGCGATGGGCACGGGAACATCGGTCCCCTTGCGGCACGACTCAATGTAGGATTGCTCGAGCGACTTCGCCGAGGCGGCGAAGGGCAGGAGCGCTCCGAGACTGAGCAGGAGTGCTAGCTTGTTGTTGTTTTTCATGGCTTTCTTTTTAACTCCGCGCGGGGCGGAGGTTTGGTTTCTGGCTTATGGCTAAGCGCCCCGTCATCGCCGGTGCGGAAGCACCCGCGGATTAGGGGGCGTTCTGGGCGCGGGACGCCGCGAGGCGCCCGCGACCAAAAGTGCAGTTTTGGGGACCACCATGGCCCGAGGAACCGGCTGCGCCGCCCGCGCGGACGCCAGCCTGAAGCCCTGTCATGACACCGGAAGGGGCCGGTGGCATTCCTGGTCAAAGAACTTTGGGGGTCCTTTGAAAGCAAAGTGAACTGCGAGTACGACGCATGGTAAGCTATTCTTGTTCCAACCGGGCAAGAGAATAGGGCCCCGGGGCACCAAAAGTAACCCGTTCGACACACAGGCTCATGGGCTTACAAAAGGCGGGGGCCCCGGTTTCCCGGGGCCCACGTGCGGCCGAAAAGATCGGAATCCATGCGGTATTCGGGCTATTCCACCCGTTTCAGGGTGATGTCGCCGTTCAGGGTGGACGCCTGGATCTGGGTTCCCCCTCCGTTGAGCGTGCCGGTGACCACCTTTCCGCCCGTCATCGGGGGCAGCGGGGGGATGACCCCGGAAAACTGGACATTGACCTCCATCAGGGCCTCGTGGACCGCGGCCGCGGCGTCCTGGCCCGCCATCGCCGCCGCCTCGGCGGCCTCCTTGATCGAATCCCTTACATCCTGGTGCCAGTCGCTTCCTTCGCGCTTCTCCCACCTCTCGGGCTGCTCAGGCTGCTCGGGCTGCTCGGGGGCCTCGACTTCCGGCGCCTCTGGGGCCTCTGCCGGACCCACGGAGTGGGCGGCTTCCGCTGCGCCCTTGGCGGCCTTGGCCGCCTTGGCGTCGGCACTGCGGACCTTGTGCCGCGTGACGCGGGTGACCGTGGTCTTCGCGACCAGGGCCTTGTCGTCGAAGTTCGTCATGATCACCCCGCGGTGGGTGCGGAAGCAGACATTGGCCTTCGTCTCGGAGGGCACGTGGATCGTGATCTGCCCGTGCATCGAGGAAAAGGAGAGCGGCTTCGACTGGGCCAGGGACTTAACGCCGACGTTGATCTCGCCGTTCATGGTCTCGACCAGGGCCCCGCCCGAGATGTCCTCGAGATTCACGTCCCCGCTCATCGTGCGCACGTCGACGTCGCCCGACACCCCCGTGCACGCGAGGTCGCCGTGGGCCGAGTTGCTGACCACGACCGAGGTTGAGCGCGGGACGGTGATGTCGAAGTCGGCGGAGCCGCCCGACCAACCCTCGCCGCCGTACTCCAGCGTGACGACATTGTCCTTCTCGGAGAGCTGGAAGCTCGACGAGGCGGAGAGGACCCGCAAACCGTCCTTGCGGGGCGTGGGGACGATGGCGGTCGAGTCCGACTTGACTGTGACCTCCTTGACGTCCGCTCCGCGGACGGTGAGGTCGCCGTGCCAGACGCGCACCTTGAGGGTGCCCGGCTTGGACGGGTCGGAGAATGCGATCTGGCTTGTGGACTCGTCCGCGCGCGCCGAGCAGAGCGGCGCCAGCGCGAGGGCGGTCGCGAGGAGGGTGAGGGAGCAGGTTCGTAGTGTTTTCATGAGTGTGGGGGGCTTTCGCCGTTGGAGTTCAAAGGAGGGCTATCGCGCGCTTCGCCGAGTCGCGGACGTCCGCGTCGGCCTTCTCGTCGAGGCTGAGCTTGCGCAGCTCGGGGGCCGCCTCGCGGGCCTTGGCGGCGACCAGGAAGTCGATCTCGGAGACCTGGACAAGGGGGTTGGACTCCCTGGGGAGGCAGGCGAGGACGCCGGCCCGCACGACATCCTGGTCGGAGTGCCTGTAGAGGCCGGAGAGCGCGTTCAGCCTCACGTTGACGCTCGGGTCGAACGCCAGGGAGTTGATGAGGCCGTCGATCACGCGCTCGTCGGGCACCTGGCTCCTTGCCGCCGTGAGCACGGTCTCGAGCCGGTCGCCCGCCGTGCGCTTCTGGAGCACGGACTGCTCTACAAGCTGGCCCATCGTGTCGACGCGGACCCGGAGGTCCGCGAGCTGGCGCTGGGTCGCGGTGCGCTCGCCGAGCGCGAAGCCTGCGGCGAGGACGGCGCACACGCCGATCGCGCGCACGACAAGCCTCTGCCAAGCCATGCGGCCGTCGGGGCGGCCGCCGGCCGCCGAGCGGATGGACGAGGCGAACTGCGCCTGGTCGAGGAGGGTGAGCTTCTCGGTCTCGATCTGGCCCATCACCTTGGCGCGCAGCCGGTGCGAGGGGGGGCTCTGGGGCAGGCCGTCGAGGGCCGCGAGCATGCGGCTTATCTCCCCGAATTCGCGGCTGCATTCCGCGCAGCCCCCGATGTGGGCGCGGACCTGTGCGGCCGTGTCGGCGTCGAGCCTCGCGTCGGCGAGCTCGGCCATCTTCTCGCTGCAGGATTGGCAGTTCATGTGTGTTTCTCCTTTTGAATCTGTAGGTAATGGTCCCGGAGCTCCTTCAGCGCCCTGTGGGCGCGGACCCGGGCGGCGCCGACCGAGCACTCGAGGATGCCGGCCACCTCGGCGAACGAGAGCTCCTGGAGCCTCGAGAGGAGGAGGACCTCCCGGTCATCCCGGTCGAGGCGGCCGAGCGCCCGGTGCAGGAGCGCGTGGTCGTCGCGGGCGACCGCGGACTCGTCCGCGCTCCTCGCCTCGTCGGGATGGTCGGCGAGGTCGGCGGGGTCGACCGCGACGGGCGCAGACGAGGACTTCCTGAAGTGGTCCGCCGCGCAGCGGCGGCCGAGGTGGTACATCCACGCGGTGAACTTCCCCTCGTCCCTGTAGGTGTGGCGGTACTTGAGCATCCGCTGGAAGACGACCTGCGAGATGTCCTCGGCGGCCGCGCGGTTTCCCGTGAGCTTTGTGAGGTACCCGAAGAGGGGCCCGTGGTGGCGCTCGAAGAGCTCGCCCATGCTGTCCAGGTCGCCGTCCCGCACGGCAAGCATGAGCTCATGGTCGGAAAGCGGGGTTGGGGTTTCCACGGCTTGGCTTTGGGGCCATTCAAGCCCTGCGGGTCGCGGAAGCACAGAAATTTCGGCGTCTACGGTCGGCATTGGCATGCGGGATCATGTGGGGAGGTGCGCGTATGCCCCCAATAACCCGCCCCCCCGCGTATCGTTACAGGCTTTGTCGGGATTCGCGCGGGCGCCTGCGGTGTTGATTGGGGGGCGCCGCTGGCCTAGGGTCCGGGGCCTGCCCAGGGCATCCCCATGAACCGCCGTGAATTCATCCGATCCTCGCTCGTCCTCTCCGCGGGCCTGGCCGCGGGCCGCCGCATGGGCGCCCAGCCCGCCCCGCCGCCCACCCCGGCGTTCACCTTCACGCCCCTGAGGGGAGGGGTCGGGATCTTCACGGGCAGGGGCGGCACGATAGGGTGGCTGTCGACGGTGGACGCGCTTGCCGTCGTGGACACCCAGTTCCCGGACACGGCGCTCGTGTGCCTGAGGGGGATCCCCGGCATAGGAAAGCGGACGATCGACGCCACGATCAACACCCACCACCACATGGACCACACCGGGGGCAACGTGGTCTTCAAGGCCGCGTCGAGGGCCCTGGTCGCCCAGGCGAACGTTCCCAGGCTCCAGTTCGAGGCCGCGAAGAGGGCCGAGCAGGGCGCGAAGGTCGACCCGGCCGCGGCGGTGGCCAGCCAGGTCTACGCCGATACGACGTTCACCGACGTCTGGCGCCGGGAGCTCGGGAGCGAGATCGTGACCGCCGAGTTCCGCGGGCCCGCCCACACCGGGGGCGACGCGGTGGTCGTCTTCGAGAAGGCGAACGTGGTGCACATGGGCGACCTCGTGTTCAACNNGTCTTCGGCCACGGCAACCCCAGGTTCGGGGTGACCGGGGTGCGCGGCGACCTGCTCGCCATGCGCGACTTCTTCTCCGCGGTGCTGGAGCGCGTCCAGAAGGACGTCGCGGCGGGCCGCGACAAGGCGGCGATTGTGGCGCTGGAAAACATGCCGGGTTTCCCCGACTACCATGCGCCGCTGCCCAACCGCCTGGGGCTCGTCCTCGGGGCGGCCTTCGACGAATTNNCATGAGCTTCAAAGTCCTCTTCAAGACCATCGTGTTCCTGGCGATCCTCTTCGTCATGCTTTACATCGGGGTGAACAACCGGCAGTCGGCGGACTTCTACTTCCCGCTGATCCTGGACAAGAAGCTGACGACGGAGGCCGCGATGATCTACTTCGGCATGTTCGCGGCGGGGGTCATCGCGGGGACCCTCCTTACGGCGGGCAGCGGCAAGGGCGCGTCCCGGGGCTCGTCGAAGTCGGAGAAGTAGGCGCCCGCCCTCAGCGGGCCGGGCGCCGGCCCCGCGGGTTCTTGAGCCCGGTGTCGAGCTTGTTGCGCACCTCGCGCAGCACGAGGGCGGCCAGGGCGCCGGACCGCGCCGAGACGAAGGCGCGCACGGCCGCGGGTTCCCGCGGCGCGAGCGCGCGCAGCGCCCACGAGACCGCCTTGACGACCATGGGATCGCGGTCCCGCTCGAGCATGCGGCACACCCGGAGCGTCCTTCTGCTGTCGCCGACGCCCCCCTGTGCCCTCACGTTGAGGGGCACCGTGCTTACAGCCGCGGCGCGCCTCCACCAGCGGTCGGGCGACGCCGCCCAGGCGTGGATGAGGCCGTCGGGCACCCGTCCATCCCGCCACGCGGGCCCGGAGACATAGGTGGCGAAGCAGTCCACGGCCTCCCACGACGCCATCCCCCGTCCAAGCCTCGCGAGGTCGCGCCGGCCGATGGCCCGCCGCGCGCCGGGATGGTTCCTGAGGATCTCGTACGCCACGAACCGTCCCCAGACGAGGTTCGCCTGGGAAAGCCGCGTGGCGGCCGCGATGACCACGGGCCCCGGGGCGTCCCGGAGCTCCCCCGAGATTTCCCGGCGCAGCCGGCGCACGGACGGGACCGTGCCCGCGGCGAGGGGGGCGATCCGGGCGCCGATCCCGGCGGCGAGCGCCGAGGCGCGGGGTGCCTTGCGGTCCATGGGGCTCAGCCGAGCGCCCGCCGGAGGTTGTCGCAGACGACCGCGGCCGCCACGGCCGCGTTCAGCGACTCCGCGGCGCCGAGCCGCGGGATGGTGACCGCGTAGGAGAGGAGCCCCCTCACCTCGTCCGAGATTCCGCGGCCCTCGCTCCCGATGACGACCACGGCGTCCGGGAGCGCGGGGAGGGAGCGGACGTCGCGGCCCTCGAGCGCGCAGCCGATCACGGGGACGCCGGCGCCGGCAAGGGCGGCGCCGAGGGGCGCCACGACCGCCCTCACGCGGGCGAAGGATCCCATGCTCGCCTGGATCACCTTCTGGGAGTGGAGGTCCGCGCACCCGGGGGAAAGCACCACGCGGGCGAGCCCGAACCAGTCGGCGATCCGGATGAGGGTCCCCACGTTCCCCGGGTCCTGGACCCCGTCCAGGGCGAGCGTGAGCCCATGGCCGAGCTCCCCGGGCGCGAGCTCCCCGCGCCGCAGCCTGCCGACCGCCAGCACGCAGGAGGGCGTCGGGAAGTGGCTCGCCCTGGCCATGTCCTCCTCGGTCACGGGGTGGGTCGCCTTCCCCGGCCAGGCGGGGGTCGCGTAGATGCTCTCGAACGGGTGGCCGGCGGCGAGGAGCTCGGACACCACCTTCTCGCCCTCCACCGCGTACAGGCCCAGCTCCTCGCGGTGCCTCTTGTCGCGCAGCGACCTCAGAAGCTGGAGTTCCGCGCGTGTGATCACGCGTCAGGATGGCGGCGCGCCCGGTGGTTTTTCAATTGTTTTGCGGGGGGTATGGGGCGATATTGGCGCGATGCTGCCTCGCAACACCCATGCGGCCCACGCACGGCTCCTCGACGAGGTCGGGGCCGTGGACCAGGTGGGGGTGGAGGAGCGGGTCGCCAAGTTCACGACGCGCAGCGTGAAGAGGGAGGCGAAGGTCTGGGGGCTGAGGACCGCGGTCTCGATGACCGACCTGACGACGCTCGAGGGCAAGNNGCCGTCCCCATGGTGGCGGCCGTCTGCATCTACCCGTCGATGGTCAGGCGCGCGAGGGCGGGGGTCGGCGCCTCCGGGGTCAAGGTGGCGTCGGTCGCCACGGCGTTCCCGTCGGGGCGCGCGTCGCTCGCGGTGAAGCTGGCCGACGTCCGCGACGCCGTCGCCGCCGGTGCCGACGAGGTCGACATGGTGATCGATCGCGGCGCATTCCTCCAGGGCGACGTAGGTCGGGTCGTGGAGGAGATCGTGGCCGTCAAGGAGGCGTGCGCAGAGGCGCACCTCAAGGTCATCTTGGAGACGGGCGAGCTCGCGACGTACGACAACGTCCGCCGGGCTGCCTGGCTCGCGATGCTGGGCGGCGCCGACTTCGTCAAGACTTCGACGGGGAAGGTCACCCCGGCGTCCACGGTCCCCGTCGCGCTCGTGCTGCTCGAGGCCGTGCGGGACTTCCGCTCGGTCACCGGTCGCACCGTGGGGGTCAAGGTCGCCGGTGGCATCCGGACCTCGAAGGACGCGATCCGCTACCTGGTCGCGGTCAACGAGACAGTGGGTGCCGAGTGGCTCACGGCGTCGAGGTTCCGGCTCGGCGCCTCGAGCCTGCTCAACGACCTCTTGCGGCAGCGCCGCAAGCAGCTGACCGGCGAGTACGCGGGCAGCGACGACGTGAGCGTCGAGTAGATGGCACTCGAGCCCGAGGGCACCGCGTCGGGCGCACCGGCGTTCGACTACGCGCCGGCACCCGAGTCGCGTGCCGTCGTGCGGCTGCAGACCTCCTACGGCCTCTACATCGGGGGCGCCTTCGTCGAGTCCATCGACGGCGAGACCTTCAAGACCGTGAGCCCCTCGAGCGAGGAGGTCCTCGCCGAGGTGACCGCCGCGGGACCCCGCGACGTCGCCGCGGCGGTCGCGGCGGCCCGCGCGGCCTTCGAGGGCCCGTGGGGCAAGATGCCGGGCCGGGAGCGCGCGAAGTACCTCTACCGGATCGCGCGGCTGATCCAGGAGCGCTCGCGCGAGCTCGCCGTCGTGGAGACCCTGGACAACGGCAAGCCGATCCGCGAGTCCCGCGACGTCGACGTGCCGCTGGCCGCGGCGCACTTCTTCTACTACGCGGGCTGGGCCGACAAGCTCGAGCACGCCGGCTTCGGACCGTCGCCTCGAGCGCTCGGCGTCGCGGGCCAGGTGATCCCATGGAACTTTCCGTTGCTCATGGCCGCGTGGAAGCTCGCCCCCGCGCTCGCGACCGGCAACACCTGCGTGCTCAAGCCGGCCGAGACGACGCCGCTCTCCGCGCTCGTGCTCGCCGACATCCTCCAGCAGGCAGAGCTCCCCGACGGGGTCGTGAACATCCTCACGGGCGACGGGACGACCGGTGCGGCCCTCGTGTCGCACGACGGCGTTGACAAGGTCGCCTTCACCGGGTCGACCGGCGTCGGTCGACGGATCGCCGAGGCCGTGGCGGGCACGCACAAGCACCTCACCTTGGAGCTCGGCGGCAAGGCAGCGAACATCGTCTTCGCCGACGCGGCCCTCGACCAGGCCGTCGAGGGCATCGTGAACGGGATCTTCTTCAACCAGGGACACGTGTGCTGCGCGGGCTCGAGGCTCCTCGTCGAAGAGTCCGTCGCGTCCACTGTGGTCGCCATGCTCAAGCGGCGCCTCGGCACGCTGCGGCTCGGCGACCCCATGGACAAGAACACCGACATCGGCGCCATCAACTC
>PLXR01000034.1 GCA_003151495.1 Opitutaceae bacterium
CGTGGTGGTTCGGCGACTGGAATCCCCTGCACTGGGTCGCCCATGCGCTCGGCCTCCCGCAGACCGTGCTGGGGATCCGGCTCCACCCGGGGGATGCCTTCGTGCCGCCCTGGCGCGCCTGCGCGCCCGCCCGTGCGCAGGCGCGCCGCCTGCTGGGCCTGGACGGGACCTTCATCATCGTCGGGGGCGAGCGCGCGGCGTCCGCGCTCGGGCGCAGGGAAAAATGACGGGGAACACAATTTAGACTTGTCTAATATTGCCTGTTAATGATCCCCTCTCGCGCATGACGACCGCATGCGCACGATGGATCGCCCTGGGAGGCCTCCTGGCGGCCCAGTCCCTCCTCTGCCCCCGCGCCCGGGGCCAGCGGGCGGCCTACTCCTCGGAGCAGGTCATCCTCGGGGCGGGGGGCTACACGCTCAACTTCGGGGTATCGTGGACCTGCGACGACGACCCGAGCGGAACCCTGAGCGCGCCAGGCCAGGTCGACCTCGTCGACTCGGGCGGGAACCTCGCGGGCCAGGTCCTCGCGACCGCCGGGGCGTCCGGTCCCTCCTTCACGGTGGCGGGGGCGGGCGCGGTCTCGAACGCAAACTGCAGGGTCAACCTCTTTGGCGCCGGCGGCACGCCGGCCGACGCCCACCTCCACGCCACCTGGAACATCACGGGGCCGGCGCCCGGCCCGTACACGCTTCGCCTGTGGACGGCCACGCGCAAGCTTCAGGGCGACCCGCTGAGCACCATCACGACCTTCGCCCAGGACACCGGCGGGGGCGGGACGGTCGGTGGTGTTGCCCCCACGCCCACCCCCACGCCGCCCCCTGCGCTCCCCCCCTCGGTCGTGGTCTCGGGTCCCGCCTCCGCCACCGTCCTCATGCAGGTGGCGCTCGGCGCGACCGCAGCCGTCTCGGCCGGGGGAAACCCGCTCGCGTCGGTTGCGATCGACGTGTCGCTGGACAACGGCGGCACCTGGGCGCGCGTGTCAACCGACGCCCACCCCTCGAGCCCCTCGGATTCCGAATCCGCCGCGTATGCGTTCGCCGCAGTCGGCACCGCCCTGGTGAGGGCCACCGCCACCGACTCCCGGGGCCTCTCCGGCACGTCGGCCCTTTCCATTGCCGTTGCAAGGGCGGGCCAGGCCGGCGTCACGATCACGCCCTCGCAGGCGATGATCCGCGCAGGCCAGGGTGTCGCCTTCACCGCGTCGGGCGGCGCCACCGGCAACTATGCCTGGGGCGGTTCCGCCTCCGGCGCGGGCGCCTCGGCCTCCGTTGGGTTCCCGTCTCCCGGCGCTTACACGGTCACCGTGGTGGACTCCGGGAACGCGACCTACAGCCCGTCGGCCGCGGCGTCGGCCACGGTGAACGTGCTGGCGGCCTTCTACACCCTGTCGCTCTCGGCCTCGGCGGGGGGCACGGTGTCGGGGGGCGGCAGCTACGCCCCCGGGGTCCAGGCGACGGCCGTCGCCACCGCCTCGTCGGGAAGCGGGTTCACCGGGTGGAGCGGAGACCTGTCCAGCGCGGCCCCGGCCCTCCCTGTCGTGATGAACTCCAATCTGTCCTTGCTGGCCAGCTTTGCCGCGCTGCTGCCCCAGACGATCACGGTTGTGACCCCCGCCCAGGTCTCGACCCTCTCCCCGCCCTTCACCCTTTCCGCGCTCGCCACGAGCGGGCTGCCCGTGACGCTCGTCCTGGACTCCGGCCCGGCCTTGCTCTCCGGCAGCCTCGTCTCGCCCTCGGGAACCGCGGGCCTCGTCACGGTGACCGCGACCCAGCCCGGGGATTCCCGATACCTCCCCGCCCAGCCCGTCGTCGTCACGTTCCCGATCGGCCGTCCGCCTGCCGGCGTCGTCATCTCAGACGACTCGACGGCGACAAAACGCTCCGACCGGATGACGAGGACCACGAGCTACACCTCCAATCCCGCGCACTGAGGAGGCCACCATGGACCGGTCCGCGTACCCCTTCCCCCTCGCGGTGAACTCGAGCCACCACTCCCACTACCACCGCTTCCTGCTCGGGGCGGACCCCTCCGTCATCGATCCCCTCCCCAAGCCCTACTGCACGGGGGCGCTCGCCGCGGGACTGGGACGACTCACCGGGAACCTCAACCTCCAGAGCTGGCGCAAGCTCTACCACGCCTCGTTCCCCTGGGCCCCGGGGTTCGGCCCCGCCCACTACGACCTCGGCAACGTCCCCGCCCACCGGCCCCTCCCCCCGGAATACGCCAGGCCCCAGCGCAGGTTCGGAGCCTACGACTTCGTGCAGGTGGCTGACCCCTCGCTCTCCGCGCTCGCCCTGGTTGCGGGCGACCGCAGGGTCCTCCTCAGGTTCGTGGCCCTGTGCGACGACTTCTCCCTGCGCCTGGAGGAGGGTGCGGGCACCCGCGACCGGGGCCCGGCGGGCTCCCGCACGACCGGGCGCATGCTCGCGGGCCAATTCGCCGAGCCGAACAACCGCTGGCTCATGCCGTTTCTGCACGTGCACTGCCGTGTCCTGAACTTCACGTCGTTCAGCGAGGCCCCGGGGACCCTTGCCTGCATCGACCCGTCTGCGCTCGCCCGGGCGGGCCAAAGGGCCCTCCGGAGCTGGGTCCCGCTCCAGGCCGAGGCCCTGTCGGACCTCGGATACCGGGTCGGCGTCTCGGCGGACGACGTCCCGCTCCTGCGCGTCGAGGGCGTCTCGCCGGGGCTCGTCGCCGTGCTGCAGGCCCCCCGGATCGCGGTCCTCCGGCTGCTGGAGCGCATGATCGCCGGGGAACGGGAGCCGTCGGCCGGGCGCCTGGCCTCGGAACTCCCGGCCCCCGTGATCGCCGCCATGGCGGATCAGATCGAGTCCGTGCTCGCCCGCTCGCACCCCGGTTTCAAGCCCGGCAAGATCGCAATCCCGTCGGAGGGTCCATGGCGTGCGTGCGTCAGGAGGCACCTGGCCGGCGCCTGCCCGGGCCCCCTGGCGGCGCTCGACGCGGCCGCGTCCCGCGCGGGGGCTAGGCCCTGCGGCGCCTCCCTCTTCCCCTCCTCCCCGATTGATCCCGCCCACTGCCACGCGCCCTCGGCCGAGTCCCTCGAGGCCCAGCCCCAGCTTCCCTGCGACCCGGAACTCGGCGCCCGGGCGGAATTCCCCCCCGCGGGGCGCCTGGTTTCCCCGTGGCTTGCCCGGGAATTCGAGGTGGCGCTGGGGGAGGTGAACGAGGGGATGGCAAGGACCGGCACGGGAGGACCCCTGGCACCCCTCCGCCGCCTCCTTGCGACCATCGACCAGCTCTCCGAGGCCGCCAGCCCCGGGCAGCTGCGCCAGGCGCAGATCCTCCTGGACGTCGAGCTTGAGCGGAGGGATCGGGACGCGCGCGATCGCGGGGATCACGCAGAGCCCTCCCCCGTCGCCCGCCGGGACCTCGTTCCCCCGGAGGAGCTCTTTGAGGGCCTGGCCGCGCATGCCGGCGTCCAGGAGCGGGAGATCGGAGGCCGAAGCCTTTGAGCGGGACAATCCCTCCCCTGCTCGGCTGGCCCGACGGGCAGGGACTCGTGGCGCTGGGCCGCGACCCGTGGCGCATCCGCGACGCCTGCGAGGGCACGGTGATCTTCGGGGGCACCGGCTCCGGCAAGACCTCCGGAAGCGGCCGCGCGCTCGCGAAGTCCTTCCTTGCCGGGGGATTCGGAGGCCTCGTCCTGTGCGCAAAGCCCGACGAACCCGCCCTCTGGAGGGCGTACGCCAAGGAGGCGGGACGCGAGGGGGACCTCGCGATGTTCGGCTCCGAGGACGAGTGGAGCTTCAACTTCATGCGCTACGAGTCGCAGCGCTCGGGCGCCTCCGCGGGCCTGACCGAGAACCTCGTCAGCCTCTTCATGGAGGTCGCCTCCATAGGCTCCGGAGACGCGCGTTCCCGGGGCGGCGACCCGTTCTGGGAGCGGGCGATGAGGTCGCTCATCAGGAACTGCGCGGACGTGCTCGCCATGGCCGGCGAGCCCGTCTCGCTGCACGCGATGTTCGAGGTCATCCGCGGCGCGCCGCCGGATGCGGCCAGCGCCTCCTCGGCCGCCTGGAAAGCCGAGTCCGCGTGCTGGAGGGCCCTTGAGGCCGCCCGGGAGAGGGCCCTAGGCAGGGCCTGGGCCGTCGACTGCAGGGAGGTCGCGGGGTATTGGCTGGGCCACTTCCCGACCCTCGGCGAGAAGACCCGCGGCAGCATCGTCGCGATGTTCGCGACGCTGGCCGAGGGCCTCATGAGGGGCAAGATGCGGGAGCTCTTCTGCGAGGGGACTACGCTTTGCCCGGAGGACGTCATGCGCGGCCGGATCGTCGTCGTGGATCTTCCGGTGAAGGAGTGGTCGGAGGTCGGCAGGATCGCGGCCGTGCTCTGGAAGTACTGCCTGCAGAAGGCGGTCGAGAGGCGCGCGGACAACCCCGGCGGGCAGGGCCGCCCGCTCTTCATCTGGGCGGACGAGTGCCAGCATTTCGCGAGCCGGTACGACACGCTCTTCCAGGCCACGGCGCGTTCGTCGAGGGCGGCGAGCGTCTACCTCACGCAGAACTACCCGAGCCTCGTCGCCTCCCTCGGCGGCGGGGCCGACGGGAGGGCGGCGACGGACGCGCTGCTCGGCAACATGGGGACGAAGATATTCCACGCCAACAGCGACCGGGAGACCAACCAGCTTGCGGCCGACCTGGTCGGCCGGCGCCTGCAGGCGCTTCGCAACAGCGGGACCGCGGCGAGCCTGAGCCTCGGGAGGGAGCCGAGCGTGGGATCCTCCTCGAGCCGGGGCCGGAGCGAGAGCATGGACTACGAAATCCAGCCGATGGAGCTCTCGACCCTCAGGAAGGGCGGCGCGGACAGCGGACACACGACCGACGCGCTCGTCTTCCAGAACGGGAGGCTGTGGTCGGACACCGGGCGGACATGGCAGAAGGTCGCGTTCCGCCAGCGAACAGGGGAGGCACTGGGGGCCGCTCCCGCCCCGGCCCGATCCCGCGCGCGCTGAGCCCGCCGCCGCCCGGGGATCACTTCCCCGAGTACCAGAAACCGCGCTGCCAGTTGTGCCCGTGAAGTCTTCCGAGGAGATCCTGCGCCATCGGGGGGAGCCCGCTCACCGCGCAGTTGGCCTCCGCCTGGGCGGGATTCCTCATCCCCGGGATCACCGTGCTGACCGCGCCGTGGGCGAGCGCAAACTTGATCGCCGCCTGGGGAAGCGAGAGGCCGCTTCCCTCGAGCTCGAGGGCGACCTTGCGGGCGCGCTCGACCGAACGGGCCAGGCGGTCGCCCGCGAAGTAGTTGCGCCGGAAGTCACCCTCGGGGAATGAGGTGTCCTTCGTCCACTTGCCCGTCAGCGAGCCCTCGTCGAAGACGACGCGGACGATGACGCCGACCTGCGTCTCCGCTGCCACGGGAAGGAGCTCGGCGGCGGGCTCCTGCTCAAAGATGTTGTAGATCACCTGCACCACGTCGACCCACCCGCCCCTCATCAGCTCGATGACGCTGTTCTGGTCGTGCTCGGGCGTGGATATCCCCACGAACCGGACCTTCCCCTCGTCCCTGAGCTTGCGCAGGACCTCGAACGGCGCGGGGTTGCGGTTCCACGCCCTCGTCCATGTGTGGAGCTGGAGCAGGTCGATCCGGTCCGTCCCGAGGTTGCGCAGGCGCTGCTCGACGTTCTCCCTCAGGTGTCCCTCGGAGTAGCGCGCCGACGAGAGGCAATAGGGCGAAGGGGGCCAGGGGCCCGCGGCGGGCGGGGTCTTCGTGGCCACGAACACCTCGTCGCGGCGGGACTTGAGCACCCCGGCGATGATCCGCTCGCTCTTTCCATCACCATAACCGGCCGCCGTGTCGATGAAGTTGACACCCAGGTCGAGCGCCCGGTTCAGCGCAGCGGTCGAGTCGGACTCGCTCTGGGGCCCCCAACTCCCTCCTATGGCCCAGGCTCCAAATCCAATCTCGGACACATTCAGGCCGGTGCGGCCCAGTTTTCTGAATTTCATGGGGTCCAAAGGGGTGGCCCAGAATCATCCCCCTCGTGCGCCCCGCGTCAAGAAACCGCCTCCCGGCCGGCCGCACAACACCTCTTCGCGGCATTACTTATGCCTTTCTGATTGACCAGAAGGCACTTTGGTCTGTTTTTGATACTCCAATCGGTCATGAACCCCCGCACACTTATCGGGTATGTCGCTGCCTGACGACGTAATCTCTTTACTGCGCGACGAGGCGTACCTCGACCTTTGCCGGAACGCATTGAAGGATGCCCTGGAGAGGCTGATCGCGGAGAAGCAACAGGTGACGGAGACGCGGCCGCCCTTCGGCCTGCTTGCCTCCAAGAAGCAGCGGGAGATTTTCGAGTCCTCGATGCAGACCGTGCTCGACACCGAGGCGGCGATCGAGAACCGGCTCGGCAAGCTCGAGGCCATCGAGAACTGGCTGAAGTCCGCGATCCGGGAGCGCCTGCGCGACTACCTGGGACAGGTTTCCGAGAATTACCGCAAGAGCGCCAAGATCGCGGAGGCCCTGAAGTCATGGGACCGGCTGATCGAGCACTACGGCGAGCAGCTGCTGGCGCTGGCGCGCAACATCAAGAACGTGTCGGTCTCCTTCGCCGGCGCGGCAGGGGGAGTCAGGTCCGCGTTCGGGGACCGGGCGCAGGCTTTCGCGGAGCTTCGAATGGGGGCGGACAGCCTCGACCGGACGGCGCTCCAGCTCGAGTCCCTCACCCGCTCGGTGGCCATGATTGCCGCGAACACGCCCTACAAGGACGTGCGCGTGGCCGAGCTTCCGATCAAGGGGGTAGTCAACTGGGTCGACAACCTGGCGCTCCAGCACGACCGCGACGCCCTCCCGGCCACCCAGGAGATGGAGGCCCAGGCGCGCATGATCGTGGCGAAGAAGCTCAACGACTACCACGCCAGCGCGGCGGCGGCCGTGGAGTCCCTGAAGGTGATCGAGAACCAGGAGCTGGAGAGCTACTGGGAGGTCCTGAGGGCGCATGCGCTCGCGCACTACGTGCAGGAACGGGACGTGGACGAGGTGCTCAACGAGCTCAACGAGCGCTACGTGGTCGCGAACATCGAGCGCAGGCAGAGGGCGATCGAGAACCAGGCCGATCCCTACGGCCACGAGCGCTAGCCGCCCGGGAGGTCAGGGTCTTTGCTTGGCCGCGGGCGCGCCCTGGGCCAACGCCCGGTAGTGGTCGTAGACGGCATACATGAGCTCGATCGGCAGCTGGCCGAGCGCGGGCATGATCACGGAGGGATTGCCGCCCCTTGGCGCGCCGACGAAGAAATCCCTCACCCTCATCCACGCGGTGAAGCCCCCGCCGACCAGCCTCCCGAAGGCCTCGCCCTCCTGCTTCATCCGGGGCCCCAGGCCGTTCACGCCCGCCACGCATAGGAGCGCCAGGTGGGCCCCGGCGTAGTCAGGCGAGGTCGGCGCGGGGGCGCGGCCGAGCAGCTCGAAGGCGAACTCCGCGGTCTCGGGATCGGGATGCCTCACGAGGTTCGCGGCGATCAGGTTGATGACGGGTGCCGACACGCCCTGCTCGATCAGGAACCCGAACTCCTTCCTCACCAGGAGGTGCCATCCCATCTCCGCGTAGGCGTCGAGCTTGAGCGCCTCGCGGTCGTAGGGATCGAGCGCGGCGCCCGACTGGCCCTCGACGAAGGCAGCGACCTCCGAGGCCCGGCCGAGCTCAATGAGGCGGTTGAGTGAGAAGTAGAACTCGAAGGCCGACGTCGCCCCGCCCATGTAGAGCCTCACGATCCCCAGGCGCTGGTCCCGGCTCCCGCTGCGGATCGACCGCGCCAGCGAGAGCACCGACCGGGCCTCCTCCGGCAGCCGCGCGGTGCCGGACAGGAGCCTGTCGATTTCCCCGGGGTCGCCCGTCATGCCCTCGGCGAAGACGAGGGCCTGGGTCCATGCCGGCACGTGCCGGGCCCCCCCGAGCAGCATCCTCGCGGAGAGCCCGGCGGCCGCGGCGAAGTCCCCGCGGGTCACGAGCGCCCTTATCCACGCCTCGCCGACCGCCTCGAATTCCGCTTTGTCCTGGAGGAGGAGCCTGGAGTAGATCGCATCCGAGACGTCCGGGCTCCCGATCTGCGTGAGCTGCGCAAGGAGCTTGGCCGCGGCGATGTTGCCCGGGTCGAGCGTGTACGCCTGGCTCAGGGCGAGATAGCACTGGCGCATGTCGCCCGACGCGAAGGAGCGCAGCGCCATCCGGTAGAAGTAGTCCGCGCGCGCCTCGTGGATCCTGTGCCAGGCGGGCGGCCAGGCCACCGCCCTAAGGGGCACGCGGTAGCCGATCGCCCTGAACACCGTGAAGACGGCCAGCACGCCCACGCAGGCTGCAGCCGCCGCGCTGCCGCCGTAAAGGAGGGCGGCGCGGCCCCAGAAAGGGCGGACCCGGCTTGCGTCGACCGAGCAGACCCGCCGCCCGTCGGGCGCCGTGGCGAGCAGCGGGCACAGGCGCCGGAACCGGTCCTTGTCGCGCCATCCCGCGCACGCCTCGCAGCCCGTCCTCCCCGCCTGCCCGGAATCGCTAGGGTGCTGGCACGGTGCCACCCCGGATGCGCCCCGGATCCGGAACAGCGACTTGCGCAGGTTCCAATAGACATGCCCCCAATAGAGACGGCCGAGGTCGCCGATCAGTCCCGCCATGCCTGAAATCTGGGTAGGGCGGCGACCCCCCGCAAACGCAAAGTGGTTCCGCGCCGGCCGCCGGGCCGGGCTATTTCTCGGTGAGAAGGAGCTTCTTGAGCTTGTTCACCTTCGGACCTATCACGACCGCGCAGTACCCCTCGTCGGGGTGCTTCGCGAAATAATCCTGATGGTAGTCCTCAGCCGGCCAGAACTTGACCAGGGGCAGGACCTCCGTGGTGATCGGATCGGAGTATGATTTCTGCGCCTCGGCGCGCGACCTCTCGGCAGCCTCCTTCTGGGCGGCGTCCGCAAACAGTATGATGGAGCGGTACTGGCTGCCCATGTCATTGCCCTGCCCGCCGACCTGCGTCGGGTTGTGGACGTGCCAGAAGTACCTGAGCACGCGGTCGAGAGGGGCGACCGACGGGTCGAACTCGATCCGGACCACCTCGGCATGGCCCGTCTCCTCCGTGCACACGTCCTTGTAGCTCGGGTTCGCCACCGTTCCGCCGGAGTACCCGCAGGTGACCCGGGTGACCCCGGGGAGAAGCTTGTAGGCCGCGTCGAGGCACCAGAAGCATCCGCCTCCAAGGACGATGGAGTCGGCGCGGGACACGCTGGGGAGGGTGGTCATCGAGAGGAGGAGGGCGAGCGGGAGGAGGTTGCGGAAAGGCGGCATGGGGAGGTCGGGCTGCAGGGCGTCACTTCGGGCCGGCAGGGGACGAGTGCTGGGCCACCCACGCCTCGTATTGCTTGCGGGGCATGAACCGCAGCGAGGCGGAGTTGATGCAGTACCTCATGCCCGTGGGGGCGGGTCCATCGTCAAAGACGTGCCCCAGGTGTCCCCCGTCGGTCGCGCAGTGCACCTCGTCCCTGACCATGCCGAGGGAGACGTCCCTCTGCACGGTGACAAACAGGGGCTCGATCGGCTTGGTGAAGCTCGGCCAGCCCGTGCCGCTCTCGAACTTGTCGCGGCTGTCGAAGAGCGGGGTCTCGCTGCAGACCGAGAAGTACACGCCGTCCTCGTGGTTGTCCCAGTACTCGTTCCGGAAGGGGGGCTCCGTGCCCTGGAGCCTCGCCACATCGTACTGGCGGGTCGTCAGCAGGCCCCTCCATTCCTCGTCGGTGTGCCTCACGGAGGCCTTCGACATGTCGATGACCACGTTTGAGGGAAGGCCGCACGCGGCCCTGGGGCCGTCGACGGCGCATGCGGCGCCGGCGGCCGGGATAGCGGACTGTTTTGTATTTTTCATCTCGGTATCGGCAAGCACCATCGCCGCCGCCGCCACATATGCAAATGCTGTGAGGAAGAGCTTCACCTGCCATTAGAGTAGCCCGGTTCCCCGTTTATTCCAGCGCGAGGGTAAGTGCCCTGCCCTCCCGGGGTTTGCGAGGCCCCGGCGGGGCGGGCCCGGCTTAGACCGGCCTGAACAGCTTCGCCAGCAGGTCGTGGATCATCGTCGCCGGCGGGTGGCCGAAGACCATCGACGGCCGGAAGTAGTGGCCCACCGCGAGGATCTTGTCGGACCTCGCCGTCCTCACCTGCATGTCGATCTCGATCATGTAGGTATTGAAGTCCCACGTCCACATGTCGTCGTAGGAGACGATGAGCTCGGTCTCGGGGGGCATCATGGTGAGGGCCCCCGAGGAAGCATCGTAGCCCAGCGCCCGGAGCTGGCGGGCGATCTCGTCGGCGACACCGAAGCTGTCGGCAAGGCGGTGCTCGACGAACACCCGCTTGTGGCTCGCCAGGTCCGCCTTGGGAAGCGAGCGCGTCGTGATCTGCGTGCAGCCGCACAGCGCAGCGGCCGCAGCCAGGGCAAAAAGGGATTTCAGTCGGTGTCCGTACATGCGCCTTGCATGACGCGCTTTGAGGTTGTCTGGTTGCCCACGCAAGAAATAAACATCAGCGTGGATAGCCGGACACCCCTCCGGAGACCCGTGACAGCCACCCCGCAACGACAAAAGAGGAAGAGGCAGATGAGCGCGGTAACCCGCTACGGGATCGTGCCTCTGCTCCTGCTGGCGGTCGGGGTGCGGCTCGGCATGGCGATCGAGCGCAGCAGGGCGAGGCCCGCGCAGGCCGCGGAACGGCCGCCCGCGGCAGCGGAGCCCCAGGGCCCGGCGCCGGCCGCGGCCCCGACCACCCCGGCCCCGACCGCACCGGTCTTCGAGATGACCTGTTCCTTCCAGAACAACATCTACCCCTCGCTCATGCTTTCGCTCGGCGTGACCTACCCCGAGTACACGCGCTGCCTCATGGTGGTCCTTCACAACCTCCCCCCGGCGGGCGCGCTCCAGCTGCGCATCGAGTCGGGCCTCTTCGTCGAGCCCCTCCAGATCGCGGTCAACGCGGGCTCACCCACGGTCACCCTCAATCCCGAGCTGCCCTGGAACTTCGACGCGCTCCGGCGCAACGCCCAGATCACCCCGCAGTCGTTCGTGTCGACGCTCCTTGTGGACGGCAAGCCGGCGGCGGAGGCCACGCTCGCCTGCATGGTGCACTCGGTCAACGAGGCCGTGTCGCGGATCTACCTGGGCGGCCCCGCGGGCCAGTGGCTGGACACGGGTGTGTGCTTCGCCGCGTTCGTCAACGAGGACCACCCCTGGATCAACACGCTCCTGCAGGAGGCGCTCTCGAGCGGCAGCATTCGCGCGTTCACCGGGTACCAGGGCGGTTCCCAGGCGACCCTCCTGCAGGTGCAGGCCATCTGGGACACGCTCGCCTCGCGCGGGCTCAGCTATGTGAACGTGGCGACGGACAGCGGCACTTCCGCCCAGGTCTCGACCCAGTACGTTCGCTTCCTGGACCAGTCCGTCCACGACCAGGGCGCGAACTGCGTCGACGCCTCGGTTCTCTTCGCCTCCATCCTCAGGAGGATCGGGCTCAGGCCGGTGCTCCTGTTCAAGCCGGGCCACTGCTTCACCGGCTACTACGACGCCCAGGAGGGGGGCCACCTCGTCGCGTTCGAGACCACCTACCTCGGCACGACGTCGTTCCTCGCGGCGGCGGCGGAGGGGACGAAGGAGCTGCAGGCGACGCTGCCCTACATCGGGTCGCCCCAGTACTCCATCGTCGACATCGCCCTGTGCCGCCAGCAGGGGATCACCCCGATCGCCTACCAGCCGCCCGAGCGCAACTGACCCTGGGGCGGACAGCCCACTGCCATGAACCAATTCGAATTCCTGTCGATCTTCATCTCGATGATCATCGCGCTGGGCATCACGAACATCCTGTCCAGCGCGATGCGCCTGATCCGCAACAGGGACCGCGTCCGGATGCACCCCCCGACGCTCGTGTGGATGGCCGTGCTGTTTCTGCTGCAGATGCTTATCTGGTGGGCGGCGTTCAACCGGCGGGAGTCCGGCAATTGGACGTTCTTTGGATTCCTGCTCTACCTGCTCATGCCCATCCTCGTCTCGGTCCCGGGGTACCTCCTCGTGCCGGAGATAGAGCTGGAGCACAAGTTCGACCTCGAGAGCGAGTTCAACCGCAACCGAGGGTGGTTCTTCGGCTCGCTGATTGCCATGCTTGCCACCACCTTCCTGGAGTACTCCGTGAGCAAGGGCGCGCCTGGGTTCGACCTGAGCACCGCTTTTCGGGTGTTCTACCTGGCGCTGTGCATGGGGGGCCTTGCGACTCAGGCAAGGATGGCCCAACTGGCCATCGCCCTGTGCTTCCTGCTGGCCCTCCTGCTCAACATCGGAATCGCGTTCTCAAGGCTCTGAGAACCGGGGTCGGGCCTCAGGTATTTCAGTCGTCGTCGCTTCCCGGCAGCTGCCTCACGAATGCCGCGTGCACCGGGGCGGGCATCCTGGATCCTTCGCCCCGCACCGCCGCCCAGATCGCGCGATTGAATTCCTGCTCGTCCGCGAGGTCCTCCCTCGAGAAGTCGAAGCGGGCGGATCGTGCCGCCCTCGCGCCCTTTGCCGGGTTTCGCCCGTCGATGCCCACCCGCGCCGGAAGGGCCCGATAGGGCCCGGTGTCGGGCGCGGCCTGGAAGCAGGCCCTCATCGGCTCCGCCGCGGCGTCGAACTGGGACATCGGGCCCATCCCCAGGATCAGCTCGATCGTCCGCAGCATCGAGCACGTCGTGTAGGGGGTCGAGTCGACCGCCCCCCGCCTCACGAAGCCCCCGGCCACCAGCGCCTCGGTCCGGTGGGCGTCCACGTGGTCGGGACCGTCCTGGGCGTCGTCCTCGACCGAGAAGACGACGGTCTCCCTCCAGAACCTGGACTGGCTGAGCGCCTCCACCACCCTGCCGAGCGCCAGGTCGTTGTCGGCTACCATGGCCTCGGGAGTCCAACTGCCCGCCCTGGAGCCCGCGGTGTGGTCCTGGGGCAGGCGCATGATCTGCAGTCTCGGCATGTCCCCCGCCGCCTCGAACTTGTGCAGCTCGGAGATGAACTCGTCCGCGCGGCGCCTGTCCTGGTAGGCGATGTCCCAGCCCCGGAATGCCGTGTCGATGTGCCCCCTGAGCGCGGGCAGGTTTGTCCACACCGCCCCTCCGGGCCTCTCCGGGTTCTCGGTGAACTCCCCGTAGCTGCGGTAGGACACGCCCGCGGCGGCCGCGCGGTCCCAGAGGTAGCCGAGGGAGGGAAGGGCCGCGGTAAAGTGGGCCTCCGCCGCGTACGGCACGTGGCTGCCCCGGTCCCCGTGCCCGTAGTTGACGGGCCACGTCTTCTCGACGAACTCGGAGGCGTAGCCGGCCATGCTCCACTCGTGGCCGCTCGCGCTCACCTCCGCGTTGGCGTAGAAGTTGTCGAGCAGCACGAACTGCCGCGCCAGGGCGTGGATGTTGGGGGTCACCATCTCCGGGAACAGGCAGAGCGCCGGGTCGCCGTTTCCCTGGGGCAGGTCCCCCAGCACCTGGTCGTAGGTCCGGTTCTCCTTGATGATGTAGACCACGTAGCGGATCGGCGTCGGGTCGCCCGCACGGGCGGGGACCGGGTCCCCCGGGAGGGCGGGCGCGGCGGGGGCGGGCCTGCAGCCCTGGGCGGTCCGGGTCCAGCCGGCGAGGGCCCGGGCATAGTCCGTTCCCCGGGGCAGGCCGATGACACCGAGCGACCCCCGGTAGAGCCCAGCGATCCCCGACCAGGTCCCGTCGGGGTTGACGTTTGAGCGCGGCACGAGCCCCCGGGCGCACAGGACGAGGAGGCTGCGCCCGTCGGGCGTCAGGCGCACCGAGCTGGGGAACCACCCGGTAGGGATGAACCCCAGGGGCCTACCCGCCCCGCGGGTCCCGACGTCGAAGACGGCGCTGCGTCGGGCCCGGATGCGGGCACCGACGGAGGCTGCGGAGGCCTCGCTCCGCCGCAAGCCGCGTACGTCTGCTGCGGCGCCGTCGTCTGCCAGGGACTGTGTAACGCGACGCAGTGCGATGCATGCACCAGCAAGTGCACGTCACCGGGTCAGATCTGCTGCGCGAAGAACAACAACGTCGTCTGCCTCCCCGCCGGCTCGATCTGCCACTGACGCCGCCCGCGGACGTGCACGGTCGCTCGACCGACCACGCGGTCGCTCGACCGACCAGCTAGTCGGCCTCGAAATGCCGGTGTCCTTCGAGGAATCGCGCCGGGTCCCGCCCTTGCTACAGCCCAGCCGATGGACAGGATCGCGGGAGGACGGTGGCTGAGGGTTGCCTTCATTTCGGTCGCGGCGCTCGGCGCCCTGACGATCGGGACGACGGGATGCGGTAGCTCGGGCAGCTCGCCCGGCGCGGGCGACGCGGGCGTGCACGGGGCCGACGCCACCGCGACGGACGGCGCTGGATTTCCCGGCAGCGACGACGGCGCGCTCCCGGACGCGGGCGGCGCAAAGGTTCCCGGCGGGCCCCTGACGCCGGGCGTCTTTGCAGGCACCGGCGGCGGCACCGGGAGCTGCCTCGGGCTCGGCGCGGGGTGCACGACGGTGCGTGACTGCTGTGGTGGCGACTGCGCGTGCGGCGTTTGCCAGTATCCGGCCTGCACGTCGGACCGTGGGGCGTGCACCACGAACGGCGAGTGTTGCAGCCAGAGCTGCGTCGCGAACACCTGCGCGTCCCTCAACACGAGCTGCAAGACGCTGGGCAACGCGTGCGCTTCGGGCGGCGAGTGCTGCTCGGCGCTCTGTTCGAACGGAACGTGTCAGGCCTCGTCGTTCTGCGGGCAAGCGGGGGACGCGTGCTCGGGCGCATCGGATTGCTGCACGGGATCATGCACCGTCGCCGCCGGGGCGACGCTCGGAACGTGCGGCGTAAGCCCGCCGAGCGGGCCCGCGAACTGCGGAGTCGTCGACGGCCAGCTCTGCGGAGGCACGGCCGCCGACGGGGGCATCGGCCAGAACGACGCCGGCTTGCCGGCGTGCGGCGGCCCGTGCTGCAGCCGGGCGTGCGCGCCCTGGGGCCCGACCGGAGCGCTGGTCTGTCAGCCCGCGAGCGGCTGCCACGTCGTCGGCGATCTCTGCACGAAAGACACGGATTGCTGCGGCTCGGCGGGCTTGCCGGGAGGATCGGGCAAGCCCGTCACGTGCGACCTCTCCGGGTCGGGGATGCTCGGCATTTGCCGGAACCCGATGGGGTGCAAGCCCGACGGCGACGTGTGCAAGCTCAAGATCATGTCGTGCAACTCGTCGTGCGACTGCTGCAGCGGCAACTGCGAGACCCAGGACACCTGCAAACAGGACAACGTGGGCGTCCCGCGCTGCGCCGCGGCGCAGTGCGTGTCCGCCGGCGCCTCGTGCGCCTCGAGCGCGAACTGCTGCGGCGGCATGCCGTGCGTTCCGAATCCCGTGAGCGGCGGCGCGCCCCCCTACGTGTGCGCCGGCACGACGTGCATCGCGGCGTGCGGGCAGTGCACCAACAACGCCGATTGCTGTCCCGGCACGTCGTGCGTGCTCGGCGCGGGCACGACGCACGGGATCTGTGGACCGTGCGGCGGGCCGCCCGGCGGACCGGACGGGGGGAGCGGCGGCGCACCCGATGGCGGAGGCGGCAGTGCTCCCGACGGCGCCGGCGCAGGGCCGACCTGCACCCTTTACGGACAGGTCTGCACGACCTCGTCCGAGTGCTGCAACGGCGTGCCGTGCGACGGGCGCTGCGAGATCATCACTCGCTGAGCGTCGACGATCGGGCGGCTGGGGCGAAGCGCGAGCGAAGGAAACACGAGCCGCGGCGCGCCCTTCGGTAGACTAGTTGGGCGTGACCCTGGCCGCTCGCCCGCGAAGCGCCTCGCTCGCCCGTGCGGGCGCGCTGCTGGTCTCGATCGCCTCGATCGCTTCCATCGCGTCGCTCGGCTGCAAGAGCGCGGAGGGCTGCGACCCGGGCGAGGCATGCGTGTGCACCGGCGGGAGCGACTGCTTCCTCGGCTGCACCGGCGACGGCTGCTCTCAGGACTGCCACAGTGTTGGCGACACCTGCGGGACCGTGTGCGGCAATGCTTGCTCTTCGCTCTGCCACGACGTCAGCCAGTGCACCTCGTCGTGCGGAAGCGACTGCGCGTTGACGTGCCACAGCGTCTCGTCGTGCGGAGCCATCTGCGGCGACCGGTGCGACTACAGCTGCGAGAACGCATCGACCTGCGGGGTCCAGGCCGGCGACGGCAGCACCATCCACTGCACCAGCGTCTCGAGCTGCGAGGCCGACTGCACCGGGACGTGCCATGTCGCGTGCACCAACGTCTCCCAGTGCACCGTTCACTGTCTCGGCGGCGGCGCGCCCGCGTCGTGCCCCGACGGGACGATGGCGTGCGGCGCATGTTGAACGCGCGCGCGGCAGGGTGCTGGAGGGCGCGCGCACGCGCATCTCTCCGACAAGGTCACGATCACGCTGCGGCTCGGCTACCCGACGATCACGCTCGGTGTCTCGTTCTTGCTCTGACTTGCTCTGAGACCAGCCGTCACGTGCGCGGACGGACCTGCTGGCGGACCTTCTTGATGAAGGTCTTCGTGATGAGGCCGTGGCGGTCTTCGTGGTCCATGATCTCCTGGATGAGGCGAGTCTTGACCTCGGCCGTGCAGATCGCGCTGTCGCGGACCGACGTCGCGAGGTCGACTCCGGCGGGCGTCACGGGCCACTGCGCCTTCACCACCGTCTGGGCGCGGTTCGACTGTCGGTGGTGCGACTCCTTGGTCTTGGTCACGTCGTGAAAGCCGTGCGCTTCCGCCCGCCGCCCGGACCCGTGACAGCTCGGGCACGTCGTCGTCAG
>PLXR01000019.1:0-16917 GCA_003151495.1 Opitutaceae bacterium
CGGGGAGGGCGGGCGACCCGGGGGCCGCGTCCACGTGGGGGTGAGCGGGGGGGGGCTGGCCGCGGGGCGCGAGGGCCGCTTCCTGTGCCGCGCGACGGCCGACGCCGCCGACCCGGCGGCGCCCGTCGCGTCCGTGACGGCGAACGCAACCCTCTCGGCGGAGATGGGGAGCACCGGCTCCTTCGCCGGCGCCGAGCTGAGGGCGGACGCCACCGCCGTCGGCCGGGGCTTCCCCGGGGGGATAGGCCTTTCGCTCGTCGCCTCGGCCTCCCACCGCGCGGGGATGAGGTCCTATTCATTCTCGCTCAACCGGGGGATCGAGCGGATCGGCGCGGTCAACGCGGAAAACCCCGACGGGTCCACGACGCTGTCGGGCTCGTGGCGACTCGACCTCAAGGACAGCGACGTGGCTCCGTTCGCGCTCGGCAGGAGCCTTCCCGCGTTCTACGTGGCGGGGGGGGGAACCTTCGAGACCGACGCGGCCTCGGGAGACGTCCACCTGGTCGGCAAGCTCCAGGCGTCGGCCGACCGGCTCGGCCTCCTTGCCAGGGGACTGGGGCCCCTGGGTAGGGTCGGGCTTGCCGCCGACTTCGACCTGGCGCGCCTCGGCGCCTCCCTTCGCGTCGCGCGCCTGGAGACCACCCTCGCGGGGGCCTCGCCCGTCGCCTCGGTCCGCGCGCTCCAATCCTTTGAATTCAACCCCGCAACGGGCGAGCTCAAGGTGGCCGTCCCCTCCGGCGACCTCGTGGGGATCTCGGTCGCGGGATTGCCCCTGTCCTGGCTCGGGTCGCTCTGGCCCGGGCTCAGCGTGTCTGGGGGCGATGCGCACGGCGAGTTCGTGATGCGCGCCGAGGACGGGCGGCTGGCCCTGCGCACCAAGGCGCCCCTGGCGGCCGAGGGGGTGGCTGTCGCCCGGAATGGGAGCGCCCTAGCAGCGGGTCTGGGCCTCTCCGCATTTGTCCTCGCCGACTACGCGCCCCAGGGCTGGCAGGTCCAGCTGGCGCCCTTTGCGGTCCGCAGCGACGGGATAAAGATGTTCACCATGGACGCGCGGTTCGGCCGGCTGGCGGGCCCGGGCAGGGCCGTCAAGGCGGCGGGCTCATGGAGCGCCTCGCTCGGGCCGCTGCTCGCCGTCCCCGCAGCCGCGGACTTCCGGGGCCTCTCCGGCGGCGAGGCCAGCGGGAGCTTCGAGGCCAGCCTCGACGCCACGCGCGAGATCCGGGTCAAGCTCTTGATGAGGGACCTCGCGCTCTCCGAGGGAGGCGGCGTGCTTCCCTCGGTCGAGTCGGAGATGCGCGCGGACATTGACACAGGCGGGCGCTCGACCTTCAGCGTCCCCCTGCGCCTGGACTACGGCGGGCGCTCGGCGGAGTTCGCGTTCTCCGGCACCGTCGCGTCGGACAGCAGGGGCGCGCTCGTCGACGCGACCCTCGCCGGGAGCCGCCTCGCGCCGGAGGACGTTTCCGCGCTGGCGTTCCTGGCGGGCGGGGCACCCGCTGGGCCGGGGCAGGGCGGGGGCGGCGCCCCGGCTCGCGCCCCCCTTTGGCACGGCCTGCGCGGCAGGCTTGCCCTCAAGCTCGAGTCGGTGGCCCTCGGCCGGGTCGAGCTCTCCGCGGTCCGGGGGACGCTCCGCCTCGAATCCGACTCCCTCTCGATCGAGGGGGGCACGGCCACCCTCGACGGCGGGGGTGCGGGACGGATCGAGGGCAGGTTGGATTTCCGGCCGAAGGAGGCGGTGCCCCTCCTGCTGAAGGCGGACGTCTCGGTGGACGGCGTCGACGCGGCGGCGTTCTTCCGCGCCATGGACCCGGGCCGGGCTCCCGCGATCGAGGGCCGCTTTGACGTCTCGAGCCACCTGACCTCGGGCGCCTCGCGCATCCCGGACCTGCCCGGCATGGTCCAGGGCAGCCTGAGGCTGTCGAGCAAGGACGGAACCTTCCGGGCGCTGCGCACGGACATCATCGACCAGGTCCGCCAGGCGCCCTCGAGGCTGGTCGACGCACTCGACACGGTCGGATCCCTCTTCGGCAAGAAGCCGGAGAAGATCGGCCAGGCGCTGGTCGCGACGGCGAACGGTCTCTCGGAGATCCGGTACGACCAGATGAGCGTCGAGGTGGAGCGCGGGACCGACATGGACCTGAGGATCACCGCCCTCACGCTCATCGCGCCCGAGGCGAGGCTCACGGGGACGGGCAGGGTGTCCCATGCCGAGGGCGTCCTCATCCAGGACCAGCCCCTGTCGGTCGACCTGAACCTTTCGGTGCGCGGGGCGACGGGACGGTTCCTCGACACCGTGGGCCTCCTCGCGGAGGGCCAGGACGAGCTCGGGTACACCCCGCTCAACCAGCCGATCCACCTGGGCGGGACGCTCCGCGCCATCGACCAGAGCCAGTGGAAGGACATGCTCGTCCAGGCGTCGCTCCGAAAGGGGGGCGGTTTGTTTGACAAGTTGTTGGGGAGGTGACCAGCGTGGGCCTCATTCATGACGAGGCGTTCCACGATGCCGCTCTGGATCGCGTTGCCTGCCGGGCTCGTCGCCCGGTGGCTCTACCGCGTGAAGGTGATAGGCGCGTCCAACCTGCCCGCGAGGGGAGGCGCCGTCATTGTCGCGAACCACATCTCGTACATCGACGTGGTGGTCCTCCAGCTCGCCTCCCCGAGGCCCCTGCGGTTCCTGGCGTACCGGGGCCCCGGAACAGGGCCCTTCCTGCGCTGGATCTACGACCTCGCGGGCGTCATCCCGGTCGCCCCCGGCGACCGCCTCACGTGGCTCAGGAGGTCGGTTGCGTGCCTGCGCGCGGGCGAGCTCGTGTGCGTGTTCCCCGAGGGTGAGATCTCGCGCACGGGCCAGCTGATGACGATCAAGAGGGGGTTCGAGCTCATGGCGCGCGCCGCCGGGGTCCCCGTGATCCCGGCCGCCATCGACGGGCTCTGGGGCTCGGTGTTCTCGTTCTCGCAGAACAGGTACCTCTGGAAGTCGCCCCGGCTGGCCCCGACCCCCGCGTGCGTCGCGTTCGGCGAGCCCATCCCCCCGGACCGGGTCGACTGCTCCCTGGTCCGCAAGGCGCTGATGGACCTGGGGACGCTCGCGATCGACGAGCGGCCCGTGTTCCGCAGGCACCTGGGCCGCATCGTCGTGCGCTCCCTGGCGGGGCGCCCGGGCTTCGTCGCCATCGTCGACAGGACGGCCGGCCGGCGCGAGGTGACGGCGGCGCAGCTGATCGCCGCGGTGGCGGTCCTCTCCAGGCGCATCAGGCGGACGGTCCCGGAGGGCCGCGTCGGCATCGTCCTGCCCCCGGGGGCGGGCGCCGCGATCGCGAACCTGGCGGTGATGTGCGCGGGAAAGGTGCCCGTGAACCTCAATTTCACGGCGGGACGGGCCTCGGCCGAGTCGAGCATCGCGGCAGCCGGGGTCGTCACCCTCATCTCCGCGGACGCGATGCGCGAGAAGCTGGCCGATTTCCCCTGGCCGGCCCGGACCGTGGACCTCAGGGCCGAGATCGCCGCCGCAGGGGGCAGGGCGGCCATGGCCCCGTGGCTCGCCGCGGCGTGGGTTGTGCCGGCGATCTGGATACCCTCCCTCATGGGCGTCCCGAGGGTGGGGGGCAGCGACGAGGCGGCGATCCTCTTCACGAGCGGAAGCATGGGTGCCCCGCGCGGGGTGGTGCTCTCGCACCGCAACCTGATCGCAAACTGCGCGCAGATCGCGAGCACCTCGGTCCTGCCCGCCGAAAGGACGATGCTCGGCTGCCTGCCGATCTTCCACAGCATCGGCTTCACGTTCACCCTCTGGTTCCCGATCCTCCACGGGTGCAGGCTCGTGACGACGCCGAGCCCCCTCGACTCGAGGGCCATGATCGACGCCATCCACGAGGAGCGGGTCACGATCCTGCTGGGCGCCCCGACCTTCATCCGTCCCCTCCTCAAGAAGGCGACCCCCGAGGAGTTGAGGACGCTGACGCTCGTGGTCACGGGCGCCGAGAAGCTCCAGGAGGACCTCCGCAGGGGTTTCCTCGAGAAGTTCCACCTCGAGATCCTGCAGGGCTACGGCCTCACCGAGACGGCCCCCGTGTCCAATGTGAACGTCCCCCATCCCCCGGTCCCCACGGCCACGGCGGACGAGCAGCTGGGAAAGAAGACCGGCTCGGTCGGCCGGCTGCTTCCGGGGATGTCGGCGCGCATCGTCGACCCGGAGACGTGGGCCGAGGTGCCGGACGGGACGTCCGGGATCCTGCTCCTGAAGGGGCCCAACGTGTTCGCGCACTACCTCAACGAGGACCCCCTCGCGGGGGCCTCCCACCGGGACGGGTGGTTCGTCACCGGGGACCTGGCGAGTTTCGACGCCGACGGGTTCGTCACGGTCGAGGGACGCCTCGCCCGGTTCTCCAAGCTCGGGGGCGAGATGGTGCCCCACGTGACGGTCGAGCAGAAGCTGGCCGAGCTCTGCGGCGCCGACCCGGCGGAGAGCCAGGCCATCGTCGTGGTGGGGATCCCCGACAGGGCGAAGGGCGAGGCGCTCGTCGTCGTCACGACGCTCGACATCGACGCCGCGGTCGTGAGGGAGAAGCTGGCCGGGGCGGGCCTTCCCAACCTCTGGATACCGCGGCTGGTCAGGAGGGTGGGGGCGATCCCCGTCCTCGGCACGGGCAAGCTCGACCTTGCGGCCTGCCGGCGTCTCGCCGCCGAGGCCGGCGTGCGGTGAAGCCGATGAGCCCCTTGGAGCCAAGCGGGATCCTGGACGCCCACATCCACCTCTACGGACCCGAGGCGTCCGCGGACCCGGCGGTCTGGGGGGCCGCGCACGGGGAGCCCGGCTGGGTGGAATGCGTCGCGCCGAGCGGCCGGCGCTCGATCCAGGGGTGGTCGGACCCGGGTGCCCTCATTTCCGACATGGACGCGGCCGGCGTGGGCACCTGCGTCCTGCAGGGCTGGTATTGGCAGAGGCAGGAGACGTGCGACCTGCAGAACGGGTGGTACCTCGACTGGACCCGGCGGCATCCCGGCAGGCTCCTCGCCTTCGCGGCCGTCCAGCCCGCCGCGGGGAGGCGGGCGCTCGAGGCCCTCGAGAGGGCCCTCGACTCGGGGATGCGCGGCGTCGGGGAGCTGCTCCCCCAGGCGCAGGGATACGACCTCGGGGATCCCTGGCTCAGGCGCACGGTGGAGCTGGCGATCGCCCGGCGCCTGCCCCTGACCTTCCACGCGACCGACCCCGCCGCCGGCCCTGCCGCCGGACCGGCGACGCCGCTCGGGGCCTACGCCTCGCTCGCCCGCGCCTACCCCGAGGCGACGATCATCCTGGCGCACTGGGGCGGCGGGCTGGCGTTTCGCGGGGAGGACGGCTGCGATCCCCTGCCCGGGAACCTGTACTTCGACACGGCCGCGTCGCCGCTCCTCTACGATCCAGGAGTGTTCCGCCGGGCCCTGGACAGGGTCGGTCCCTCGAGGATCCTCTACGGCTCGGACTATCCCCTGCTCCTCTATCCCAAGGCCTCTAGGACGCCCGGGTTCAGGCCCTTCCTGGACGAGATAGCCTCGGCCGGGCTTTCGCCAGCCGAGAGGGAGCTTGTCCTCGGGGGGAACATGCGGCGGCTCCTCTCGGCGGGTCTTGCACCAGGGCCCAAGCGCGTGTAGCGGGGAGGCAGTCGATGGATTATTCCGCAGCCACAAAGCAACTGAGGGCCCTCCTGGGCCCGGGGGTCGTCCGGACGGACCGGATTTCCAGGAGGGACGCCTCCTTCGACAGCAGCAAGATATCCTTCGAGATCGCCGCGGCGGTCTTCCCCAGGGGCAATCCGGACCTGGCGGCGGTCCTGACTCTCGCCAACCGGCGCCGCGTCCCCGTCACCGTCAGGGGAGGGGGGACAAGCCTCACGGGTTCGGCATCCCCCGCGCGCGGGGGGTGGGTGGTGGATCTCCACGGGTGGGACCGCGTCCGCGTCGACGGCCGCTCGGGCCTGGCCCGGGTGCAGGCGGGGGCGACCGTGGCCCGGATCCAGGCCGCCGCCGCCGCGAAGGGCTGGTTCTATCCCCCGGACCCCTCGTCCAGGAAGTACTGCACGATCGGCGGGAACATCGCGTGCAATGCGGGGGGGATGCACGGGGGGAAGTACGGCGTCACCCGCGACTTCGTCCTGGCGCTGAAGGGATTCCTCCCGACCGGCGAGTTTGTCGAGTGGGGCACCCCGACCAAGAAATTCTCGGCGGGCTTCAACCTGCGCGACCTGTGGATAGGCAGCGAGGGGATGCTTGGCGTCGTGACCGAGGCGACCCTCAGGCTGATCCCCATGCCGGAGGCCCGGTGGACCCTCCTCGCCTCCTTCCGGACGGAGCCGGAGGCGTACCGGGCGGTCCTCGCCCTCTTCGGCCTCCGGATCCAGCCGGCGATCTGCGAATTCCTCGACCGGTACTCCGTCGACTGCGCGGAGCGGGCGACGGGCAGGGCGGTATTCAAGGGGCAGGCGGGGCGCCCCGTCGTGCTCCTCGAGCTCGCGGGGGGCAGGGCCGAGGTCCTCGGGCAGCGCCGGGTCCTCCTGGGCTGGGCAAGGAGGCACGCCCTCGCGCACCGCGCCGCGAGGGGGCGCGCCGAGGCCGAGCGCCTCTGGGAGGTCCGCCGCTCCTGCTCCGCGGCCATGTTCAAGCTCGGCGACTCGAAGCTCAACGAGGACGTCGTGGTCCCCATGGGCAAGTACCTCCGCTTCGCCCGCTTCCTCGAGTCGCTGCGCAGGGAGTCGGGCCTGCCCATACCGACGTTCGGCCACCTGGGCGACGGGAACCTGCACGTGAACATCATGTACCACCGGGACAGGCCGGGGGAGCGCCGGGCCGCCGAGCGGGCCGTCAGGAGCCTCATGCGCACCGTGGTCGGGCTCGGGGGTGCGATCTCCGGCGAGCACGGGATCGGCCTCGCCAAGAGCCCCTTCCTGCGCCTGCAGCACCCCCCGGCCGCCGTCAGGGCCATGCGGGCCGTGAAAAAGGCCCTGGATCCGCGCGGGATCCTCAACCCGGGGAAGATGTTCGAGGTCTTCCGGGTGTGGGAGTCAAGGCGCGTGGACGTGCGCCTTCCGTGGGATCACGCGTGATTTCGCCTTTTGCGTTTGCCCGCGCAACCCGGGCCCTCTCCAATTATTAGGCTCAATGCATCTCAAGGCGCTAAAACTCCACGGTTTCAAGTCATTTGCCGACCCCACGACCCTTCTCTTCGAGCCCGGCGTCACGGCCGTGGTCGGCCCGAACGGATGCGGGAAGTCCAACATCGCCGACTCGATCCGGTGGGTCCTGGGCGAGCAGAGCGCGAAGGCGCTGCGCGGCGGCAAGATGCAGGACGTGATCTTCGAGGGGGCCGACACCCGCCGGCCCGCCCAGATGTGCGAGGTCTCGATGCTCCTGACCGAGTGCGAGAAGCAGCTTGGGAGCGAGTTCCACGAGATCGAGATCACCCGGCGCGTCCACAGGGACGGCCAGGGCGAGTACCTCTTCAACGGACAGGCCTGCCGCCTCAAGGACATCCACAAGCTCTTCATGGACACCGGGGTCGGCCGGACCAGCTACTCGATCATGGCGCAGGGCCAGATCGACCAGGTCCTCTCCTCCAAGCCGGAGGAGCGCCGGGCGGTCTTCGAGGAGGCCGCCGGCATCACCAAATACAAGAGCCAGCGCAGGGAGGCGATGGGCAAGCTCGCCCTGACCGACCAGAACCTCGCCCGGGTGGGCGACGTCGTCGGCGAGGTCTCCCGGCAGATCGGCAGCCTCAGGCGCCAGGCCTCGAAGGCGATGCGCTTCAAGCGCCTCGCCCACCGCCTTCGCCACCTGAGCCTTGCGCTCGGCGCGCTCGAGCACGGACGGCTCTCCGGGGTCCTTGGCGGGCTCGAGGCGAAGCTGGGCTCGCTCAGGGCCGAGGCCGAGCGCCGCAGGTCGGCGCTCGAGGGCCAGCAGGCCGGCCTCGAGTCCCGCAAGGCGGACCGCAGCCGGCTCAACCAGAGGGTCCAGGACGCCCAGCAGGCGGTCTTCGACCTGCGCTCCCAGCGGGAGCATGCCGAGAACGCGGCGAACATGGCGAAGATCAGGCGCTCGGGCCTCTCGGAGCGGCTCGCGGCGACGCGCGACTCGCTCGGCGAGCTCGAGATGCAGCTGCGCGAGCTTGCGGCCCAGGTCGACACGGGCGCCCAGGACAAGCAGCTCCAGCTCGGGCTCCTCGGCAGCAGCGATGCGGTCTTCCAGCAGCACAACCGCGAGCTCGCGGTCTCCGAGGGCGAGCTCGGCAGGCTCGACCGCGACCTCCAGCAGGCGAAGTTCGAGCTCCTCCAGTTCGACAGCGCTGTCGCGCGCCTGAGGACGGACGCCTCCGGCTACGAGGTCGACCAGAAGACGAGCCTGCACAGGCACGAGGCCCTCGCGGGCGACCTGCGCCAGGTGGCCGGGCAGTCGGAGCTCGCCGGCAGGGCCGCCCTCGAGGCGCAGGAGAAGGTCAAGGCGGGCCAGGCCGAGAGGTCGGCCGCCGAGGCCGCCGCCGCCGAGGCGCAGCAGGCCGTCGCCGGCCTGACACGGGAGTTCCGGGAGCTCCAGCGCAGGATCCAGGACACCGACCGCCAGCTGGCCCAGCGCGGCGCGCGCCTGAGGCTCCTGCAGCAGCNNAGCAGCTCCAGGAGCGGTGGGAGGGGTTTGGCGAAGGGGCGAAGGCCGTCCTCCAGGGGCGGCTCGCGGGCGCCCTGGCCGGCTCCAAGGCGACACCGGTTTCGCAGGGCATCGAGGTGAGGCCCGAGTTCGGCCGCGCGATCGACTCCCTGCTCGGCTCGGCCGCCGAGGCGATCCAGGTGAGCGACCTTTCCACGGCGAGGCGGATCTTCGCGCAGCTCGAGCAGGAGCAGATTGGCTCCGTGGTGCTCCGGATCTCCGAGCTGGGGTCCCAGCCGGCCCCTGCAGGGGGCCTGCCCGCCGGCCTCGTTCCCGCCTCCGGGCTCCTGGAGCAGATCGACGAGGGGCACCCCGCCCGCGCCATCCTCTCCTCGTGCTACGTGGCGGACGACCTGGGCGCGTTCCTCGAGTTCTGGCACGCCCACCCGGAGTTCCCCTTCCTCGCCGTCGCCACACGCAAGGGCGAGGTCGTCGACCGCAGGGGGATCGTCTCCGGCGGCCACGCCAACGCCAAGAAGCATGCCAACAGCATCGTCCAGCGGGAGANNAGCAGGCGCTCGAGGAGCGCCGGGCGGCCCTGATGGCCTCGACGCAGGCGCTCGCCGCCGCGCAGGCCGACGAGCGCGGCACGCGGCGCACGGCCGACGAGGCCGCCGCCCGTGTCAGGCGGATGGAGCAGTAGCTCGCGGCACTCGACGCCGCGCGCCTCGAGGCCCAGGCGCGCTGGGAAAAGGCGAGGTCGGGGCTCGCCGAGTCCGAGTCCGCAGCCGCCGCGCAGCGCGGGCGGATCGAGGACCTGGAATCACGCATCGCGCTCGCGAGGACCGAGCGCGACCTGAAGCGGGAAGCGCTGGCGCAGGCCCGCCTGGAGCTCGCCGAGCGCCGCCAGAAGGTCGAGGTCCTCGACCGGGGCCTGGGCGAGATGGAGAAGCGCCGCGGGCAGATCGACGACCTCCTGGTCGAGCGCCAGCAGGAGATCGAGCTCTGGACGGGGCAGATCGAGGAGCTTGAGAAGGAGGAGAACGACCAGCGCTCGGGCGCGGCCCGCCTTCTCGACACCCTTGCCGTGGCGCAGGAGCAGGTCGAGAGGGTCCGCGTGGAGCTGGTCGGGATCGAGCGCGCGATGGGCGAGCTCGAGGCCTCCCAGTCGGCGCTGCGCCAGGAGTCGGACGCGGCGCACGAGGAGCTGAGCGCCCACGAGGTGCAGCTCGCGGAGACCCGGCAGAGGGCGCTTTTCCTTTCACAGGAGGTGGCGCGGGAGTTCCAGGAGGACGTCGCCGCGGTGGACTGGAAGGCGATGCTCTGGCGCGCGGACGACGAGCCGGCGGGCGCGAAGCCGCTCGACCTCGACGAGGAGGAGGGCGAGGAGCCGGTCGTGCGCCGCCCCAGGAAGAAGCGCCCGGAGCACCCGGGCGAGGCCGAGCTCGCTGCGATGGACTCGACCGACTGGGCCGCGGTCAAGGCCGAGGCGGACGCGCTTCGCCAGAGGATGTCGGGCATGGGCGCGGTCAACCTCGTCGCGATCGAGGAGTACTCGGAGCTCAAGCAGCGCCACGACTTCCTCAGGTCCCAGAGCGACGACCTGACAAAGGCGAAGGCCGACCTCATAGCCGCGATCGACGAGATCAACCAGACCTCGCAGAGGCAGTTCGAGGTCACCTTCGAGCAGATCAAGAAGAACTTCGAGTACACGTTCCAGACGCTCTTCGGGGGCGGCCGCGCCGACATCCAGCTTGTCCAGGCCGACGACGTCCTGGAGAGCGGCATCGAGATCGTCGCCCAGCCCCCCGGGACGAAGCTCAAGGGGATCTCCCTCCTCTCCGGGGGCCAGCGCACGCTCACCGCCGTCGCGCTCCTCTTCGCCCTCTACCTGGTGAAGCCGTCCCCCTTCTGCCTCCTGGACGAGCTCGACGCTCCCCTCGACGAGTCGAACATCGGCAGGTTCACGGAACTCCTCAAGAAGTTCGTGAAGGACTCGCAGTTCATCATCATCACGCACAACAAGCGGACGGTCGCGGCCGCGACGGCGATCTACGGGGTGACGATGGAGGAGCGCGGCGTATCGAAGACGGTCTCGATGCGATTCAACCACGCCCAGGGCGAGCCCGAGGCGGTCCAGCCTGCGACCGTGGCGGACGCGGTGCGCGACGCGATCCCCCTGGCCGCGGCGCCCGCCGCGTCCCCAGCCTGACCCGATCCCTTCATGGCGAAATGGCTCCTCGTCGACGGGTTCAACCTGGCCTACCGCTGCTTCTTCGCGATCCCTGAGCTGACGCGCGAGGACGGGTTCCCGACGAACGCGCTCCACGGCTGGGTGAAGTCCCTGTGGCGGCTCTCCGACCAGGAAAAGCCCGACGGGGTGCGGGTGTTCTTCGACCTCGGCGGGGCCGATGACCGGCTCGCCCTCCTGCCGGAGTACAAGGCGCACCGAGAGGAGATGCCGGACGCCCTCTCCAAGCAGATTCCCGTGATCAAGGCCCTCACGCGCGCGATGGGCCTCGGGGGGATCGAGCTGTCGGGGGTCGAGAGCGACGACCTCCTTGCGTCGTTCGCCTGCTCGCTCGCGAGGGGGGGCGACCAGGTCCTGGTCGTCAGCTCCGACAAGGACTTCGCACAGATCGTGGGGGAGCGCATCCGGATCATGCTGCCGCCCCCGACCGCGAACCCGAAGCTCGGATGGCGCGTCATGGACGCGGCCGGTGTCGCGGAGAAGTTCGGCGTGCCCCCGGCGCTGATCGCGGAGTACCTGGCGCTCGTGGGCGACACGTCCGACAACATCCCGGGGCTGCAGGGGGTGGGGCCGAAGACCGCCTCGAAGTGGCTGCTTGAATTTGGGAGCCTGGAGGGCGTGATCGCGGCGGCCGACAGGATCAACCCCGAGCGGTTCCGCGCGGTGGTCGCGTCTTCGGCCGACCTGCTGCGCAGGAACCTGAAGGTGACGACGCTCAACCTCGCGCTCCCGGCCCCGGGGGAGGAACACACCGAGGCGAGGCCGGGCGACCTCTACGGACTCCTCGAGGAGATGGGGATGAGGTCGGCCCTCGCCGAGGCGCGGGAGCGCTACGGCCAGCCGGAGCTCTTCTGATCAATTGGGTGCGGCAAGGGGGGAGTACTTGACCGCGGTTCATTCGGGCGAGGCTTTCCTCATGACAGCCACCGCCATACTCGATCTAAAGCAGCGCTTAGCAAAGCTTTCCGAGAGTGAAGTTCACACCCGCCCTGTTCAGCAAGGCAGCTTCGTTTGCCGTTGGCATTACCCAAGAGAGAGTCGACTTCGGTTTAGAGGGTTGATGGCGGCTCTGCGACTGGGGCGGCCAAATCGGCTTATTGGGTCGAACTCGAGGTTTGGGGGCGGAAGACGAGTGCCGAAGAGATGCCCGGCCGAGTCCGAGGACAGAGGCACTAGAGCCTGTTGAAGGATCGGGCCAAGTGGCTGAGTTGCTTCCCCTGGGTCCCCCACAGAATCCCTCGTCTGGCTACGACAGCGCCGAAACGTGAACGGCGACGGGCTCCTGCTTCACTGAGAACTGGGTCAGTTTGCGACCCAACGCTATCAAAGGACGCTCGAGGCTCTTCTCCGCGATGTGCGCCGTCGCAACGGCCGCGACGGTCACCGGGATCGCCAATAGAAGGCCCCACTCGAGCGGATGAGTCTTGGCCATGGTGAGGCCCTGGGTCCAATGCTCGACCAGAATGAGATAGATGATGTTGAACAGATACAGGCTATAGCTGATGCGGCCTAGATATTGAGAGATTCCCCGGTCGAAGAACCGCCCGAGACCGCCCGCCCGCTTGTAGAACAGCAGGGTGACAAGAAGCGCCGCAAAGATCTGCTCCGTGTCCATCGACCACCAGTGAAGGCCCATCACGTGACGGGAGGCCAACATCGCAAGAAGGACGGGCAACCAGGCCATCGCGGGCATGACCTTGGCCAGGGCGGCCCCAATTCCCGTGGGAATCAGGAGGCCAAGGGCAAAACATGAAAGGAACCTTTGATAATACACGAAGTGCTCCCGCATCCATGGGGCACAGAGGATCGTCGCAAAGACGGCGTAGACGCAGGCAATGCTTATCGCACCGAAGCGCCGATACGACCAATACCCCGTCAGTATGAAGGGAACTGCGAGGAATTCCACCTGCAAGGTCCACGACGCACCCAGAACCGAAAAGTCATAGAGTGCGGCATTCGGCCAGAAGTGCCCTGATTCGAATGAAAACGCGCCGCAAACTGCGAAGGCGGCAAGGCAGCCCGCCAGACAGATGAAGAATGTCGGATATAGCCGGAGAATCCGCCTGGCGGAAAAGCCAAACGCGGTCGGTATCGGGCCCGCATGCCGCTGCTTCAGGCTCTCGAACAACACAGCGCCGCTCAGCACAAAGAAAATAACAACGGCCGTCTCACCGCTCACCACCATGAAAACGAGCTTGGTGATCACGTCGTAGACACCATGGGCCTCCTGAATGGTCGGGCGAACGATGCGCACATTTTGGGTCGGGTCCCGATCAAGGATGGAATGGAATACTATGACCGCGATCGCGGCATAGCCCCGCAATCCATCCATCTGGGTGTTGCGTTTCCCGTCAGGCATCGTGGTCGGAGCCTGAGGCAATCCGGAGCCCGGTCAACGGTGGTCGACGGTCTAGGCACTCGAGATCTCGTTCGAAATGCCGGCCCTGCCATGATGCGGAGCGCGCCGCCACGGACGCTTCATCAATACCTACCCAGCGACGAACCTTGGGGGCCGCTCAGGCGCCCTTCTTCGCAACCCGCTTCGGGTCGAAGATGTAGCCAATGCCGTGCACGGTCCTGAAATCCTCGAGGTCCAGGCCCTTCTTCTTGAAGAGCTCTCGGATCTTGACGACGTACTGGTCGAGCGAGCGGCTCCGGACGTCGGCATGCTGCCCCCAGACCGAGTGGATGAGCGCCTTGCGCGTGATGACCTCGCCCTGGTGGTCGTTCAGGTAGGAGAGGATGCCGAGCTCCTTGCGGCCTATCGGTACCGCCTCGCCGCCGGGGAACCCGATCTCGAGCCTAACCGGGGTGATGCGGGCCCCGCAGAAGTCGAACGGCTCGGTGTTCACCTTTACGTTCCTGGTGAGGTTCATGTCCTCCTTGTAGTCGGCGCGGCGCAGCACCGCCTTGATGCGGGCCGTCAGCTCGGCGTAGCTGAAGGGCTTCGTGATGTAGTCGTCGCCCCCCTGCTCGAGCCCGTGGACCTTGCTCGCCTCCTCGAGGTTCGCGGTGACGAAGATGACCGGCACGTTGATGTTCTCCGCCTTCAGCTCCTCGTAGAGCTCGAAGCCGCCCTTGTCGGGGAGCACGAGGTCCATCAGGATCAGGTTCGCGAAATTGCGCTGGAGGAACTTGAGCGCATGCGCCGCGCGGTTGCACACCTGCACCCGCATTCCCGCCCGCTCAAGGTGCTGGGCGACCAGCGACGCCAGATCAGGCTCATCCTCGACAACTACGATGAGGGGTTTGGGGCTGGGCCGCGTCGGCAATAGATCTGACATATCCGGGCTAAAGGGTCTTTATAGGGGGCGCACCTGATGTCAATCAGCGTGCGCCCCGAGCATTTTGCTTGAACGGCCACGGCTGCGGGCGACGCTAGTGGCCCTGTGCCCGACAAGAAGCCAATCCTGATGCTCGGGCTGCCCAAGGGCAGCCTCGAGGAATCCACCCGCAGCTTATTTGCAAAGGCGGGGTGGAAGATCACGACCAACTCGAGGTCGTACCGCCCGACGATTGACGATCCCGAGCTCGACGGCCGATTCGTGCGCGCGCAGGAGGTCAGCCGCTACGTGGAGCACGGGTTCTTCGACTGCGGGCTCACCGGCCTCGACTGGATCCAGGAGAACGGGTCGGACGTCGTCGAGGTCTGCGACCTGGTCTACAGCCGCGCCTCGACCGCCAAGTCGCGCTGGGTGCTGTGCGTCGCCGAGGATTCCAAGGTGCGCAGGCCGGAGGACCTCGCGGGCAAGCGCGTCGCCACCGAGCTCGTCCAGACCGTGAAGCGCTACTTCAAGGCGCGGAAGATCCCCGTCGACGTCGAGTTCTCGTGGGGAGCGACCGAGGTGAAGGTGCCCGACCTGGTCGACGCGATCGTCGACATCACGGAGACGGGCAGCTCGCTCCGCGCAAACAAGCTGCGGATCGTCGACACGCTCCTCGAGACCAACACGAAGCTTATTGCGAACAGGAAGGCGTGGGCGGACCCGGTGAAGCGCAGGAAGATCGAGACGATCGCGCTCCTTGTCCGGGGCGCCCTCGAGGCCGAGTCCAAGGTGGGGCTCAAGATGAACGCCCCCCGCAAGGCGCTCGCGGCGATCATCGCAGCGGTCCCCTCGCTGCGCGACCCGACGGTCTCGCCGCTGAACAACCCGGACTGGGTCGCCCTCGAGACCATCATCGACGAGAGCGTCGTCCGGGAGATCCTGCCGCAGCTCAAGGCCCTCGGCGCCGAGGGCATCGTCGAGTATCCCCTCAACAAGGTCGTCTATTGAGATGGCCTCGGTCCAAATCGGGCTGCTCCAGCACGGGTGTTCGGGCGAGCCGGCGGCAAACCTGAAGAGGACCCTCGCGCTCGCGGAAAAGGCGGCCCGGCGGGGGGCCAACATCATCTGCACCCAGGAGCTCTTCCGCTCGCAGTACTTCTGCCAGAGCGAGGACTACGCGAACTTCAAGCTGGCCGAGCGGATCCCCGGGCCCACCACGGAGGCGTTCCAGGCGTTCGCCAAGAGGCGCGGCGTGGTGGTGGTCGCCTCTCTCTTCGAGAGGCGGGCCAGCGGGCTCTACCACAACACGGCGGTGGTGATCGACGCGGACGGCACGCTCCTGGGGAGGTACCGCAAGATGCACATCCCGGACGACCCCCTCTACTACGAGAAGTTCTACTTCACCCCCGGCGATCTGGGCTTCCAAGCCTTCGATACCGCCGTGGGCCGTGTTGGCGTGCTGATCTGCTGGGACCAGTNNACCAGTGGTATCCCGAGGCCGCACGGCTGACGGCGCTCCAGGGGGCGGAGATCATCCTCATCCCGACGGCGATCGGCTGGCACCCCAAGGAGAAGCGGGCCATGGGAGCCGTGCAGCACGACGCCTGGGAGACGATCCAGCGCTCGCACGCGGTCGCCAACGGCTGCTTCGTGGCGACGTGCAACCGGATAGGGCTCGAGAGGCCGGCCAAGGGCCCGGGGATCGAGTTCTGGGGGCAGAGCTTCGTCGCCGGCACGAGCGGCCAGCTCCTCGCGCGGGCCTCGGCCGACAAGGAGGAGGTCCTCGTCGTCCGGGTCGACCTGGGGCAGGTCGACGACACGCGCACCCACTGGCCTTTCCTGAGGGACCGCCGGATCGACGCCTACGGCGACCTGGCAAAGAGATTCCGCGACTAGCGTCCCGCTCGCCATGACCGCAAGGAACCAGACACCGGCCGCCCTTGGCTTCAGGATGCCCGCCGAGTGGGAGAGGCAGGAGGCCGTGTGGCTTTCCTGGCCCCACAGGCTCAAGACGTGGCCCGGGAACTTCAGGCCGATCCCGGGGAAGTTCGCCGAGATCGCCGCCCGGATCAGCCTCAGGGAGAAGGTGAGGATCAACGTCGCGGGGCCGCACCAGGCGCGCGCCAGGCGGCTCATCCAGGGGGAGGGGGCCGACATGGCCAACGTCGAGCTCTACAACCACCCGACCAACGACGCCTGGTNNACGCCTGGTGCCGGGACCACGGGCCGATCTTCGTCAGGAACGCGCGAACCGGCGAGGTTGCGATCACGGACTGGGAATACAACGCCTGGGGAGGCAAGTACCCGCCGTTCGACCAGGACGACCGCATACCCTCCCGGATAGCCCGGGCGCTCGGGCTGCGCCGGTTCGCGGGGCCGATGGTCCTCGAGGGCGGATCCATCGACGTCAACGGCAAGGGCCTGCTGCTGACCACGGAGGCCTGCCTGCTCAACAGGAACCGCAACCCCGGGCTCGTCCGGGGTGAGATCGAGCAGAACCTCCGCGACACCCTCGGGATCGACACGGTCCTCTGGCTCGGCGACGGGATCAAGGGCGACGACACCGACGGGCATGTGGACGACATGACGCGCTTCTTCAGCGAGGACGGGATCCTGACGTCGGTGGAGGCCAGCCCCCGCGGCCCGAACCACCGCGCCCTGCGCGGGAACCTCGAGCGGCTGCGCGGAATGAGGACACCCTCCGGCGGACGGTTCAAGATCGTGGAGCTGCCGATGCCGGCGCCCCGGGCCGTGCGCGGCCACCCGCTGCCGGCCAGCTATGCGAACTTC
>PLXR01000019.1:16944-17595 GCA_003151495.1 Opitutaceae bacterium
TGGCCCTGGCCTGCGCCGCCGCCGCGCTCCTGGCGGGATGCGAATCCGGCCTCCTGAAGGACGAGGACATGCCCCGCGTGGGCCTCGGGCCCCGCGAGGCGCCGAAGAGCCGGGTGTACCAGGCAAGCCAGAGGGCGACCTACGACGCGGCCCGGGCCGTGGCGGAGCAGATGAGCTTCAGGGTGACGCGGGGCGGGCCCGCCCAGGGGCACTTCGTCGCGCTCAGCGGAATCTCGCGCGGCGACGGGTCGGGCGGGGCCAGGCAGATCTCGATGAAGGTCGACCTGGGCCCGGGACCCGATTCGGGGACCGAGCTGGTCCTCTCCCTCACCGAGATCATCGAGGCCGACCAGTCGAGCCCCCAGGGCATGGCGACCCAGACCCCCCTCAACGACACGCCCCTCTACGAGGATTTCTTCAGGAGCGTCGAGAAGGCGCTGCGCGCGCCGGTGAAGGAGTAGGATTGCGTTTGACGTTGTCCTGAAAGGGGTTGCGGCGATCCAAGGCCAGCCGGGGAGGAGGCGCGCGCACCCCGCTGCGGCCGCGGGCGCCTGATTCCCCGATGTTTGTGCTTGCCGGGTGCGCGCCGGATGGGAGGCTGATCGTTCGCGGCATTTTTATCGGTCAGCCGGCGTCGCCGCGATGCTCCCG
>PLXR01000089.1 GCA_003151495.1 Opitutaceae bacterium
AAATACTTCGCCATCATTCCCGCGATGCTCGTGGGCTCCTTCCCCGCCATCGCGCCGCTCAATATCATGCACCTGGCTTCGCCGCTGAGCGCCATTCTCAGCGCCGTCATCTTCAACGCCCTGATCATCATCGCGCTGATCCCCCTCGCCCTGCGCGGCGTCGCCTACAAGCCGCTCGGGGCCTCCGCCATTCTCCGGCGCAACCTCCTGATCTACGGATTTGGCGGGATCATCATTCCCTTCCTCGGCATCAAGGCGATCGACCTCTTCATTAACGCCGTCCACCTCGTTTAACGCCATGAAAACCTTCCTCGTCGAACTCAAGACTTCCCTGCTCGTCACCCTCATGCTCGTCCTGGCCTGCTGCGTCGCGTACCCGCTCGCCGTCTGGGCTGGCGGCCAGGCGCTGTTCGCGGACAAGGCGAACGGCAGCCTGATCATGGACAAGAACGGGGGGGTGGTCGGATCCCGCCTCATCGCCCAGGGTTTTTCGAGCGACAAATACTTTCAACCGCGTCCCTCCGCGGCCGGCAACGGTTACGACCCCACGAGTTCCGGCGGGACGAACTATGGACCCACCAGCGACAAGCTCGCCAACGGCTCCCACGCCCGGGACAAGAGTGGCAAGCCGGTGAACGATCCGAATAATTTCGACGGCATCAAGGACCTGGTGGCCGCCTATCGGACGGCCAACGGCCTCGGGGCCGGCGATCCCGTTCCCGCGGACGCCGTCACCCGGTCCGGCAGCGGCCTCGATCCGCACATCAGCATCGCCAATGCGGAACTCCAAGCCCCGCGGGTCGCGCGGACGCGAGGGATCGACCTGGCCGCGGTCCAGGCCCTGATCGAAGCCAATACGGACGGACGGGATCTCGGGATCCTCGGAGACCCGGGAGTGAACGTCCTCACCCTCAATCTAGCATTGGATAGCCCCCGCGAAGTGAATAGATGATGAGCCGATGCCCGAAGGTCGCCCCGATCCCGACGCCATCCTGGCCTCCCTCCACCGCGAGGAGGCCCGGGCCTTGCGCGGACGGCTGAAGATCTTTTTCGGGATGTGCCCCGGCGTGGGGAAGACCTACGCCATGCTGAGCGCGGCGCGTCACGAACTGCAGGAAAAGACCGATGTGGTCGTCGGTGTCGTGGAGACGCATCGCCGCGTCGAGACCGAGGCGCTGCTGGAAGGGCTGCCGGTGATTCCGCGCCGGGTCACCGACTACAAGGGCATCCAGATCGCCGAGATGGACCTCGAGGCCATCCTCGCGCGCCATCCCCGGCTTGTCCTGATCGACGAACTCGCCCACACCAACGCGCCGGGCTCGCGCCACCCGAAGCGCTACCAGGACGTGATCGAGGTCGTGGAGGCCGGAATCGACGTCTACACAACGCTGAACGTCCAGCATATCGAAAGCCGGGCGGACGCCGTCCGCCAGATCACCGGGATTGCCGTCACGGAAACCGTGCCGGACTCCATCCTCGAATTGGCCGACGAAATCGAACTGGTCGACCTGACCCCGGAGGCGCTCCTCGAACGCCTGCGCGAGGGCAAGGTGTACCTGGGCGACCGGGCCGAGGCCGCGGCCCAAAACTTTTTCAAGGAGACCCACATCACGGCCCTGCGCGAACTGGCGCTGCGCTTCACCGCCGAGCGGATGGACAAGCGGCTGCGGGAAATGCGGGGCGCGAGCACGGCGACGACGGTCTGGCGCTCGGGCGAAAGGCTCCTCGTTGGGGTCGGCGCCAGCCCCTCCTCCACCCAGTTGGTGCGCTGGACCCGACGCATGGCGGCGGCCCAGGGCGCCGCCTGGCTCGCCGTGAACATCGAGTCCTCACGCGTCCTGCCCCCCGATGCCCGGCGCCGCCTGGACCAGAACCTCGCCCTGGCGCGCGAACTGGGCGCCGAAGTCCTGGTGACCCACGACGAGAGTGTGCCTGCCGCGCTTGTTCGCGTCGCCCTGCAAAACAAAGCGACTCAAATTGTCGTCGGCAAGTCGCGCAACCCCCGCTGGCTGGACCTTCTGCGGGGGGGAAGCCTCCTCGACCGACTCCTGCGCGCCCGGGAGCCGATCGACATTTACGTCGTCCCGCCGGAGCGCTCCGAAAAGGACGGGGCCTGGATCGACTGGTCGTCCCGGTCCCCTTCGGCGCCGCGGGAGTATGCCGAGGTCTTCTGCGTGATCGGGGCCATCACCCTGGCCGGATGGTTTCTCGCCCCCCATGCCGGGTACCTGGCGATCGGCATGCTTTACCTCACGGCCGTGATTTCCCTCGCCCTGCGCGTCGGGCGCTGGCCAATCCTGGTCGCGGGCGTCACCAGCGCGCTCGCGTGGGATTTCGTATTCATTCCACCCCTCTTCACCTTCTACATCCAGAAGTTCGAGGACGAGCTGCTGTTCGGCATGTATTTTGTGGTCGCGCTCATCACCGGCCAGCTGACGGCCAAGGTCCGGGCGCAGGAGCGCAACGAGCGGATGCGGGAGGAGCGGGCGACCGCCCTGTTTCACCTGACCCGGGCCCTGAGCGCGGCGCAGACCCTGGACGACGGCGTCTTCGCGGCCCTCCGGCAAGCGGACGAACTCTTCTCGGCGCAGACGGCCCTGCTGCTCGGCGACGAGGCCGGTTCGGTCCTGACACCCCATTTTGCGGGCTCCTTCGCGATCGACGAGCGCGAACGCGGCGTGGCCGACTGGGTGTGGCACAACCGCAAGAAGGCCGGGCGGTTCACGGACACGCTCCCCTCGGCCGCCGGCTTTCACGTCGCCCTGGTTCGGGAGAACCGGGCGCTTGGCGTCCTCGTCGTCCGTGTCCCCCCCGCGGCGGAGCTCAGCCTCGCGCAGCGCGACCTGATCGAGAGCTTTGCCGCCCAGATCGCGCTCCTCGTCGAGCGCGAGCACCTCCGCGAAGCGGGCGAACGGGAGAAGCTTCTCACCGAGTCGGAACGGCTGCACCGCACCCTGCTCGACGGCGTGTCGCACGAGTTGAAGACGCCCCTGGCCGTGCTGGGCTCGGTCGCGGAAAATATCGCGACCGCCGAGGGGCCCCTGCGCACCGAGCTCGTCGGG
>PLXR01000146.1 GCA_003151495.1 Opitutaceae bacterium
TCTACCGCAAGCTCGTGCGCCACGGCTTCGAGGTCCACGTCTTCCCGGCGGCCTCCTCCGCGGCCCAGGTCCGCGAATACAGCCCGGACTGCGTGTTCCTCTCCAACGGGCCGGGAGACCCGGCCGCCCTCCCCTACATCCACAAGGCGGTCACGGAGCTCCTGAGGGACTACCCCATCTTCGGGATCTGCCTCGGCCNNGGCCACCGCGGCGGCAACCAGCCGGTCAAGAACATCGAGACGGGAAAGGTGTCGATCACCGCGCAGAACCACGGCTTCGCGACCGACCCGGCGAGCGTCGAGAAGCGCGGGGCGATCATCACCGAGGTGAACCTGAACGACAACACGGTCGAGGGCCTGCGCCACCGCGAGCTGCCGGTGTTCTGCGTCCAGTACCACCCCGAGGCGGCCCCCGGCCCGAGCGACGCCGACCCCCTCTTCGTGGACTTCTACAGGATGGTCGAGGCCCGCAAGGCGGGCCGGATCTGAGGCGGCCCCCCTAGCCCCGCTTCAATTCCCCGGTGAAGACCCAGTCCCTGCCCTGCACGGGGGGCCCCTTCCCGAGTCCCGGAGTCCGGCCGACGGCGTCGAAGAAATAGGCCCTCTGGCGCAGCAGGGTCGCCCCGTCCAGGGCTATGAAGAGCGTGCCCGAGAGGGCGTCCGCGTCCTCGCGGCTCAGGGCGTCGAAGAACGGGTGCTCCCTGGGCGGGTAGAAGGAGCCCATGGATATCCTCAGCGTGTGGGTCGCCGCGTAGTCGATCGCGACAGGGGGGCCAAGCGTCGGGCCCGACGGCCCGAAGAACCCAAACTGGACGTGCGCGCCGTCCGTGTAGTGCACGTAGAGGGCGTTCGTCCAGGGCCTCCACCCGGTGACCACGAGGGGCTCGCTCCGCCCCTCCCTTCCCGCCGGGAACCGGACGGTCAGGTCCAGCGGGCCATAGGCCGCGCCGCTCACCCGGTCGCACCAGTACGAGGGGAGGTCGAGCGCGTGCGCGAGGAGGCCGTAGGCCCGGGGGTGGACGGTCCTGAAGACCTCGTAGCGCTGGACCGACGCGCACGCGGCGAACACGACGGAGTATGCGGCGAGGCCGCCCCAGAGGAGCCGGGCCCAGGCCCTCCGCGCCCCGGCCCATGCCCGGGCCTCGAGCGCCCAGATCCCGAGGACAGTCAGCACGGGGAGCCCGCACATCGCGTCCACCGTGTACCGGCTGTTGGTGCCGCAGTAGACCACCAGCACCCCCCACACGGCGGCGAAGAGCACGCAGAGCGACAGGGCCGCGAGGCCCAGCCTCGGCGCCGCCCGCCCGGGCCATGCGAGCGCCGCGCCCACCGCGGCGAGGAGCAGGACCGGCATGTTGGAAAGGACGCCGAACATCTCCTCGGGGTCGGACGTGTATCCGGGCGGGACCACGGGAAGCCGAGGGACCCTGAAGAAGGGGAACCAGGGCGACAGGTGCGCCGGAGCCAGGAAATACAGGTACGTGTTCGTCCAGGCGAAGGAGAGGCTGAAGGGCACGGTGGGCTCCGGCGTCAGGAGGACCATGTAGCTCGTCCCGAACTCGAGGGGGCTGCCGAAGCGCAGGAAGTTGTAGGCCGCCATGAGGGCGCCGACGGAGGACACCGGGAGCAGGACGGCGCACACCCTTCCCATCCAGGCGGCGGCGCCCGCGGGCGCCCCGCGCTCGGACCTCCACAGGAACACGAGCGGCAGCAGGAGCACCGCGCACCCGAAGATGAAGTTGGGGCGCGAGGCGACCGCGAGCCCGCAGCAGAGCGAGGCCGCGGCGAGCCATGCCGGCCTCCCGCGCCCCTCCGTCCCCTTGTGGAGGAGGAGGAGCGCCAGCATCGAGAAGCAGAACGCGCCCGCGATCGGCACCTCCCACATGCCGATCCGGCAGAGCAGGACCGGCCACCAGTTGACGAGGCCGAGGAGGAGCGCGCCCGCGAACAGCGCCCCCCGGGCAAGGCCGGGAAAATGGTCCCTCCTGAGGCGCGCGAGGAGGCCGAGGGATGCCAGGTACCCCGCGCTCGCGAGGATCGCCGCGGCCCAGTACTGGGCGAGGTGCCCGCCCGTCACGACCCTCCATGGAAGGAAGAGGACCACCGCGGGCGCCGCCCCGAAGTACAGGTAATACCTCCCATGGTAGAGGCTCGTGTCGTGCACCGCGGGGCTGTAGGCGGGGGTGACCTGCCCGGACTTGACCGCCGACGGGTCGGGCGCCAGGTCCATGTACAGGTGGCCCGACAGGAACCCGTCCACGAGGAGGTTGTAGTGGTTGTAGGTGACGGGCTTTTCCCGGTAGGCCTGGCGGTTCTCGGAGGCCACCGCGAAGTACAGCGAGACCACGAGAAACGCCGCGGCCGCCAGCGCGAGGGTGTCACCCCGGTCCCTGGCGTGCTGGGCTGAACTCGGGTTCACCGCGGGAATGGGCCGGGAGCCGGGTCGCGGCCCGGTCAGCCGACCTCCGCGCCGAGGTGCGCCGCGAACTTCGCGGCGTCCTCAGGGACGTCCACCCCGATCGACGGGTCGCCGGTGATCCCCACCGCGATCTCGCGCCCGTTCTCGATCGCGCGCAACTGCTCCAGCCTCTCGATGGCCTCAAGCCTGCCCTGCGGCAGGCCGGCGAACTCCTCGAGGAACGCGGCCTTGTAGGCATAGAGCCCCAGGTGCTTGTAGCACGGGTTGGCCGACACCCAGGCCTCCGTCGGGTCGCCCGCGAGGTCGCGGGGATAGGGGATCGGGGCCCGGGAGAAATAGAGCGCACGTCCCCGCCCGTCACAGACCACCTTGACCTGGTTTGGGTTGCGGAAATCCGCGGCGGCCGAGAACCGGGTCGCGAGGGTCGCCATGTCGGCCGGGCCCTCGATCAGCTCGGCCAGCATCCGGATCTGGTCCGCCGAGACCAGGGGCTCGTCGGCCTGGACGTTGATCACGTGGTCCGCTCGGACCGTCCGGTTCGCCTCCGCGATCCGGTCGGTGCCGCTCGCGTGGTCGAGCCGGGTCATCACGACCCTGTGCCCCCCCGGCGAAAGGCAGTCGCGAAGGAGCGGATCGTCGACGGCGAACCACAGGTCTAACTGGGGCGCCACCCTCACAATCCGCTCGGCCACCCAGCAGAGGAGCGGCTTACCCTTAATCTTATGCAAAAGCTTCCTGGGAAATCTCTTAGATTCGAGACGGCACGGTACGATTATTGCTATTCGTGGCATCCGCGGCCATGCTGCCATCTGGTTTTTGAGTTGCAAGCCGGGCTTAGCTGCTGAGGGTTAGCCACCCTCCACCTTACTTCGCACTTCCCGACACACCCATTGATGAACCCAACCGATACGACCCCCCCCGGCCAGGCCGTGGTCAAGGAGCTTGTCGTCCAGAACAAGCTCGGGATCCATGCGCGCCCGGCCGCCATGATCGTGCGGATCACCAACAAGTTCAAATCCGAGGTCTTCGTGGAGAAGGACGAGGAGCAGGTGAACGGCAAGAGCATCATGGGGCTCATGATGCTCGCCGCAGGCAAGGGCTCCACCGTCAAGTTCCTGGTCACGGGCGAGGACGCCCAGCAGATGATCACGGAGCTCGAGCAGCTCTTCGCCCGCAAGTTCGACGAGGCCTGAGTCGGCCCGGCGCCCCGGCGCAAATAGGCCTGACTTTCCCGCCGTTGGGTCTACCGGTCGGGGATGAAAATCACGCGCGCCGGCTCGGGAGCCTCGAAACGTGGACCGGCGGACTACTTCACCGGGGAAGTCTGGATCGACGAGCTGACGGCCGCGCCCTACGCCTCGGACGTCCGGGTCGTGATGGTGACCTTTGCGCCGGGGGCCCGGACGGCGTGGCACACCCACCCCAACGGCCAGCTTCTGCGGATAGCGTCGGGCACGGGGCGGGTCCAGAAGGCCGGCGAGGACATCGTCGAGGTTCACCCGGGGGACGTGATCTGGTTCGACCCCGGCGAGCGCCACTGGCACGGCGCCGCGCCCGACCGGGTGATGGTCCATCTCGCCGTCCAGCGCGCGGACGAGGCGGGAAAGACTGCAATTTGGCTCGAGAAGGTTTCCGACTCGGAATATCTCGGCGCCCGAAACGCGGGAGCATAGCGCTCAAGCTTCCCGCCCGCCCCAATACTACACGTTGCATTGCGGATGGCATTCGCCCGAATTTATCAACACCCTTAGGTGCAGAATGTGCCGCTAAGAGCGGTATAAACAACGTTAGACACTCACAATGTCCTTCAATATTCGGCGCGCACGACCCGAAGACGCGGAGGTAGCCTGCCATGTCTTGCGCCGCTCGATCGAGGAGTGTTGTCTCACCGACCATAAGAGAGACCGCAAGGTTCTCTCCGCCTGGCTTGCGAACAAGACGCCCGAAAACGTCCGCTCATGGTTCGGCTCCGCTGGATACGCTGTATTAGCTGAAAGCGCGGATGGTATCGTTGGAGTCGCGATGTTGAGCGATCGAGGGAGTATAGTGCTCAATTATCTAACGCCGGAGGCTCGTTATCAAGGTATCGGTCGAGCAATGCTCAATGCGCTCGAAGCAGAGGCTCGCAATCGCGGACTTAGTGATCTGGAGTTAACAAGCACGGCAACAGCGCACGATTTCTACCTGAGAAATGGATATGTCGACACGGGCAAGAATGGGTCAGCCTTCGGTCTCATTGCCCCTGGCATGAAAAGAACGTTGGGAACAACGGCCGTGTCTAACCAATCGTCGGACCCGACGCTTGCCTCAGTCACGACTCCTGCGGGGCAGGAGTCGCGCCATCGTTAGCGCGGGTCACCTCTACGTTAGGCGAAATCATGCCGCTCCTCACTCTACGCGACGAATATCGAGGCACTCCAAGGGCCCGGTGGGCATTCCGGGCAGCCATGGTATCCGTATCACTGTTTGCGCTCGGTGTTGTCGCGGCGCTTGCGAGAAATTTGGACATATTTATCTACGCCCTTATCGGGGCGGGACTTTTTCAACTGCTGGCGGGGGAACTCATGTTTCAGGGGTTCATCGCCACGTTGGCATTGTTGGTGGGGCCGTTCTTTTTCGCGGTCTATGGAGTCCACCAAAATAACGACAATTGGCGAACGTGGCAGTTTTGGGTAGCGACCGTTGTATGCGAAATCACCGGCGGCTACATTATGGTTCGCATGACGAGAAAGTATTGTAGGTATAACTGATGATCTTTGCGCCTAACCAATCGTCGGATCCGACCCTTTCGTCAGGCACGCCTCCTGCGGGGCAGGAGCCGCGCCATCCTTAGGGGGGATCACCTCTACGTTAGGCCCGAAATGAAACCAGGCCTCATTCAATACGACAACTACCCGTGGACCACGCCATTGCTTGAGAATGTCGTCTGGCTAGCGGTCTATGCCCTTGGTTTTGTCATATTCTCCCTGCTCAGCGCATGGGCCGCTTTGGCTTATCTTGGCTATTCGCTTGTTTGCATGTATCTCGTCATTCCGCGATTCATATGCACGCATTGTACGTACTACGGAAAGACCTGTCACTCAGGTCAGGGCAGATTGGCGGCTCTTCTGTTCTCAAAACGGGAGACAAAGCGATTTGGCGATTATTTTAAGTACATGCGTTTCGCAGCGCCAGTGTTTCTTGCTCCAATAGTTTGCGGTTTGGCTCTGTTCATTGTCCATTTTTCTTGGGAGCGCGTCGGGCTTACGATTGCGTTCGGTATCCTTGCTCTCGGCTGCACTCGGATAGTCACGTTGAAGCTCGGGTGCCCGCATTGTAACCAAAGATCCATCTGCCAAGCATGGCAGAATTCCAGGGTATGAAAAATTGGCCTAACCAACTACCGGATCCGACGTCTCCATTTGTCACGCCTCCCGCTGGGGAGGAGTCGCGCCCCCTTTAGTTCGGCCCACCTCAACGTTTGGCCTCAATTGGCACCCCAACAATATGTCCACAACAGAGCCCCCAATCACTCGACGCGTTAAACGCATCGCGCCACTTCAAGCCGGGAAAATCTTCGGCATACTCTACGGGGCCATGGGGCTGCTCTTCGTACCCTTTATAGTGATAATGCTCTTTTTTGCTCCGCGCGGGCAAAACGCGCTGCCGGCAATCTTCGGGGGAGCCTTCGCGCTTTTCGCACCAGTCATCTATGGGGTCATGGGTTTCCTTTTGGGGATGATCAGCGCCGCCATCTACAACCTGGCCGCTCGGTTTGTCGGGGGCATCGAAGTCGAGCTGGAGTAGAGCCGCTTCGGGTTTTACCATGGGACTATTCCATTGAACCTGAACTATCGCCGAAACCGACCCCATTCTCGGTCACGCTTCCTGCAGGGCAGGAGTCGCGCCCAGTTTGGGTCAGCTAACCTCAACGTTCACTAGAAAGGAGCAGGATGGCCCTCGAGATCAGACCCAACTGCGAATGCTGCGACAGGGATCTTCCGCCCGGCTCGACGGCGGCATTTATTTGCACGTTCGAATGCACGTTCTGCCGCGACTGCGCGTCGGACGTGCTCGGCTTCATTTGCCCCAACTGCGGCGGCGAGCTCGTGCGGAGGCCCATTCGCCCTGTTGCGAAACTGATCGAGAATCCCCCCTCCACCGCGAGGGTTTTCCGCTCGAGTCCCTGTTCTTCGCGCGCCTGACGGAGGCCTCCGTCGGCGATGCATCCCGCCGGTGCATCTTGCCAAGGCCTTGCAATCCCGCTATATTATCAGCCGTCCGCAGATATAGTCATGAGAGGAAACACAATAAAGAGAACGGTCGCGCTCATCCTGCTCGCCATCGGGTCCTCCAGGCTCACTGCCCAGCTTCAAGACATTGGCCCCATCATCATAGCCTCACTGCTGCCGCCTGCGACGCTTGCGAACGTGTCCTGCCGCGCGAATGTCGGCCCAAGCACGGGCGTCGCGATTGTGGGGTTCACGGTGACGGGCCAGCCGGGCTCCGCGGTCGACGTCCTCGTGCGGGGCGTGGGCCCGACACTCTCTCAGTTCGGCATTACCGGGGTCCTCGCCCACCCGGTGCTCACGGTCTTCGATTCCTCCGGCAAGCAGATCGCGACCAACACGGGATGGGGAACCAATCTCAACCGTTTGCCGATCAGCGATGCCTTCGCGTCCACCGGGGCCTTCTCGCTGCCCCAGAACAGTGCGGACTCGGCCCTCCTCCTCACGCTCTTCACGGGAAACTACACGGCCGTGGTTTCGGGCCCCAACAATGGCACGGGGTTGGCTCTAATAGAGGTGTACAGCGTGCCCCGGCAACCCCCACCTTCGCTCCCCCTCCCGCCGCCGGCAACGACTCCGGGCGCAGGAACAGGATGACCGGGAGGCTGCCGCCCGGTGCCCGACGTCGTCGGACGCTATTCCCAACATTACCTCCTTGGATCATTTGATCGTTTGACCTGTCGAACTCCACCTCCCCGCCCCCAATCGCACCATGAAGACATCCCTTGCCGCCCTTTTCGCCCTGCTCCCGGTCGCGGCCGGAGCGGTTGAGGCTCCCCTTTCGTTTCCGGACGCGCAGATCGAGGCGCCGCCCCTCTCGCTCGTGGAGAATTCCCTCCAGGCGGTGCCGAGCCCGTTCAGGGATTTCCGGGCCGCCAATCGGCCGGCTGCCGACCGGGTGGTGGTGGACCCGGGGATGCCGATTGTCGCTCCCAAGGACTGCATCGACCAAAAGATGGTCAAGGCGCCGGACCCGTCCGTCGACTACAAGTTGATCGTCAAGTCACCGGACGCTGACCCGGTCCGCTGAAACGGACGCCTGACATCCCCGAATTCCGGGCTCAGAACCCGTAGAACGCGCGCGCCGTCGCGGTGGTGGTCGCCGCCAGCTCCTCCAGGGTGACCCCCAGCATTCCCGCAGCGAACTCCGCCGTATGGCGGAGATAGGCCGGCTCGTTGGGCTTTCCCCGGTGGGGGGTGGGTGCGAGGAACGGGGCGTCGGTCTCGATCATCAGCCGGGGGAGCCCCTGGGCCTTGGCCGCCGCCCGGACCGCGTCCGCGTTCTTGTAGGTGATGATCCCCGTGAAGGAGCCTCGGCCGCCGCGCTCCGCCAGGACGCGGATCTCGGGCTCGCCCTCGGAGAAGCAGTGGAATACCACCCGGTTCCAGTCGACCCCGCTCGCGTCGATCATGTCGACGCACTCGCGGAAGGCGCCCCTGGAGTGGATCACGAGCGGGCAGCCGAGCTCGCGGGCAAGGGCGAGCTGGGCCCCGAAGGCCGCCTTCTGGAGGTCGAAGATCCTCGCGGCGGCCGCGGGCTCCTTTGGCAGGTGGAAACGGTCGAGGCCGCATTCGCCGAGGGCGACCGGGGCGTTTGCCGCCCCGGAATCCCAGTAGGGGCGGATCGCGGCCGCCGCAGACTCCCATCCCTCGTCAACCGAGCAGGGATGGATCCCAACCGTGTATCGTATGCGGTCCCGGTGCTGCCCCGAAAGGTCCCGGTAGAGGTCCCAGTCGTCCGGCGCGGTACCCACGGCTACCATCCACTCGACCCCCGACTCGCGCGCACGCGTGAGCAGGCCTGGGAGCCCCCCGGCCTTGGCCACGGCGTCTAGGTGGGTGTGGGTGTCGACAAGGGTCATCTGGGCGGGAGTGCGGCCATCCTCGGAAATCCCGGGCCGGCGCACAAGACCCGGTTGAATTCCCCGAATGCGCCCCCCATCCTCCCCCCCGTGGCCGACATCCTCACCGTTTCCGAACTTCGGGTCGTCCGCGGCAGGACCGAGATCCTCCGCGGCATCGACTGGCGCGTGAGGCGCGGCGAGCACTGGGTCATCCTGGGACCCAACGGCTGCGGCAAGACCTCGCTCCTTAGGTCGCTCACGGGCTACCTCTCCCCCACCTCCGGCGAGATCGCCCTCCTCGGCCGGAAGTACGGCGAAGCGGACTGGCGCGAGCTGAGGCTCGAGATAGGGATCGTCACCTCCGCCCTCCAGGCGGCCATTCCGCCCGCCGAGCCCGCCCTGGAGACCGTGGTCAGCGGCCGATATGCCCAGCTCGACCTCTGGGCACACCCCACGCGCTCCGAGACGGCCGAGGGCCGCAGGCTCCTCAAGTTCGTCGGGGCCTCGCACCTCGCCCGCCGCGAATGGGCGCACCTCTCCCAAGGGGAGCGCCAGAGGATCCTGATCGCCCGCTCTCTGATGGCCCGGCCGAAGCTCCTCATCCTGGACGAGCCCTGCGCGGGCCTCGATCCCGTGGCCCGGGAGGAATTCCTGTGGTTCGTGGAGGGCGTCGCTCGTCGCCGCACAGGCCCCTCGCTCGTCCTCGTTACCCACCACGCCGAGGAGATCATGCCGGCCTTCACCCACGCGCTCCTCATGCGCGGGGGGATCGTGCACGCGTCGGGCCCCAAGCTGCGCGTGGTGACCACGGGGAAACTGAGCGGCGCGTTCGGCGCCCCTGTAAGGGTACGAAGGCACCGCGGGCGGTATCTCGCCACCGCGGGCCACTCCAGGAAACCCTCCGCGGGCCTTTGATCCCGCCGCCGGGCGCCACGCCCGCGTCCGCGCGACCCCCGGGGAATGCGCAATTCCATTTGCATATTCCTTTAAAGGTATATACCCGTACCGACATGAAGCTGACATCGCTGAAATCCCTCCTCGGCCGCAACGCGGAAAGCAGCCTCCGATTCGTCCTCCCCGACGGCCGCGCGGTCCCGGAGGATTTCCATGTCACCGAGGTGGGGCACGTGATCAAGAGGTCCGTCGACTGCGGGGGTACGGGTCGCACCGCGGAGTCCTGCCTGCTCCAGGTCTGGCTAGCCGCCAACGACAAGGACCATCGCATGACCGCGGGAAAGCTCGGCTCGATCCTTGAGATCGCGAACCCCCTCTTCACGGACTCCGACCCGGAGGTGGAGGTCGAATACGAGGATGCGGCGATCTCGCAGTACCCCGTGGCCTCCGTGGACGAGCGACCGGGAGCGCTTTCGTTCATGCTCGCCCACAAGCACACGGACTGCCTCGCCCGCGAGGCCTGCGGCCTCGAGACCGAATGCTGCGGCACGTCGGGATGCTGCTGATCGACGCCCATGAACCTCGTCCAGATCTACCAGTGCCTCTGCGACCCGACCCGGCTGCGGATCCTGAGCCTCCTCGATGAGGGCGAGCTCTGCGTCTGCCACCTCCAGAAGGTCCTGGGGGAGCCCCAGGTGAAGGTGTCCAAGCACCTCGCTTACCTCCGGGCCCACAAGATGGTAGCCGTGAGGCGGGAGGCCAACTGGATGGTCTACAGCCTGCCGGGAAAGCGCTCTCCCGAGCTGGCGGCAAACCTTGCCTGCCTGCAGGACTGCGCCGAGGAGGACCCCCTGTTCCGGGCGGACAGGGAGAGGCTCCGCAATCTGAAGGGCAGGTTCGAGGAGGAGAGCCCCATCTGCTGCTCCCCCTCTCCGCTCCCGAGGAAGCCCGCAAGGCACGCCAAACGATGAACCCCGCGCCCTACAAGGTCCTGATCCTCTGCACCGGGAACTCAGCCCGGAGCATCATAGGCGAATACCTCCTCAGGCAGAAGGGCCGCGGGCGCTTCGAGGTCCAGAGCGCCGGCGCCAAGCCGTCCGGGGTCGTCAACCCCCTCGCCCTCTGGGTGCTCAGGGAGAAGTACGACATCGACGCGAGCGCCGCGCGGAGCAAGTCCTGGGACGAGTTCAGGGACGTGAAGTTCGACTTCATCATCACCGTCTGCGACCACGCGCGGGAATCCTGCCCGGTCTGGCCCGGCCAGCCCGTGCTCGCACACTGGGGGTCGCCCGACCCGGCGGCGTTCGAGGGCCCGGAGGACAAGAAGCGCTGGCTCTTCACCCAGGTGGCCTCCCAGATCGCGCGGCGGATCGAGCTCATGTGCGCACTTCCCGACAGCGAGCTCAGGAAGATCGCGCTCGACCAGATCGCCGCGAGGACCCCCTTCAAGCCGTGAGCGGGACCGCCGAAGCCCCTCCCGCGGGCCCCAAGCGCCTCGACTTCTTCGAGCGGTACCTGTCGGTCTGGGTGCTCCTCTGCATGGTGGCGGGGGTGGCCCTGGGAAAACTCCTCCCCGGAGCCACGTCGGCGCTCAGCCGCATGGACTTTGGCAGGGACTCCCACGTGAACGTGCCGATCAGCATCCTCCTGTGGCTCATGATCTACCCGATGATGCTGAAGGTCGACTTCGGCTCGATCGGCGGCATCGCGCGGCGCCCCAGGGGGCTCATGGTGACGCTCTTCATCAACTGGCTGGTGAAGCCGTTCAGCATGGCTTTCCTCGCCTGGCTCTTCATGCAGCACGCCTTCGCCCGCTGGATCGACCCCGAGACGGCGCGGGGCTTCACGGCCGGCCTCATCATCCTGGCCGCGGCCCCCTGCACGGCCATGGTGTTCGTGTGGTCGTACCTGACCGACGGCGACCCCGCCTACACGCTGGTCCAGGTCGCCGTGAACGACCTGATCATGCTGGTCGTCTTCGCGCCTATCGTGATGTTCCTCTGCGGCGTGGCCCACGTCGTCGTGCCCGCGCGGGTCCTCGTGACCTCGGTCGTTGTCTTCATCGTGGTCCCCCTTGCGGCGGGCTGGCTGACCCGCACCGCGCTCCTGCGCTCCCGGGGAAGGGAGTGGTTCGACGGGAGGTTCCTCCCGCGGTTCCACCCGGTCATGGTCGGCGCCCTCCTCCTGACGCTGGTCCTGATCTTCGCCTTCCAGGCCGAGAACCTGACGAGCCGGTGGTTCATGGTGGCCCTGATCGCCGTGCCGATAATCCTGCAGGTCTACTTCAATTCCGGGCTGACCTACCTCCTCATGCGGCTCCTGCGGGTCGAGCACAGCGTGGCGGCCCCGGGATCCCTGATAGGGGCCAGCAATTTCTTCGAGCTTGCGGTGGCGGTGGCCATCGCGCTCTTCGGCCCGGGTTCCCCCGCCGCCCTCGCGACCGTGGTCGGGGTCCTGGTCGAGGTGCCGGTGATGCTGTCGATCTGCGGCGCGTGCAACCGCTCGCGCCGCTGGTACGAATCCGCCCAGGCCTAGCTCTTCGCCGGGCTGAAGATCTCCTTGAAGAACATCCTCATGTCCTGCCAGGAGCGCCGGTCCGCCGAGGGGCTGTACCCGATGAATCCCTTCATGCCGGGGAACTTCTCGGCCTTCGCGTCGGCGTCCGGGTTCGTGAACGCATGGAGGGCTCCGGCGTACTGGACGAACCGGTAGTCGAGCTTGGTGTCGTTGAGCGACTTCAAATACGCGGTCACCTCCTCCGGCTTGGACGAGGGATCAAGCGCCCCGTGGCAGATGAGGATCTTCGCCTTCACCTTCGCAGCCGACTCGGCCGTGGCCGGGAGCAGGCCTCCATGGAAGCTCACGATCCCCGCGAGCCCCGCACCCGAGTACGCGAGCGCCTGCACGGTGGAGCCGCCGAAGCAGTATCCGATCGCCGCAACCTTTGCGGGGTCCACGAGCCCGGTGGCGACCAGCTGGTCAAGGCCCGCCTTCGCGCGCTCCGCCATGAGGGGTTTCCCGTAGAACTGGCCGGCGAGCGCACCGGCGCCCTTCGGGTCGTCCGCGAGGACCCCCGCCCCGTACATGTCCAGGGCGAAGGCCACGTACCCAAGCTTAGCCACCTGCACGGCGCGGCCCCTCACGTAGTCGTTCAGGCCCCACCACTCGTGGACGATCAGGACTCCCGGAAGCTTGGCCGCGGCCGTCTTGGCGTCGTCATAGGCGAGGTACCCGCGGAGCTTGACCCCGTTGTGCTCGTAATCGACGTCGCGGGTCACGATGGCGGCTTGGGCGGACATGGCTGAAAATGCGAGGGCGAGGGCGCTTAGGGTGGCTTTCATGGGTGGGGGGGGCCTCAAACGTGCCCAACGGGGCGCCCGCGTCAAATCCATGCGGCCGGGGGGGCGCCCGGGCAGGCACCCTCCCTCAGGAGGGGAAGCCGCCGGAGATGTAGTTCTTCAGGTGGTCCGCCTCGGCCCGGCTTGTGTCCGCGACCCAGCGCGAGATGTCCCCGATCGAGACCAGGCCCTTCAGCTTCCCGTCATCGATCACGGGGAGGTGGCGGCATTTCTTCTCGGCGAAAATCACCATCGTCTGCTCGACCGTGGTGTCGGATGTGACCGACAGGACGTTCGTGGTCATGACCTCCGACATCAGGACCTTCTTCGGGTCGAGGTCGGCGCCGACGACGCGCAGGAGCACGTCGCGCTCCGTGAAGATCCCGACGATCTTCCCTGCATCGCTGACCAGGATGCAGCCGATCCTCTTCTTGTTCATCTCGGCCACGGCCTCCTTGATGGTGATCGTTGAGACGACGGCGTGTACTGCTGACCCTTTGCGCTCGATGAGCGCCGAAACGGGGGTATCCATGGGGTAATAGGGGGTTCTGCTTGGCCGGATATTCGCGCGAAATCGCCTGATCGCAACCCCCAAAAACGAAGGAGGCTCACTCGGGACAGACCGTCGGCACGCGCACAAGTTCCTGGCGAAGAAGCTTGAGATTCCGGGGCGAAACAGGGGAATGACAACCCCGCCCGCCATGAAGCCCCCCCTCCTACCCGCGGAGTCGTTCCGCCGCGTCATGCGCGTCGCCCGCTTTGACGGCCTGTCAGTCCTCGGAGTGGCGGGAGGGTTCGCGCTCATCTCGGCGGCCTCGCGCGACGTCTCGGGGGCGATCGTCGGGCTCCTGGTGGCCGCGGCGGGGGCGATAGAGCTCCACGGCGTCACCCTCCTGCGGGCCGGTCGCGGGCGCGGCATGGGCTGGCTCATCTCGAGCCAGCTCTACCTGATGGCAATCCTCCTCGCCTATTCGGCGGTTCGCCTCGCCAGGCCGGACATCTCCACTATCCGGGCGGTGGTCACCTCCGAGCTCGCCGAGCAGATCCGCCAGGCCGGGATGAGCGTCGACCAGTTCCTCCTCGAGTTCCTGCGGCTGGTCTACCTGGGCGTGGCCGCGGTGACCGTCCTCTACCAGGGGGCGATGACGATCTACTACGTCAGGCGCCGCGCGACCGTGGCCGCGGCCCTCCACGAGGACGAGCTCGAGTAGCGCCGCCCGGGTTCGGCCCCAGGGCGCACTTGCCAGCTTCCGGCGCGTCCGCCACCGTCCGGGCGTGCCCCGCCGCCTGCCCGTGACCCTCGTCCTCGCGCTCGGCCTCGCCGCAGCCCGGGGACTGTGCGGGGGCGGCCCCGGGGCGCTGCCCGACCTGGGAGGGCGCCGGGTCATCGTCGCCGTCGAAGACGACTATCCCCCCTTCAACTACGTGCTCCCCGGCACAAGGACCCCCGGGGGTTGGGACTACGACGCGATCCGCGAGATCGGCCGCCGGCTCAACTTCCGCCCCGAGTTCCGCGAGATCGCATGGGACAGCATGATCCAGGCGGTCGCGACCGGGCAGTTCGACATGGCGGCGAACGGGATCACCGCGACGCCCGAGCGCGCCCGGGTCGTCGACTTCTCGGCGAGCTACGCCCAGGTCCGCCAGAGGCTGCTCGTCCGGGCGGGGGAGCGGCGGTTCGCGTCCCTTGAGGGCTTCGCGGGGACGGCGGGGGCCCGGCTCGGGGCCCAGAAGGGGAACACCAACTACACCCGCGCCGAGGAGCTCGTGGGCCGATCCAGGATCGTGGCCTATGACGACTTCGGGGATCTGGTCCAGGCGCTGATCAGCGGGGACCTGGACGCCGTCATCATCGACGACGTCGGCGGGCAGGGATACGTCGGCGCCCACGCGGAGCGCCTTCGACTTCTGGACGGGGCACTGGCCGCCCAGGACCTCGCCATGGTCTTCACGCAGGGGTCCGGCCTGAGGCCGGCCGTCGACGCCGCATTGGGCTCGATGCGTTCGGACGGGACGCTTGGCCGCCTCAACGCTCAGTGGTTCGCCCCGGCGCCGCCGGCGGCGCCCGCCCCCCGGCCATGATCGGCCCGGACGGCAGGCTCAGCCCGGGAAACGTCGGCCGCCTCTCGCGGGCCCCCTGGTGGCTGCTTGCGCTCGCGCTCGGTGGGACCCTGTTCGCGTGGCGGGCGGCGACCTCGGAGGTCTACGCGGAGATCCTGGTCCGGATCCTGTCGGGCCTCGGCGTCACGCTCGCCGTCACCGCGGTCGCCTTCCCCCTCGCGATCGCGCTCGGCCTGGCGACGGCGCTGGGGCTTGTCTCTCCCCACCCCTTCCGCCGCAACCTCGCGACGCTCTACGTCCAGGTGGCGCGCGGCGTGCCGATCCTCGTCCAGATCTTCATCGTCGCCTTCGTGCTGGTCCCGCTCGGCGTCGACGCCCTGCGCTGGGCGGGCGCGCCCGCCGGCCTCTTCGCGGGGCTGCGGGCCTCCGACGTCCCCATGGGCGCGCGCGTCGTCGCGGCCCTCGTCTGCGCCTACGGTGCCTTCGAGGCCGAGACGGTTCGGGGGGGCCTCACCTCCCTCGCGCGCGGGCAGGCCGAGGCGGCCCGCGCCCTCGGCCTCTCCCAGCGCCAGGCCCTCTGGCACGTCCTGCTTCCCCAGACGTTCCGCAGGATCCTGCCGACGCTCGGAAACGACCTGATCTCGCTCCTGAAGGACTCGTCGCTCGTGTCCGTCCTCGGGGTCCGGGACATCACGCAGGAGGCCCGGCTCTACGCGAGCGCGACCTTCCGGTACACGGAAAGCCTGACGCTCCTCGCCCTCCTCTACCTCTCCCTCACGCTCCTCCTCGCCCTGGGGGTCAAGGCCCTCGAGCACCGCTACCGCCGCCATGCAGCCTGACCCGAACGCAGACCCGCAGCCGAAGGCCGCCGTCCTGGAGGCCCGCGGCATCGTGAAGCGCTTCGGCGGCGTCACCGCGGTCGACGGGATATCGATCGAGGTCCGAGCCGGCAGGGTCACCGCGATCCTGGGGCCCAGCGGCTCGGGCAAGTCGACGCTCCTGCGCTGCCTGAACTTCCTGGAGGTCCCGGACGAGGGGGAGGTCCTCTTCGGGGGCGTCCCGGTCCGCGCACGGGACCGCGACCTCGACGGCCTGCGGTCGCGGGTCGGGATGGTCTTCCAGCAGTTCAACCTCTTCCCCCACCTGCTCGTGTGGGAGAACGTGGCGCTGGCGCCGAGGCTGATCCGGAGGCTCACCCGGGAATCGGCCCGGCGGCTCGCCCTCGGACTGCTGGACCGGGTGGGGCTTTCCGACAAGGCCGACGCCCACCCCTCCCAGCTCTCCGGCGGCCAGCAGCAGCGCGCCGCCATCGCGCGCGCGCTCGCCATGGAGCCCGCCGCGCTCCTCTTCGACGAGCCCACGTCGGCGCTCGACCCGGAGTTGACCGGTGAGGTGCTCGGCGTAATGCGAACCCTGGCCCTCGAGGGGATGACGATGGCGGTCGTCACCCACGAGGTCGCATTCGCGCGGGCGGTCGCCCATGAGGTGGTGTTCATGGACGCGGGCCAGGTGGTCGAGCGGGGCCCCCCGGAGCGGGTGATCGACGCGCCCGCGAACGAGCGGACGATCCGGTTCTTCGCCCGACAACAGCCCCTTGCCGGGGGCGGGGACCGGCGCTAGGGTGGCCCGATGTCCAAGGAGCGCTACATCGAGG